>CAYVFT010000025.1:0-27465 GCA_964450225.1 uncultured Crenothrix sp. | reverse complement strand
CTTTAGGAGACACAACGGGATTATTGGCTGGATTAGTTGCTTTACGGTTTGCCGATTTTGCTATTGCTGGAGGTCCGATTCTAGGCATCATAATGGGGGGGCAACTATTGGTTCACTAATGGGTGGGCTGTCAGGAATGAATTCTGCCAACTCATTATCATTACAAAAGCTAACTGGAATTTTATGAACTTCGGTTTCAACATACAGTTCATTTTGAATCACTTGGCTAGTATGTCTAATGCAGAATTTACCTCCTCCTGAATATTTCGGATCTTAAGATATTGGCATGGTAATATTCTTGAAGAAGATGGTACTTTACTTTAATCAGAGTAGCATTGCTGTTACACAACGAACAGTACGGAAGGTAAATTAGATTTGTATCCAAATCCCTTTTATTTTGACTATGAACAATCAACAGCGCCTAAAAAAAAAGATTGAAAGCCAGGTTAAACGTATTAAAAAAGCGGAACATGATAGACCGAATCTGTTAGCCCAAACCGTCAATCTCAGTACAATGGTTCTGGTCATGATATTGCCTATCATCGCAGGTGTCTATCTGGGTCATTGGTTGGACAGCATGATAGAAGGTTATTCTATGCACTGGACGCTCAGTCTGTTGATCATTGGCATAGTCATTGGTATTTTTAACGTGTATCTTCTATTAAGAGAATAAAGCAAAGGGTGCTTTGATGGAAAAAGAAATTTCCTTTGTACTCGGACCGTTGACAATCAATGAGTCGGTCCTCACCACCTGGGGTATTATGCTGATGTTTGTAGCGTTCTCCTGGCTTTCAACACGGCGCCTGGATAGGGTGCCCGGGTCCTTTCAGACTTTTATCGAAGGTATTGTTGCAGCCATTGATGATGCCATTATTGCAGTCGCTCCGGAACATGGACGGCAAATTATGCCCTTTATTGCTTCCCTTTGGTTATTTCTGATTGTTGCCAATCTGGTAGGCTTAATACCGGGTTTGCATTCGCCTACTCGGGACCTTTCTGTAACCTCGGCACTGGCGTGCCTGGTGTTTTTTTCAGTACACTGGTTTGGTATAAGAATGCTGGGGTTAAAAAATTACCTGCATCATTACTTGAAACCGAGCCCAGTTCTGCTGCCCTTTCACATTATCAGTGAAATTACCCGCTCCCTTGCCCTGGCCATCCGGTTATTTGGCAATATGATGAGTCTGGATATGGCAGCCATGATCATTTTACTCATTGCTGGTTTCCTAGCACCGATTCCGATCCTGATGCTACATATTATCGAGGCGCTGGTACAGGCTTATATTTTCGGTATGCTCGCTCTAGTCTATCTGGCCAGCGCCATTCAATCCCGACAACTTAATGCACAGGAGTAACTCATGACCGATATATCCCTGATTGTCCTTGGATCTACCGTCGCCGCCATTATCGGAATTGCCTTGGGGGTGATAGGGCCTGCCATCGCCATGGGTAAAGCTATCGGCAGTGCGCTTGATGCCATGGCACGGCAACCGGAATCGGAACGTTCGATTTTGCGAACCTTGTTTATCGGTCTTGCTATGATCGAGTCACTGGCCATCTATTGCCTCGTCATTATTTTGATCGTGCTATTTAAAAATCCATTACTTGAATATATTCTTAAATAGCCCGTTAAAATGACTATGGAATTCAACTTATCGACTTTTGTAATTGAGATCATCAACTTCCTGATCCTGATCTGGATTTTGCAACGGCTCTTTTATAAACCATTACTGCAAGTCATTGACAAACGTAAGCAGTATATAGATCAATCACTTGCCGATGCAAAAAAACTGCATCAAGAGGCGGAAGAACTACGCAGCCTTTATGAAAACCGTCAAAAGCTTTGGATGCAGGAAAAAAAAGCGGCACTCAATGCACTGCACCAGCAAATCGAAGCTGAAAAAAACGCGCAAATGGACAAGCTCCAAGTCGAACTTGAGCAGGAACGGCAAAAAGCCAGGGTGACCCTTACCCGTCAACAACAGGAACTTCAACAAAAAGCCGAAAAACAGGCATTACAAAACGGCGCCCGCTTTGCCGGATTGTTACTGCAACAAACAGCAGGCCCGGAACTGGAAGCCCGCTTGTTTACGTTGCTGATCGACGATTTCGAGGTCTTGCCGAAAGCCTGCAGACTCTGCCTGCAAATGCTTGAGCATAAAAAAACGGTCGCTATCAAAGTCACCAGTGTTTATCCGTTTACAACTGAACGGCAGCAATTGTTGGAGAAAAAACTGGGTTCAATGATCAGCAGTCCGGTTAATTTTCAATATTATCAAGATGACTCGCTGATTTCAGGAGTTCGGATCGACATTGGCGCCTGGGTTTTGCACGCCAATCTGAAACACGAATTGACTGGTTTTGCCGAGATCGCTTATGAGTCAGAATAAGCCCAGGAGTGCCTTGGATAAACAGGCCGAGTGGCTTGTCAACTATCGACCTGGGCTACGAGTGACCGAACAAGGAACAGTGGTTTCCATCGGTGACGGGATTACCTGGATTAAGGGCTTGTCCTCGGCGGCCATCGAGGACATCCTGATTTTTGCTGATGGCAGTCGGGGTATGGTATTTGACCTAAATCGCGACAGAATTGGCGCTATTTTACTTTATGAAACTGAAGCACTCATAGCCGGCACTACTGTTCGTCATGCCCGGCATCCTCTCAGCATACCGGTCGGTGACGACTTTTTAGGCCGGATTGTCGATCCATTGGGAACACCGCTGGATGGTCTGCCGTCGCCAGATGCTGCAGGACGAGAAAACCTGGAAAAGGGCTCGCCAGCAATTATCGCACGGGATTTTGTCCATAAACCGCTATACACCGGCATCAAAATTATTGATACCTTGATTCCCATTGGTAAAGGCCAACGGCAATTGATTGTGGGCGATGAAGGTTTGGGTAGAAGTTCAATCGCCATCGACACGGTCGTTAACCAAAAAGACCAGGATGTATTATGTATCTACGTGTTAATAGGACAAAAACGTTCTACTGTCGTCAGTACCTTGGAAACTCTCCGGGATCACGGTGCGCTGGAATACACTGTATGCGTAGTCGCTGAAGCCAATGCCTTGCCCGGTTTACAGTATATTGCACCATTTGCAGGTTGTGCGCTGGCCGAATACTGGATGGCGCAGGGGAGGCATACCCTGATTATTTACGATGATCTTTCTACCCATGCCAGAACCTACAGGGAACTGTCCTTGTTGCTGCGCCGGCCGCCCGGAAGGGAGGCCTATCCCGGCGACATTTTCTTTGTCCACTCGCGCCTGCTGGAACGGTCAACCAGTTTGAATGCTGAAAACGGAGGCGGTAGCATGACCGCATTGCCGATCATTGAAACCAAGCAGGGTGAAATTGCCGCCTACATTCCAACCAATCTTATTTCCATTACCGACGGACAAATCTATCTGGATAATGATTTGTTTGTTTCGGGATTTCTTCCCGCTATCGACATCACCAAATCGGTATCACGGATAGGCGGCAAAGCCCAGCATTCCAATATCAGCAATCAAGCCGGTCAAATGAAACTGGATTATCTGCAATTTCTCGAGCTTGAGGCCTTTACCCGTTTTGGCCAGCGCCTGGAAGCGTCAATGGAAGCACGAATTAAAAGGGGATGCCTGTTACGGGAAATACTCAAACAGGATCGATTGGCTCCGCTGAGTAATCTTTTTCAATTGGCTTGGCTGATTGCATTTAATGACGGTTTTTTTAATACGGCAGAACCCGGTGAAATAGCAGGGTATCTGGCAAAAATCGAACACGGTATTGCAACCACAACAATGACATTGGAAAGTAGCCCTGAGCAATGGCGAGATGCTATCACAGACTGGCTTAATACAGGCGTCAGGTAGTTATCATGAGCCGAAGCCGCATGCTGCAACTGCATATCACTCAACTGGAGGAGATACGCACGATATTAAACTCGATGAAAAACCTGGCTTTCATAGAAACTCATAAATTGACGCGTTTTCAAATTATGCAGGGCCAGGCTGTGGCTAATATTGAAAATGTGGCTATGGATTTTCTGGATTTTTACCCCTTATCAATCGCTGATGATAACACCACGCATGTCTGTATTTTGGTAGGTGCTGAGCGTGGCTTTTGCGGTGATTTTAATGAAAGCCTTATTAATACAATTGAGGAGGAGGCTTATTCAGGCGTTATTGCAATCGGAAGCAGACTTTGTAACCGGTTGGAAGATCATTCTCTTGAAGTAATTGCCTCAATTGAAGGTGCCAATGTCGCAGAAGAAGTGCCTGTTATTCTTAATCGGCTGATTGATACCATCAGTTCATTTCAGGTTGCTATGGGTGACATTAGTCGCCCGCTGAACTATGGTGCGACTGATGTAGATCCCACATTACAGCTGACCGTTGTATATCACGATAACGCAGTCGGTCAAATTATCCGGCGACAGATACTTCCGCCTTTTCCTCGGCAACAACAACGGACGCTTCGTTATGGGAATCCGCCGGTACTCAATCTGGAGCCGACCGATTTTTTTTCTGACTTGATAGATCATTATCTGTTCGCAGTACTGCATGAAATCTTTTACATTTCGTTAATGGCCGAAAATCAACAACGTATGCAACATTTGGAAGGCGCTGTAAAGCATCTGGATGATGAAACTGTAAATCTACGACATAAATCCCATATTTATCGTCAGGAAGAAATTACCGAAGAGATTGAAGTTATATTGTTAAACTCGGAAATCGATTAACAAGCAGAACAAACGATATTAATAAAACAATGAGTAAAAAAATCAAAACGGCATTTGTATGCGACCAGTGTGGCGCAGATTTTCCGCGTTGGGGTGGACAATGCACCGTTTGCGGCGAATGGAATACGATCAAGGAAGTAAGACTTGGTTCAGCATCATCAGAGCGTAGCAATCGAGCGTTGGGTTATGCCGGAAGCCGATCCGAAGTTAAATTATTATCCGATGTCAGTTTGTCACAGGCCGAACGCATTTCGACCGGGATTTCGGAATTTGACCGCGTGTTAGGCGGCGGTATTGTCAGAGGCAGCGTGGTCTTGATTGGCGGTGCGCCGGGGGCAGGGAAGAGCACGCTTTTGTTGCAGGCGATTGCCAGTATTGCCGACAGGTCCATTAGCGTGCTGTATGTGTCAGGGGAGGAGTCGCTGCAACAGATTGCCGAAAGAGCGCACCGGTTGAAGCTTCCGGCAGATAAAATCATGATGTTGATGGAAACATCGGTGCAACGTATTTGCGATATGTTGGATGAAATCAAGCCGCAAATTCTGGTGATTGACTCGATTCAGGTGATGTATACACAAGATGCGGATTCTGCGCCCGGATCGGTTTCTCAAGTCAGGGAGTCGGCCAGTTACCTGACTCAATATGCCAAAAAACATCAGGTTTCAATTTTTATGGTCGGACATGTAACCAAGGATCAGTCACTGGCAGGGCCCATGACTTTAAGCCATATTGTCGATACTCAGGTTATGCTGGGTTCGACGGACGATGCCCGATTCCGGGTGTTAAGGGCAGATAAAAATCGCTTTGGCAGTGTCGGTGAATTGGGCTTTTTTGCCATGGACGGTTCAGGACTTAAAGAAGTCAAGAATCCTTCCGCCATGTTCCTGAACAGGGCGGAAAAACCGTCATCCGGTAGTGTGGTTACCGTGTTGTGGGAAGGCACGCGGCCTCTGCTCGTGGAAATTCAGGCCTTGGTAACTGAATGCCAATATGGCAATCCAAGGCGACTGGCCGTTGGTTTTGACCAAAATCGTCTGGCCATGTTGTTGGCTGTGCTCTACCGCCACGGCGGTATTTTTACCGCACAGGATGAAATTTATGCCAATGTCGTGGGTGGCATTAAAGTGACGGAAACCAGTTCCGATTTGGCGATTGTGGTCGGCATTGTTTCCAGTCTCAGGGATAAGGTGATTCCGCATGATGTGTTCTTTTTTGGAGAAATTGGTTTGAGTGGCGAAATCAGGCCGGTTGCCAATGGTCATGCTCGTCTCAATGATGCCGCCAAACATGGTTTTAAGAAAGCGGTGATTCCCAAGGCCAATGCGCCAAAAACGCCTATTAAGGGTTTGGAAATTCATGGCGTGTCTACGCTTTCTGAAGCACTCGATATTGTCGCCGAGATGTAGCCGGGGCAAAGTAATTATTGGAGCGAGGCAGGTACAGATTAGCTGCGATTATCCCGGCTAAAGATTTATGTTTACTCTGACCCCGGTTATCTACCAATGGCAGGCCGGGTTGTTCTTTCCGCTCTAAAGATGTTTGATGAAGTCGAATTTGACCCATTTATTCATACGAGAACCAGCCATCACCGCACATCGACAAGCTTCTGACGGGCCGGTAATTTGTCTCGGCAACATGAATCACGAGAACGTTGTTGCATGTATTACCCGAACATGGATAATGATGAAGCCGCAATTTACAGGTGTTTTTGATTTATTACGCGGAGGATCATTATTGGCTCCGCACGTGTACAGGCCTTTGGACATGGCAGATGCAGGGAACACTCGACGTATGCGGCATCGTAACGAACATTCCGTGAGTTCCATAGCTCAAGAAGAAGTCTCATGAATAATAGAAAAAGAACGAGAAACCTCATGAATACTCAAGCGAACCCCTCCCTGCCGGAGATGACCTCCACGACCTTGACCGCCCTGTTCTCAATGATTGTCGGCATATTGCCGTTTAACCTTGATGGAACGTATGCAATAGAATTCGGTGATGGCTCGATTGACGGTAAGAACAGCAAGAAGTTTCTGCAACTGCGCTTTAATACCGATAACGGCTTCAACCAAACAATAAGAGCACCTTTAAGGAGTCGGTAATGTCACAGCACCAATCCCAGAATATCAGCCCCACGCTACTCATCCTTGGCGTTATCATTGCCTTTTTATGCCTGACCAGCATCCACGAAGCGGTGGCGGCGACCATCAAGCTGCTGCCCGCATCGGATCGGTATGCAGCGGATATCAACACGGACGGCACGTTCGACCAGCTTTTCGACGAGAATACCCCGGAGCTGCGCGTCCGCGATAATTACGAGATTCCTGGCGAATATCGAGCTGCTCTTGAGTTTGACCTTTCTACGATACCTCATGGCTCTACAATCAATTCGGCGGTTCTCTCGCTCGAACATACTTTTTTGCGTGGAGGAACCATAGTGCAGTTTCATGGTTACGCCGGGAATGGCTCTGTGGAGTTGGCGGACATGACCGTATCGAACTTCCTTGGAGAAAAGTCTGCTCTTTCCGGTTTTACAATAGATATCCTTCCCTTTATCCAAACGCAGCTCGACAATAACTCGTCTTTCGCCGGCGTCATGGTGAAAACATCCAACGGCGGGGCCGCAGGCTTCGGAAGCAAAGAAGCGGTTAACAGCCTTTTTCAGCCCACCCTCACCTTCGACGTCACCTTACCGGCCAGCTTCACCACCTTCGAGGACAAGGCTGCTTTTCTGGCGGCGACCGGAGCGGTGAATGCCACCGGTCCCTTGCCCAACCTGGGCGGCGTGGCCAATTCCCTGAATCCGACCGGCAGCGCGACGGTGGGCTCAATCACCTTCAGCCTCGCTCCTGGCGGGGACAATTTCAGCATCGGCTCGGCATCGGATCCGGATATCTATCCGCAAACGCCGGGCAATGACATCGCTCTCGGCTACGAAAACCTGCAGGTGGAGACTGCAAGTCCGGTCTTCGCCCTTGGCTTCGAGATGGTCGAGCCCAGCGACGACCCGATAACCGGCACCATGCCTCCAGGCGGCGGCATCCCGGTACCCTCGACCTATCGGATCACGCTGTTCAACGGGGCCACCCAGATCGGGCAACTGAACTTCACCGTGCCCCATCCGGATGTCGCGTCCTTCGTCGGCATCCAGAGCAATACCGCCTTCGACCGGGCCTGGATCATCGATGTGACCGATAGTCCCTTCATCGATGACGATGAATTCTTTGGCGAGTTCTATACCAGTACGACTCCTGCGGCTTCGGTGACCCTGCTGCAGCGCGCGGGCCTCGGCACTGCCGTGCCGGGTGCGAGCGCAACGTTCAGCGCCTTCCTGCTGGAACCGGCCGCCACCGCCGGACGCATCGCCTTCCTCGGTCAGGACACACTCGGCCAGACCGGCGTGTACAGTTGTTTGTCGGGGTCGCCCTGTACGACCGTGGCGAACACCGGCACCGCCGTTCCGTCCGGAACTGGCCGCTTCACCGGCTTCGGCGATCCGGCCGTCAGCGGCAATGCCACGGCCTTCATCGGCGTCGGGGCCGGCCAGACCGGCGTTTACGCCTGCGACAGCAGCATTCCAGTTGATCCCTGCCGCGTGCGGGCCAATCTGAACACCGCGATTCCGGGAGGCGTGGGCAACTTCACCGGATTCAACGGTGTGGCGGTCAGCGGTACGCTTACGGTCTTCAACGGCGCGGGTGCCGGACAAGCCGGCGTCTATGCCCATAACAGCACCATTCCCACCGATCCGTACCGGGCGCTGGCCGACCTCAACACCGTCATTCCCGGCGGAACGGGCGCCTTCACCGGCTTCTCCGAGGTCGCCGTGGCCGGCCATCTCGCCTCCTTCCTTGGCGCCGGGGCAGGTCAGCAGGGGGTCTACCTCAGCCCGGTGGGCATTCCCGCTGACCCTATCACTCCCACCGATCCGCTTAAGGTGGTAGACCTCAATACGTCCATTCCTGGAGGAGCGGGGACCTTCACGAGCTTCTCGGCGGCGGCGCTGAGTGCCGACCGGGTCGGCTTCATCGGCGCCGGGGGTAACCAGCAGGGCATTTACGTCAGCCCGGTGGGCACTCCCGGCGACCCCACCATCCCCGGCGACCCCATCACCCCCGGCGACCCGCTCAAGGTGGCCGACCTCGCCACGCCCATTCCCGGTGGAACCGGGCGTTTCACCGGCTTCGAGGCGCTGAGCGCCACCACCGGGCATCTGGCCTTTCTGGGCCTTGGCGACAGCGGCCAGAAGGGCATTTATCTGGCCAGCATCCTCAGCAAGCTCATCGCCGTGGGCGACACGCTGGACGGGAAGACCGTCGCAGACCTCCGGCTTGGGCGCTTCGCCCTGGACGGCAATACCTTAAGCTTCACGGCACGCTTCACTGACGGTTCCGAGGGCATTTACGCCGCCGATGTCACCCTGCTCAGGTTTCCATTCAACGGCTTCTATCAGCCGGTGGACAAAGCGCCGACGGTCAACCGCGTCCAGGCCGGCCAGGCCGTTCCGGTGAAATTCAGCCTGGGGGGCAACCAGGGTTTGGACATCTTCGCCGCCGGCTACCCCCGCTCAAACGCCGTCGCCTGCAACGGCAGAGACCCGACGGACGCGATCGAACAGACCGTGGCTACCGGAAGAAGTCGCCTTGTATACAACGCGGCCACGGCCCGCTACACATACGCCTGGAAAACCGAGAAGGCCTGGTCCAACACCTGCCGCGATCTAGTGTTGAAGTTCAAAGACAACCGCGCGCAGCGGGCACGCTTCCGGTTCAATTAATAGCCATTATGGAAATGCGATGGTTTCGCGTTCGAGTTGTGGACGACTCTCAATCGTCGCCAACCCATCCGGCGGAACACGATAGAGGTTCTGCCGGATGTGATGCCAACTGCTGTTTGGCGGATCGTCTGTCAGCATTAAAGCGACGGAAACCGGTTCCGAGCTGGCTATTGTTGTCGGCATTGTTTCCAGTCTGAGAGATAAGCTGATTCCGCATGATGCGTTTTTTTTTGGCGAAATTGGCCTGAGCGGAGAAATCAGGCCGGTTGCCAATGGCCACGCGCGGCTTAATGAC
Organism: uncultured Crenothrix sp.; assembly: GCA_964450225.1. Classification (GTDB taxonomy): domain Bacteria; phylum Pseudomonadota; class Gammaproteobacteria; order Methylococcales; family Methylomonadaceae; genus Methylobacter_C. Next base: position 17,669 of record CAYVFT010000025.1, on the reverse strand, counting down.
GCGGCAAAACACGGCTTTAAAAAAGCGGTTATTCTCAAGGCCAATGCGCCAAAAACGCCTGTTAAGGGCTGGGAAATTTATGGCGTGTCTACGCTTTCCGAGGCACTTGATATTGTTGCCGAGATGTAGCGGCTAAAGACGCTCCTGCGCATAAGTAACCAGGAATGCTTCGTTTCATTCGCCAGCGTTTTCCGCGCCAAGAACCAAAGGTTCTGGGATGTCCAACGGCGTGTCGGCCTGAGCTTCCACCTACAGTCAGCGGTATTTGTATTGCGCGGTGCTATTACGGAGCTTCGGGAAATCAATGCCTAACATTTCCACCAACACGAACACTGAAGGGTTGGCAAAAAATCCTGACCACCCTTGCTATAAGCCATTGCTCGTAATGCCTGGATGAGTCCGAATATTTAAACTCTGCTTCGACGATGATATGAGAGTTACAGAAAAACCCATTTTCAGTTACCCCTGGTACCTTCGTCCATTCTTCTGGAATCAAAAAAGAAAATACGGACAAATCCTTAAACCTGCCTTGATTTGGGCCAGAGTCCCAAGGTTGTTTGCAGCGATAGCCATACTCTATGGGGTGCTGGATAGAAAAAGCAGCCCTATCAATCCCGTTCTACGCTCCTTGATTACGGTGAGGGTATCGCAAATAAATGGCTGCCGTTTTTGTATCGATATTAACTCCGCCATGTTGGCAAAACGAACAGGCTCCATGAACAAGGTGGAGGCTCTTGAACGATGGCAAGCAAGCGAGTTGTTTGATAACAAAGAAAAGGTTGTCCTGGAATATGTCGAGGCTGTAACTTATACCGATCGGCAGGTTGATGATGATTTGATCCGGCGTCTGTATGAATACTTTAACGAAGATAAAATAGTCGAACTAACCGGGCTCATTGCCTTTCAGAACTTATCCAGCAAATTCAACAGTGCCCTGGATTTACCTGCACAAGGATTTTGCCGCCTGCCGAAAAGTGCAGATCGCAATAATGAAAAACCAACCGTTTAATACAAAGATAGCCTTGCTGATTCTCTGCGGTTGAGACGACTGCATGGATGCAGGAGGTAGAGCAACGCAGGGAGCAGTTGCCGAGGTTCACCGCTATGAGCGCATGGCACAAGCTAACGATTACTGAAGCTGCAAGCTTTCTTGCGGCCGATGTGGAACAGTATGAGAAAGGTTTATTGTTATGAAGAAACACCCCCGCTATATCCCGGCGTTTCATTTCCGCTGGTTAACGCTGTGGTACGATCCGATGATGCGGCGCTTGTTTCCGGAAGAGGCATTAAAGACTGCACTGATCGCGCAAGCCCATATCCAGCCCGGTCAAAACGTACTGGATATGGGCTGCGGTACCGGAACGCTTACCCTGCTGATCAAACAAACCCAGCCGAACGCAGCGGTATACGGACTCGACGTGGATCCCCAGGTGTTGGACATCGCACGAAGGAAGGCCGAACAGGCAGGAGAGACCATCGTTCTACACCAGGGCAGGGCGACGTGTTTGCCTTATCCGGACGGAAGCTTCGATCGCGTATTCGCCAGCCTGATGCTGCATCACCTGACGCGGGATGATAAACGACGGGCGCTAGGAGAAGCATTCCGAGTACTCAAGCCCGGTGGCGAACTGCATGTGGCGGATTTCGGCAAACCGCATGATCCGTCCATGTGGTTAGTCTCGCTGGTGATACGTTGGGCTGAAGAGATTCACGATAATATTCTGGGCCTATTACCGGTTTTTATAGCGGAGGCCGGTTTCCGTCCGGTAGAGGAGACCGCCCATTATCGCACGGTGACCGGCACTATCGCTTTATACCGGGCCTGCAAACCAATGGGAGATGTTCTTTGATCTCAGCACCAAAGGTAAAAGAGAGTGAAGCGAAAAAATTGATACGCGCATCGGCGGATTTGGAAGATTCAACCGAAAAAGAAAATGTGGCTCCTGGAACCATCATTCCCCCTCGCGAGTCACTGGGTGAACTGCTTCTGGAGCTAAGGCGGCCGGGCGAGTCTCGGAAAGAGTTTGAGGCATCGTTGCAACGAACGCCAAATCGCCAGAACGGCATGCGATGACTATTTCGGAGGACTGAATATGCAATGTTTGATTGATCATATTGTATTGAATGTGGAAGATGACGAGAAGATGATCACTTTCTATTCGAACATACTTATGTTTGCCCCTGAGCGCTTGGAAGAATACCGCGCAGGAGACGTGCCATTTCCTTCCGTGCGACTGAATGCGGGCATGATTATCGACCTGTTTCCGAAAAAGATGTGGCAGAAAAGCGCTCGGTCTGGACAGTGCCGTGAGAACTTGAACCATTTCTGTATTGCCTTGAGTAAGGGTGCGTGGGCAAACCTTTTGGAGCGACTTCACGCTAACAATGTCGATATAGAAGAAGGACCGGTTCCACGCTGGGGTGCGCACGGTACTGGAACGTCGATTTATTTTCGGGACCCGGAAGGGAACCTAATCGAGGCGCGGTATTATGAGGGCCACAATAGCCCTTAGCAAGATGTGAAGGCGTTCCAGTTGCAGCCAGTATGCTGTATCAATTCTTCGATATTTTGCTTTTACCGATGCTTGCGGTGGCGGGCAACAATGAGTTTCAGTTCAGTTTCAGTCATCATGAACGCTCCGCGGCTGCAAAGATTACCGCTTTAAAACATCATTTACCAAAAAAGTAATGGGCACAATCCTGTTACCCCACCCGATCAGGGGTTTATAACTATTTATTGGAACGCCGAAACCTTCTCAGGATACATTGTGTATTTAAACCCCAGCATTTCTTCCCAGTCATGTAGCAGTGATAAGGAAACATCATTGGCAACCTTGGCGGCACTAAGCCCTTGACTTAACTCATCAGATGGGTCCTCGGTCAAGATTTTCGCAGGAATCAAATCAATACCAGCCTTATGCGATGCAATTGTTTGTTGGTGTCCATCCCGGATATAGATAAATCCGTTGCACACAAAAACAGCTATAGGTTGATTTTCTTCAATGCCAGTATTCATAAGTTCATCGCCAGTGAATTCCTTAATAGCTTGCGTCGGTAATAACTTTTTGGGAGCTATCCAAAGTGATGAATACAAACTATGGCTTAACCACGCATCAAAACAGTCCTTTATTTTTCCGGCAATCACTTCAGGCGTGGTAAAGGAAGTGTCAATGATCAAGTCGTAATTGCCATATTTTCTGAAATTGACGTTATAAAGTTTCTGGAAGCGCTGGTCTTCAATGGCCTGGCGTTTCAGATTATTATCAAGGGTTTCCTTCAGGGAGTGGTTATTCTCGTCATTTCGTGATGCCCTAAAAACGCGTTCAGCGCCCACCACAGGATCAACCGCCAAAAACACTTTAAAAGCTCCCGGAATGAAGTGCCAGGCCAGCCGGGAATCGAGAATCAGGCGATCTTGTGTTTTACCGAGTTCAACTACATAGGAATCTATTTCATCATCGATGCTGCGGTCTGTTTGCGATATTTTGTTCAGCTCCAGCGTTGTTACACCGCGCCTTTTTGCGATGGCACGCTGTATCGTTCCAGTACCGATTACGTCATAGCCGGTTATTTGTTTCAGTGCGGTCGCTACCGATGACTTTCCACTGCCAATATCGCCTGACATCACAATAATATTTTTCATATCGAGTTAACCTTTCGAGAACTGCCATTCGGGCACGAATGTAAAAAAGCGGTTATGGTAGCATTAATGGCCGTATTAATACGCACCGGTAGGCGGTAATCTTGCGTTTATTAAGGGTACTCACTACGTCGATCACGACATGCTGAACACATTATTACGTAAATCCAAACCGATGTTGCTGGCAGCGACGTTGATTTGGTTTGCCATTTTTTTTGCTTATCAGCAACAAGGCAATGACGAGCTTGCCATAACGGCCTTTGAAAGCAATTTGCTGGCTTATATTGAATTACTGCTGTTTATTATGGTGTCGATGACCTAGTTGAATGCCATGGAAGATATGCGGATCTTTGAAGCCTTGAAAGTCTGGCTGGCCGGCAAACACTTCAGTTACCGGTAATTGTTCTGGATCACCGGATAGCTGGTGTTTTTTATTTCCAGCGTCGTCAACGGTCTGACAACGGGTTTACTCCGGCCAATTAAAAGTTGATCTGGTGCGTCGCAAAGTCTTCAACGCCGGTAGTGAAGTACACATCACGCCGATCGAATACCGGCTGTTGAGCATACTGATTCGCCATGCTGGCTTGGTGGTGACCCATCGCCAATTGCTCAATGAAGTCTGGGGCGCCGAGCATATTAACGACCAGCTTTATCTGCGGATTTACATGGGTCAATTGCGTCACAAGCTGGAAGTCAATCCTGCCCGACCGCGTTACCTGCTAACCGAAGTCGGCGTAGGGTATCGACTTGTCGACGATGTAACCTGATCGACCATCAGCACTGTTCGTACCAGTGAAACTTGCCACTCCATCGGGTAACCCAATAAGAATCAATTTTAACGGCAAGTTTTGGTTGATGGATGTCTGGTGAAGGGAATAACTTGTTGATTATTAATGGTAGGCTCTTTATCGGGAATAGCCTTTATTCAGCAGCCAAAGTATCTATTCGATAAAAGCCTCCATCCTCAATACCCAGTACATCGGCCAGCCAGGGTAAAAGCTGTTGCATTTCTGTCGCTAAAGTCCAGGGCGGATTGACCACAATCATTCCGCTGGCAGTCATTCCGTGGATGTCAGTATCGGATTGTACGCCCAACTCAAATAACTGAACATTTTTTATCCCAATGGTTTTTATAGCTTTTTCAAGTTGCCGGCTGCGGCGGCGCTCAACTACAGGATACCAGAGAGCATAAGTGCCTGTTGCAAAGCGTTTGTGCATTTGTATCAAGGTTTCGGCAACCAGTTTGTAATCGCTTTTTACTTCATAGGAAGGGTCGATGAGAACCAGCCCGCGGTGTTCTTTAGGTGGTAATAAAGCCACTGCGCCTGTTAGACCATCAGCATGAAATACTTTGATACGCCGGTCCCGGCCGACAGCAGTGCTTAACAACTCTATTTCTGTTGAATGTAATTCATACAAATACAGGCGATCCTGGTTACGTAAAAATTGTTTAATAATTAAAGGTGAGCCTGGATAACGCGTTAATTGGTCAGTGTCGTTAAATTTTTTGATTAAATTGACATAATCAGCAACACCATCAGGAAGATCATCCCGTTGCCATAATTTGGCGATACCGTTTTCAAATTCTTTGTTTTTTAAAGCAAAACCCTCAGTCATGATATAGTCTCCAGGGCCTGCGTGGGTATCAATACAGCAGAAGGGTTTATCTTTCTTGCTCAGGTGCTCAAGAATTTTTATCAACATGAGGTGTTTTAATACATCGGCAAAATTTCCCGCGTGAAATGAGTGTCTATAACTGAGCATTAGAACAGGCCATGGCGTGTCATGTTGGATATTGATATTTTCAGAACACTTTATCGAATATTGTCATGCCGATTTCAAAAGCAATTAGCCAGATAATAATCCATTCCAATATCGATGAATGTCTATGTTTTTGTTCATCAGCCAACATTTCAAACAATTCATGGATGGTTTCCAGCTTCTTTGACAACACCTCAGTGCGTGGGGCTATTTCCAGATATTTTGCAGTGATACTGTAAAAGGCCTCATATTCGGGGTATTCCCAAAAGAAATCAGGCGTATCCAGTAAGTCATAATTTAAAATAATGTCGCTTTTGGTTAAAAACAATTGTCCACGGATTTTGGCAATTTTATGGCGACTTAATTTGATGCTGCCATTTTCTGCCAGTGATTTTGGAATATAGCTGGTATTAACGATGGTATTTATGGCATTGGTCTCAAAAGAGGCTAACTTAATAGACTGCGCCATGCCTTGGGATAATGAAAATATCAAAATGGGATCCGAAGACTCAATTTCAATATGATCTTCAATAATACGGGTCACTGGACAATCAAGAGCAAAAGTAAAATTTTCTTCCTCAATAGTAGTTAGCGGGTTTTCTGCGTGATTCAATAACAATTTATGGAGCTTAACCTGCTCTTCAGTACTGACATTCCAGTGCACAACAGCACCATAAGCGAAAACAACTGACCAGGAGTGATCATCTTCAATGAGTAATGCGCCTTTAATAATTCTGATAAGTGTTGAGTCAGAAAGTAGTTTTGCTAATGCACTAATATCAAAACGTTGTGCGAGACAATATACTGCACATTTCTTAATTGAATTGTTTTCGGACATAAAGAAATTTCAACCAATTATTAAATGATTAAGGATTGCCATGCGTTCGGGTATATGCAGCAGCCGGTTTTGCTAGCACACAGATAATCACGTGTTAAGTACAAAAAGTAATTATTTGTCGGCAATTTTCAATAGCCAACCATTCTCAGCTTCACAATGCGGAGATTTGGCACTCACTTTGATGTTAATTCGAGCAGCCGTGTTCACAAGAGAGGCAGGCATTTTTCCTTTAATCACATAATAGGGATCTTTAAACTCAGCGGTGACTTCAACAGGTATATTCTTGACAGTGACTGCAATTTGCTCAGGCTTGTCGATATTAAAAACCCGAAAGGAAAACTCGCCTTCAGGTACGATAGATGCCAAATGTGGTGGCATGAATTTGCCCAGCTGTGGTTTGCCACAGGTACCCGCACTGCTTCCGCCTCCGCCCCCACTACCGCCACCATGGCCGCTATGGTGCTCAGAGGCATTTGTAGCACTCATGTTTAAAAAAGTAATAATAAAAAATATGACGAGTGATCTTGGTTTTTTCATGGGTCTATCCCTTTGTTTTGTTATGTTGAACACCAGGCGATTTTGTTATACCTAACATTTATTTTTTATTTGAGATAAACGCTAATTATATTCACAAACAACAGTTTTATTGTTACATAAAATCGAATTGTTGGTTAGTAGCGGGTATAAAACCAATAGAATTTGTAATGGTCAATAAAAACCGGACACTTTCTTAGGACGCTTTCCTATAAAATTCTTGTTCAAATTTTAATGGCGATTGGTAGCCCAATTAAGAATGCGTACGTCTGCCGTTGTAATACACTTCAATATATTTGAACACTTGATACTTGGGCTCTGATCGGGTCAAAATCCATCCGCCATGAACCGCTTCGACTTTAAAGCTGTGGATTCCAGCTTTCCATTGCAGCATTGTCGTAGCAGTCGCCTTTCTTGTTCATGCTACAAGGTAATTGGGGTTGATGGAAAAGTTTTTGATAGGCGACTGAATATTGCTGGCTGCCCCGATCAGAATGCACAATCAAACCCTTTGGCATATGCCGACGCCATAATGACGTCCTCAAGGCCTCACACACCAGCGCTACCGTCATGTGTTCTCCAATAGCCCAGCCAATCACGCGGCGGGAATAAAGCGCAAGCAGCGGGGCATCCATTTAAGCTGGGACAGCATTGACAACATCATGTCCACCCAACAGCGCATTACGATTACCTTCCTTTTTCATCGTCAAAAACACGTTTAATTTCTGCCACCAGCACTCGGTTGGCTTGGTCTCTGCTGGATGGTGGCCTGTCCAGGTCTATAAACCTGACATCAATTGCAGATGACAGCACAGTTCTGTCAGTTGAACTGACAATCCTGGCAGTAATTAATGATCAATTTAGACCGATAGTTCAAAATTTAAAGGAACTCGGTAGTTGGCATCAAATTTGATAAGAAGCTAATAGCTTCTAACAAGGTAATGATCTCCAGAGGTGTAAAGTCCCCACCGGGCTCACTTAAATTGGCGGCAAAGGTTCGAAGATGTTCTTGGTTCCCTTAACACTGAGTTGCAGTTCAATAGCGCTCAAAATTTTTAATTTTTTGTAAGGATAATATTATGAAAACAAGATTAGCAATATTAGTCGCTCTTGCTGCTACAGCAGGAGCTTCAGCTGGTGCTTACGCTGCAGAAGCCATTGATCCAGCAGTTCCAGCAAATCCTGGCACTGGACTTGGAGAAGTCGGTGCAGCTCCGGTTTTGTTCCCTTCTGAACAAGGCGCTTTCAAAGGTTTGGAAGTAGCTAAGCAACTGGTTGAATCCTGGATTCTACAAAATGGTTGCGGCGCTAAATCATTTAATCTGCGTGTAAAAACTAACGCTGCTGGTGAGGGTAATGTATATGTTGGTGGCGTGACTCTTGCCATTACGACAGATGGCGGTAGTTATGATGGCCGTAGATACGACATTACCGGTAGCGGGGTTTTGGGTAAACTGGCTGTCTCGGATGTCGTTGGCTATGGCAGCTACAACATCGGTTCCGAAATTCAAGAGTTGACTACTACATGGTTAATGAAAAGTCCATATACAAATGTAGCGGATAATTTCAGAGGAACAATCATCAAGGACTACTGGCGTTTGAATGAGGAACAACCCATACCTGGATATAATTGTCCAGGTCCTATTTTTAATGCTTCAGCTCCTGCGGATGCTACTGATTACTTCACTAATGCTTGCACACCAGTCAACACAGTGATCGATTATGGCTATCAACAAATCCAAAAGCATGACTTCATTGCGGCAAAATGGTGGCAACAAAGCCAAGCCTGGCGTCAAAATGGCGTTAGATCAGGAACGTATTGGAAGGTTGCCCGCGTAGCTCCTAATGGTGATGCATGCAAGATTACAGTTAAACTCCAAGGAACTGCTGGTAAGGTCAACACTGCTAACGTACAGGGCTTTGATCAAACCGGTACTATTGCAGTTAGTGTTGGTAGAAGTGCTTCTACAGGTTCCTGGTACAAAAAATAAGAACATTACATGGCGTTCTTCGCACACGGCCTGAGCGGTCTTTTGCGAGGGCTCTGCGTAAGATGAAGAAGATGCCCGTCATATTTTTGTGACGGGCATTTTTTTTGATTGACTCCAACTCCTGCGTGAAGGCGCTGTTTCCGCTTCCCGTGGCTTTAATCAACATGGGAGTAACCTTTTATTACCATGCCCGGGATTTTACCCAAGTTACAACAAAGCCCAGTCGTTTTAGGGACTAATGCAATTTGGATAATACGTAAGGACTTCTGCCTCTTGTATGTACAATCAAATAAATACAAGGCGAACTTGAGAAGCTGTCTGGCAAAACGATTTCTATTAAAATCAAGGATTTTTGACAACAAGCTGAGAAGTGGCCACGGTAAAATTTTCGATTGCCCAATGACCACGATTAATCGTTAATAGTCGTTGACCATTAGCTTGCTCCTGCGGCCTACGGGTGATACCGAGTGCCGTTTCAACGATGAGCTTTTGGTTTTTTTATGAAAGACCTCGCGTTCGATTAGAAAAACCTGCCCCACCTGAGGAACATCAAGGTCCGCATTGAGTTTTGTGCTGCACCCAATACGACGCGTCTCAATGCTGCCGTGATCGGGTGGTGCGACCTCGATATAATCAGGGCTGCCGCGACCGTCAAACAGCAGCGCATATCAGCGTGTAGCGTAGGCTGATTGCCTTTTACAGGAAGTGTGCCGACCCTTCGACAGGGCTCAGGACAGGCTTTTTTTGAGTGTAACACTAAGCGGATTCATGTCCGAAATTACGCTCATAATGTGAGTTTGCTGTCCTTGCTAGCCAATTGCGTTGGCCCAGCCGGCGATGGCCTGGTAACCACGCATGCCGCATAATACGGCCGTCGTACTGATAGCGAGTACGGTGGGGAGTGAATGTATTCGGCCTTGGGCGCGGCGTGGATCCGTAAGCCCTGTAAAAAAACCCGGTAGCAATTTCATCTGGTTAGCAGTAAGCATCATTTTGAGCGACTGGGGTTGATAGCGTGAGTCTAAGAGGGCGCGCGCAAGTAGCGCTTGCGCATCTGCTTGCAAGGGACGAACGAAAGCCAGTTTGGGCGAGTTGTCGTCGGCATTGTAGCCTGCCCGGGTACGACGAAAACCTTGGGTAGGCCTGACCACCATATCCCGGATTTAAGTAAATATTTTTTTGATCTTCTACAAAGTTGCTTACCGTAGGATCAATAGATTTCCAGTCCTTTTTTTCACTTTAGGAGAGCCAATCCAGTCATTTAAAACCCCGTCAATAACAGTCGCGTGGGGCGGCCGAGCTTGGCAGAGCAGTGAAAAAACTAACAGTTGTGATATCACGTTCATTTGATTTCCCTTTGCTAATTAGGTTCGTCATAGCATAGTTAGTTAGTTATCAAATTTGATATCAACTGCCATGAATCTTTAAATATCGAGCTATTGGTCTAAAATGAACACTTACAACTGACAGAATTGTCAGTACAACTGACAGTACTGTGTCGTCAGCTGGAATTGTTGTCAGATTAAAAGACGTGGATACCATCAAATTAAGATTATGCTGAAAACTTCTTTTACGCTTGAATCATTATTGGAAACGCACGATTTACCATTCGTTATTATTGATGCAACCCTGAAAATTGTCGCGATTAACCGGGCCTGCGAGACTCAATTAGGTATATCCCGGGAACAAGTGATCGGAAAACCCTGTTGCAATGGTATAAACGGATGTCGGCATAAACGGCTGTTTCAAAAACTTGAACCCTATTCCGGAGTTTTCTCAAATAGCTCATTAACATCAGAGCATAAGTTATTCCGTGTGCGAGGCTATCCGCTCATTGACGCAGATGGCACATTGTATAATGGTGAGTCACTGAGCTCTTCAACCCCGGCGGTAACCGATTCTGAGGGCCCGCAAATGATTGGTGAATCAGCTGAATTTTTGAAATTGAAAACCAAATTACAGCAAGCTGCAGAATCTCTCGCACCTGTATTTTTGACAGGAGAAACCGGTACTGGCAAAGAACTTGCTGCTGAATATATCCATCGTCAATCCAAATTAGCGGACGGAGAATTTGTCATTGTGGATTGCACAATACTGGGAGAAAATTTGTTTGAAAGTGAGCTATTTGGTCATGAAAAGGGATCATTTACCGGTGCGGCAACCAGCAAAAAAGGCTTATTCGAGCTGGCAAATAACGGGACGCTGTTTATTGACGAGATCGGTGAATTGCCACTTTCCCAGCAACCTAAACTGCTGAGAGCCCTGGAAAGCGGTAAATTTCGTCGCGTGGGAGGAACTGTAACGCTTAGCTCCAATGTCCGAATTGTTAGTGCAACAAACAGAAACCTTGCTGAGATGGTTAAAGCAGGAAATTTTCGGGAAGATTTATTTTATAGGTTATCCGTATTTCCAGTTGAAATTCCACCATTACGGGATCGAAGACAAGATTTGCCGGCTTTGGTTGATTATTTGTTAAAGCAATTGAGTTTAAGAGATGGTCATCAATATATTCTTACCAAGGAGGCTTTAATGAAATTGATGCGCCACTTATGGCCGGGAAATATACGTGAACTTAGAAATTGTCTACAATTGGCGATCGGTTTATGCGAGAACAAACAGATTGAAGAAAAGGATATTATTATTATGCGCCGCAGTTCGAGAACTTCAGGCTCACGGCCTCCTGAAAATCAAGAAGAGCAAGCGATGGTTCAATCCAGCCAGATGAGTCCTATGGAACAGATTGAAGTCAACTATCTTAACAGTTTGATTAATAAACATAACGGTAATCGCAAACTGATTGCTTCTGAAATGAATGTCAGTGAAAGGACGCTCTACCGTAAACTGAATCGGTTTAATCTGAATTAGAAAACCAATGTAATGGTCAATGAAATGATGATTTTAACTTTTTGTAGCATAAGTTTGATGAAGCAATCATCCTTTGGCAGGGAAACAAACTTAGCCAGGCAATGTTGAGAAATATGATGCAGCCATCTTTAATAAACTGGACGCTTAATTTTATTGATCAGCAGATAGGTTGTTTTACGCCACCTGCAGATATGCGGCAAAAAGTTAGCCAAATTAATGCATTACCACCTTTGCCGAGAAGTGCTCATCGTATTTTGAAGCTGGGTTCCGATCCGTTGGCAGACGCCAGAAAACTGGGCGAATTGATAGAACAGGATCCGCTCCTGACTGCTCAAGTAATCCGTTGGGCTAGTTCAGCTTATTATGGCTACAGAGGCAAAATCACTTCGGTTCAGGACGCTATCACTCGAGTGTTGGGATTTGATTTTGTATTTAACCTTGCCTTGGGACTAGCTTCGCTGGCACCTCTTAAATCACCCAGGGATGGGCAAATAGGTACCAAAATGTTCTGGACACACTCATTGGCAAGTACTTGTTTGATGAAAGCACTCAGTGAAAAAATTCCCGCGCCAAATCGCCCGGAAGCAAAGCAAATTTTTTTGGCGGCACTATTGCATAATATCGGTTTTCCGCTATTTGGTGATCAATTCTCTGAAGAATTCAACTACCTAAACACCCTGATCAAGGCCAATCCAACTTTAACTGTTTTCAATTTGGAAAATTTTGCGTTTGGTGTTGATCATACCATGCTCGGAGTATGGCTGATGAATACCTGGTCGATGCCGAAGCCGTTAACCGATGTTGTCTATAATCATCACAATCCCTATTATCTAGGAGATAATTGCCAGCTTAACCTCCTTACGTTTCTCAACGACTGTTTGCTTGGACAAATTGGTATAGGCGATGCCAGACATCAAACTTGTCCGGATGAAGTGTTTACCAGATTGCAGTTATCAGTTGTTACATGTAATGAAATTATTGATAAGTTGGGTGATTCGGTAGAGAGTATTGCCAAAACCGCTGAAATACTTACTGTGTAATTAGGGCATTTGCACTTCTGATTTGAATTCACATACAAGCAGGCGTTATTGAATAAATAAAAATCTGGACCAAGCGCCCCATTTCTAACGTTAGTTAGCTTTTTACGGACACCGGCATGCCCAGATTGGCCATTCTATTGAGTGCAGACGCACTGATCCATGCTTCCGTTTTTTGTTGCGGCAACCTCTTACAGGCAAAGCTTAAAAGCTTGCCAATACTGAGCTAAAAGGTTAGTTTAACTAAACTAATGACAAGGAGGTATCTAGTGCCAATTACACAACCCATCATTCCCATCAAAACCTATCGGTTTTACTTCGCAACTGACAGTGCAGTTCGTTTGCCCAATTTCCCGGGTTCTGCCTGGCGCGGCGCCTTTGGGCATTCATTAAAAAAGACCGTATGCGTCGTTCGTAACACACCCTGTAACCAGTGCCTGCTGAAACACGCTTGCGCTTACAGTTATGTTTTTGAAACCCCGCCACCAGCCAATGCCGAAAAAATGCGCAAATATACGGCGGCGCCGCATCCGTTTGTGTTGCAATTTCCAGTAACGGTTCATCATCCGGTTCTGATTATATTCTGGATGTCATTTTATTTGGACATGGGCAACGCTTCTTTCCCTACATAATCCATGCGCTGCAAACAGCAGGTCTTGACGGTATCGGCGGCCATCAACAGGTTTTCAAACTGCAAAAAATCGACGACATCCAACCTGAAGGACTTGGCGAAACCATCTGCCAAAACGGTGAACTCAAACCATTGCAACTGGCTGGATTGCCAACGATCCCCAACATGCCCAAGCAGATCGAGATTACTTTTCATACCCCGTTACGCATCAAGCAGGACAGTAAAAACCTCGCTAACCGGGAATTCAACTTCAGCGCTTTTTTGAGTAATCTGCTCAGACGCATCTCGATGATCAGCTATTTTCACACCGACACTCCACTGGAAACCGACTTTTCTGCATTGACAGCACATTCCCGCACCGTGCATTTTACCTCGCAACAGCTTAAATGGTACGACTGGACACGCTACTCATCCCGGCAACAAACTGAAATGAACATGGGTGGACTGATCGGTAGCGTGCAATTGAACATGGAAGGCCTGCAAGATTTTTGGCCCTACCTCTGGCTGGGGCAATGGACCCACGCCGGGAAGGGCACCAGCATGGGCATGGGGGCTTACTCCATTCAACCGACAAGCTTGTCAACAGGGTGATAACATCTCAATTCGGCTATGCTGCCACACTCAGCTGAACCTGTATGGTAAAAGCACCACCTTGTCGCGTTCAGGCACCCTTAAAGTCGCCATGAAGCATAGCTCCCACAGCCAAAATATACCTTGTGCACATCAAATTTCGGCACCTCAATTCCCTCTCTTGCTGGAGAGGGTTAGGGTGAGGAGAATCAGAATAACGAAATTTGATGTGCGTATACTAAAAATGTTGTCGAAAATGAATGCGATGAATAAATCCATTTTGCTGGCCGTCACCGGTCTGACCCCGCAAGTCGTCACCGAAACCCTGTACGCGCTGCACGCCCAAGGTGAACGCCTGCCGGCCGAAATTCATATTCTGACCACCGCCGAAGGCCATCAGCGCGCCAGACTCACCTTGATCAACGACGGCTGGCTGGTGCGCTTTTACACAGATTACCAATTGACGATGCCGGCTTTTTCCGAGCAGAACATTCATGTCTTGCGTCAGGCTGACGGCAGCCCGTTGCACGACATTCGCTCCCAAGCCGACAACCAGACCATGGCCGACGGTATTACCGAATGGATCAGAACCTTCACTGCCGACCCGGACAGCGCACTGCACGTCTCGATTGCTGGCGGCCGCAAAACCATGGGTTTCTATGCCCGCTATGCGCTGTCGCTGTATGGTCGCCATCAGGACCGGCTCAGCCACGTCCTGGTATCCGCCGACTACGAATCGCACCCACAATTCTATTACCCAACTCCGTATTCGCGCGTCATCTACGCCAATGACGCCGGCCGAAAACCGCTCGATACCCAAAATGCCGACGTCATACTGGCCGACATCGCCTTCGTCAGATTGCGCCACGGTCTGGACCAAGCCCTGCTGCAAGGCCAAAGCAGCTTCAGCCAAGCCGTCGCCCAAGCGCAACAGGCCCTTGGCCCCGCGCAACTTGCCATGGATTTAAACAAACGCATGATTGTCGCCCACACCAAGCCGATCAAACTGATTCCCGCCGATCTGGCCTTCTATTTGTGGCTATTGCAACGGCAGGCAGACGCTCAGTCGGCCCCGCAATGCCCGTGCGATGGTGCACCGGATCAAGACTATGCCTCCCAATATTTACAGCAATACCGCCGCATCAGCGGGGAAATGGGCGGCGCCGACCGCACCGTGTCGGCCTTGCAAAACGGCATGAGCAAGACCTTTTTCGAACAGCGCAAGTCGCGGATCAACAAAGCGCTGACGCAAGCGCTTTCGCTAGCTGCGCAGCCGTATTTGATTAATGCAGAGGGCAAGCGACCGCAGACGAGTTACCGAATCGAGTTAAGCCAAGAACAAATTCAGATTATTCATTCAACCGGAAATGAGGCATGAAAAAACACGATCACGCCGTTTTAAGCTGTTTACTGCATGACATTGGCAAGTTTTTTGAGCGTGCCGAAGTCTTGGGTCAATACCGAAAAGATGACGATAAACGCCAGAGTTATTGCCCTAAAAACCCAAACAAAGGTTATTACAGCCATCTGCATGTCTTGCATACCTTGGCATTCTGCGAGTTGCTTACGCAGAAAGTTCCACAAATTAAACCGGATGAGCAACAAACGATTGCGGCTGCCGATCAGAACTGGGTGAATTTGGCTTCGTACCATCATGTCCCATCGGTAAGAAGAGAAGCGTATTTAGAAAAAATTGTTCAGGCCGCCGATCATCTCGCCAGTGGCGAACGTGAACAAGGCGGGATTTATGAGCTGGGTATTCATAAGAAAACCCGACTGGAGTCTTTGCTGGGACGAATCCAAATTGATGATAACGCGCAGCAAAACGACCATTATTTACCGCTTCAGTTTTCAGACTTATCGGAAGCTCATATTTTCCCGATGCAGGCTTCCGCTTTCAGAATGGAGAAAAAGGGCAACGTCTGGTTAGGCCAAAGCAGTTTGGTTTCTGACTATCGGTCGATTGCAATCAGCATACTCGGTGAGCTGGACGGGTTACAAAAGTTTCAAGCAAACGTGGACAAGGAGAAGATTCTTAAATCCACGCTGCGCAGCTTGTTGAGCGTAATGGAGCGTTATTTAAGCCAAATCCCGGCGGCAACGAACGTACAACACCCGGACATCTCCTTGTTTGATCATTTACGCGTGACGGCTTCAATCGGTGAAGGTCTTTTCCTGCATCATGAAGCCAATGGTGAAACTACGGGTTTTGACGACACTAAAGCGGTCAAATGGCAACTGGTCTGCGGCGATTTTTCCGGGATCCAGAAGTTCATTTACAAAATTACCAGCAAAGGCGCGGCCAAAGGCTTGCGCGGACGTTCGCTCTTTATCCAGTTACTGTGCGATGCGGTTGCCGAACAAATGCTCCGTGAACTGGGGCTGTTTCCGACTGCCAGAATCTATTCATCCGGCGGCAAATTTTATGTATTGATTCCATCGTATCTCAAAGCCCAAACACAAACTATTGCCGATGCGGTGAATAAAGCGTTACTCGATGAGTTTCAAGGCGACGTGTTTTTGGGTCTGGGCTTCACTGATATTTGCGGTGAAGACTTCAGAGAAGGCAATATGGGTAAGCGTTGGCAATTGGTGAACGAGGACTTACAAAAACAACGTTTGCAACCATTTAAGGCGCAAGTTAGTCGGGATATTGATTGCTTTGCACAGCAAGCGCAACATGAACGCGGTGCTTGCAAGATTTGCGGGCGTGATGATGCTCAGGCATGCATCAACGATCAACAAAACTGCACGCAATGCCAAAGCCTGGAGCGGATGGGACAAACACTGGCCGATACCCGTTACTTATTTTGGGTTTGGGGCGAAAATCGGAAAACCGTCAAAAACAAAATCCAAGGCCGCCCGTTTTTTATGCCGTTGCCGGGCACCGATTGCGATTTATATTTTTTGGAAAATGAGCCGGAGTTCAGCGAACTGACCGATTTATCGGAATCCCATTTGGAAGCACTCAATGAATGGACGGGGTTAAAACCCAACCCTCAAGGGTACTCTCAAGGCATTCGCTATGTCGGTAAGTGGCAGGGCAGTAAAGACAACGGGAGTCGTGATTTCAAGGATTTTGCTGATAATGCCCAGGGCATCAGCCGCATGGGCGTGCTGCGCATGGACGTGGATAACCTTGGCGAGATATTCATTCGCGGTTTGAATTTCGGCAAAAAGGATAAGGATGGCAAACAAACCTGCATGGGTTCCCTGTCCAGAGTAGCAACCGTTTCCAGGCAGTTGCACCTGTTCTTTGCCGGCTACTTGCACCGGATTCTCGAAGAATTCCCAAATAGCCAGATCATTTATGCCGGCGGAGATGACGCGTTCATTATTGGTAGTTGGAGCGAGTTACCGGATGTAGCGCAAAAAATCCGCATCGAATTTAGCCGCTACTGCGCCAATAACCCGTGCTTTACCTTGTCCGGCGGTATTGCCGTTGTCGGAGGGCGCTATCCAATCTCACGTGCTGCTGAATTGGCAGGCGATGCTGAAGAACAGGCAAAACACCTAAAACGCGGACAAAAGGAAAAGGATGCCTTGAGTTTTTTGGAAACAGCTATTGGTTGGGAAAGCTTTGCAGAAGCCGTTCGACTGCGGGATACCTTGCTGGAGATTGTCAAAAAAACCAACAGTCAGGCCATCATCGATCGCTTGCGGCAGGTTGTGATTGCCGTCGATGAAATCAAAACCAGGGAAAAAACCGGCAATATTGCAGAACAGATTTACTGGGATAAATCAGCGATTCCCAATTTAAAACCTTAGGTTTTAACTGGTAATTCCATCCCGCCATTCAGCA
>CAYVFT010000024.1:7627-37258 GCA_964450225.1 uncultured Crenothrix sp. | reverse complement strand
TCTAACAATGCATTGTTTTTAATCGTTATTTTGTGGGGATACCTCAGGGTCAGACTCGATTGATTTGTGGTTTTTATCGTTGCGAAATGTTTGTTTTTTGACGAGAGAGTAGACAGTGGCGCGTTTACCTAGATTTGTGATCCCCGATCAACCGCAACATGTGATTCTTCGGTGTAATAATCGCGAAGAAATTTTTGCGCCTATGCTGATTACAATTTCTATCTTGAAAAGTTGAACTTGGCTAGTGACAAGCACGGCTGCTCGGTTCATGCCTATGTGCTAATGACCAACCATGTGCATCTGCTCATTACACCCCACCTCGAACACAGTCTGGGCAAAGCCATCCAAATGCTGGGGCGTTACTATGTGCAATACTACAACTATTGCTACCCGCCCATTGGCACGCTTTGGGAAGGCCGCTATAAAGAAGCGTATGAGAGTCAAGCCTCACAATTGACATCATTACTTCTTTTCAGCTTTTTTTACTACCCGACTCTTGGTAGAGTAACTCAGGCCAAATAATTCACATACTTGGCCAAGTATATCAATCAAATCTGGCGCTATTGATCCATCACGTTTATGGCGTGAAGTGTGTAACTCTAATCCCAACCGCTCATTCGCAGATAATCCATTGAATAAGCTATTGAAACTGTCTGTGCCAACAAGTTCTTCATGAACGCAAATGGCTTATAGTTTATAATTGCCTTCTTTTTTACAGTTTTCATCGGCCAGCGTCCCATATAACGTTTGGTATCGACTGTCATTGGTTAAACTTATCCCTCATGCAAGAAATTAATCCAATTAAAAATAAAATAGCCGATCTGAAAAGCCGTGGAGACGCGCTTAGGAGGTATCTTTGACTTTGATGTGAAGAGTGAACGCCTGGTCGAAGTTTTAAGAGAACTGGAAAATCCCAAAATTTGGGACAATCCCGAGCAGGCGCAAGCGCTGGGTAAAGAACGCGGACAACTGGAAGTCATTGTTAATACCATTAATGAGCTGGAACGTGGCTTAGCAGATGCCGAAGAATTGCTACTCATGGCAATTGACGAAAATGATGAAGAAACCGTTGATACTGTTGTTGAAGATTTAGATCATTTTGAAAAAAGAGTGTCTGATCTTGAATTCCGGCGCATGTTTTCAGGCGAAATGGATGCCAATAACGCCTTTTTGGATATACAGTCCGGTTCAGGCGGCACCGAAGCGCAAGATTGGGCCTCCATGATCGAACGGATGTTCTTACGCTGGGGTGAGCGCAAAGGCTTTAAAACCGAACTGATTGAAGAGTCGCAGGGTGATGTTGCCGGCATTAAAAGCGCCACGATCAAGTTTGAGGGGGAATATGCCTTTGGCTGGTTGCGCACCGAAACCGGCGTACACCGTCTGGTCAGAAAATCACCATTCGATTCCGGCAATCGTCGCCATACCTCCTTTGCCTCGGTGTTTGTAGCGCCGGAAATTGATGACGATATTGATATCGACATTAACCCCGCCGATATTCGTGTGGATGTTTATCGTGCCAGCGGCGCGGGTGGTCAGCACATCAACAAGACCGAATCCGCCGTGCGTATGACGCATAATCCGACCGGAATTGTCGTGCAATGCCAAAGCGACCGCTCGCAGCATAAAAACAGGGATACCGCGATGAAGCAATTAAAAGCCAAATTGTATGAACTGGAAATGCGGAAGCGCAGCGAAACCGCTCAAGCATTGGAAGATACCAAATCGGATATAGGCTGGGGCAGTCAGATACGATCTTATGTGCTGGATCAATCGCGTATCAAGGATTTACGCACGGGGGTGGAAACGGGAAATACCCAGGCGGTTCTGGATGGCGATCTGGATCAGTTTATTGAGGCGAGTTTGAAGAGCGGGTTGTAAGTAGGGCTACTTTGCAATAACAGCCATACAATCAAATCCAAATTCGGCCCACGTTATTTTTATAATTCAACTTTTAATAACCATGTCAGAAATCCAACAAGACGAACAAGAACAAATAAAACAACGCCGTAGTAAATTGAATGAATTGCGCGAAAACGGCGGCATTGCTTTTCCTACCGATTTTCGCCGCAATGTGGTTGCGGGTGAACTCTGGGCCGAATACGGAGAAAAGTCCAAGGAAGAATTGGAAGCGGAACCGGTACGGGTAAAACTGGCAGGCAGGATGATGACCCGCCGGGTGATGGGCAAGGCCAGTTTTGCGCATATTCAGGACATGTCCGGCAAAATTCAGCTTTATGTGACACGAGATACCTTGCCCGAAGGGTTTTATAACGAACAGTTTAAAAAATGGGATATTGGCGACATTATCGGCGTAGAGGGCGTATTGTTTATCACCCAAACTGGTGAACTGAGCGTTAAGGTCGACGATATTCGTCTGCTGACCAAAGCCTTGCGTCCGCTGCCTGAAAAATTTCATGGCATTGCCGATCAGGAAATCAAATACAGGCAACGTTATCTGGATTTGATTATGAGCGAGCAATCGCGCAATACTTTTCTGATCCGCTCAAAGATAGTTGCTTATATTCGCCAGTTCCTGATTGAACGCCAATTTCTGGAAGTTGAAACGCCAATGATGCAGGTGATCCCTGGGGGGGCAACGGCACGTCCTTTTAGCACTTATCATAACGCGCTGGATATGGATATGTTTTTGCGTATTGCCCCTGAGTTGTATTTGAAGCGGCTGGTTGTTGGCGGTTTTGAGCGGGTCTTTGAAATTAACCGTAACTTTCGCAATGAAGGATTATCGACTCGTCATAATCCTGAATTTACCATGCTGGAGTTTTATCAGGCTTACGCGGAATATCACGATTTGATGGATTTAACCGAAGCGATGCTGCGAGGTATAGCTGAAGAAATTCTGGGGCAAACGATGGTCACTTATCAGGGCGAGCATTACGATTTTGGCAAGCCGTTTGACCGAATGACCGTGGTTGAATCGATCCTGCATTTTAATCCTGACCTGAGTGCCGGTGACCTTGAAACCCGTGAGGCTGCGGTTAAAGTCGCTGAAAGTCTGCGTATTCCTGTTAAAGAAGGTTACGGGCTAGGAAAAGTACAAATCGAGATTTTTGAAAAAACTGTGGAAAGCCGCTTGATGAATCCTACGTTCATTACCGCTTATCCTGTTGAAGTGTCACCACTGGCCAGGCGTAATGACGAGAATCCGCATGTGACCGATCGCTTTGAATTCTTTGTCGGCGGCCGAGAAATTGCCAATGGCTTTACCGAGTTGAATGATGCCGAAGATCAAGCAGCACGCTTTCAAAAGCAGGTTGAAGAAAAAGAAGCCGGTGATGATGAAGCTATGCACTTTGATGCAGATTATATCGTCGCCCTGGAACACGGTATGCCGCCCACGGCTGGCGAAGGCATTGGTATCGACCGTTTGGTGATGTTGTTTACCGATGCGCCTTCAATTCGTGATGTATTGTTGTTCCCGCACATGAGACCAAAGGCCTAATCAAAAGGAATCCTTGCGTTTCCTCAATTCTGTAAACACACATAAAGAGGATTGGCCCTGCAGGCCTAATGTTTTTTGAATACTTATGCTATCAGCCCTGAAGAACGGATTCGTTGCTCTTTCCTCTTCAATTGTCGAAGGTACTGTGGGTTTATTTTCCGCTCTGAGCCGTTGCACCTCGATCATTTTTTGTTGCAACTGACTATTGTCAGGTTCAACACTTAAAGCAAATCGGCCATTCGTTTGCGTGTATTCATGAGTGCAATAAATTCGGGTTGAGGGCGGTAAAGTCTTTAATTTCTGTAGTGAATTCCACATTTGTTCAGGTGTGCCCTCGAACAACCGGCCGCAGCCCATAACAAACAAGGTATCCCCGCAAAACAGCGCGCCATCTTCAGCAAAATGATAAACGATATGCCCACTGGTATGTCCAGGCGTTGAAATAACCCTGGCCGAATGCGAACCCAATGAGATGACATCATCTTCGCTAACGCCAATATCAATGCCGGGAATTCGATTCTGATCAGATTGTGCAGCAATGACTTTGCAAGCAGTTTTTTGTTTCAGCTCCAGATTACCGCCAACATGATCCCAGTGGTGATGGGTACTCAGGATGTAGGTAAGTCGCCAGCCATTTTTATCCAGAACATCCAAAACCGGTTGAGCAAGAGCAGGGTCTATAGCAGCGGTTTCTCCGCATACCGGGTCGTGGATGAGATAAATATAGTTATCGGTTAAAACCGGAACTTGTATGATGGTCAGCATTTTTTATGTCCCTAAAATGACTCCATTATTAAAGGAGCATGTTATTAATTTAGGCAAGTTGAACCACGTGAATCACATAATAAAAGGGCTTAAAAACGTCCTTTCCGGTTTAAGGACTAAACCGGAAAACCAAGGATTAGTCAGGATAAAACCCCTCTTCTATAAGTTGAGCTACTGTCCAAGGACAACGTTCTGGAAAAACGGCTTTACTGATTCTTGTTTCTCTGGCCGCTCTAATTACCGCGAGTTTGTATGCGTCTTTTATAATTTGATCAAGTGCCGGTTTTAATCCGGGATTTTCATTAAGCGTTTTTTCAAACTGTATTCGCTGTTCATCGATGGATAATTGCCAGCTTCTTCCCCGTCTTACTTCTTGATACTTCCATTTCAAAAGATGGAGCAGCAGGATAGTTAGGCGGCTTTCAAGTTCACGTTTTTCACTTCTGCCCATTGATTCTACTTCTTCAATTAAATTATCAATATCCAGTTCCGAAAACCGGCCATTTCTTAATAACTCGGCCTGTTCCTGTGTCCAACTATAAAAGTCTTTATCGTAACTTATCACTTAAACGCCTCTTTTCAAAAAGCTGCCTTTACCGTACACAGCAATCTATTGCCTATTTAACCAAACTCAGCAAAACCCCGGCTGCTACCGCTGAACCAATCACGCCCGCGACATTAGGGCCCATGGCATGCATCAGCAAGAAATTATGCGGATTGCTTTCCAGTCCCAGTTTATTGGCTACCCTTGCAGCCATCGGCACCGCTGACACCCCCGCTGCACCAATCAATGGATTGATCGGCGTGTCGCTGAATTTGTTCATGATTTTCGCCATAATAACGCCAGAGGCTGTACCGATAGCAAAGGCAATCGCGCCCAAAGCCAGGATGCCAAGCGTTTCCATTTGCAGAAAGGCTTCAGCGCTCAACTTTGAGCCTACCGACAATCCCAGGAAAATTGTAACGATGTTAATCAATTCATTTTGTGCAGTTTGGCTTAAACGTTCAACAACGCCACAAGCATTCATCAAGTTCCCCAAGGCAAACATGCCGATCAGAGGGGTAGCGGAGGGCAATAGCAAGATAGAAAGAACCAGCAACATCAAAGGAAAAACAATTTTTTCAGTTTTGCTGACTACTCGCATTTGCTGCATTTCGATTTTGCGCTCATCCTCTGTCGTTAATGCTCGCATGATCGGCGGCTGAATTAAAGGCACCAACGCCATATAAGAGTAAGCCGCTACAGCAATTGCGCCCAGTAGGTCAGGCGCCAGTTTAGATGCTACATAAATAGCTGTAGGACCGTCGGCTCCACCAATAATACCAATCGCAGCTGCATCTCTTAAGCTGAACTCCAGACCGGGTACGACGTTGAGCGCCAAAGCACCCAGTAATGAAGCAAAAATACCGAATTGAGCCGCTGCACCTAATAACAAGGTTTTAGGGTTTGCCAGCATAGGGCCAAAATCAGTCATAGCACCTACGCCCATAAAAATAAGCAAAGGAAATATCCCCGCTTTAATACCAAAATAAAGGTAATATAAAAGCCCCCCCTCTTCGGCAATACCCGCAACCGGAATGTTACTGAGAATAGCGCCAAAGCCTATCGGCAATAATAACAAGGGTTCAAAACCCTTTTTAATAGCAAGAAACAGTAACAAAAAGCCGACCAGCATCATGAAAGCCTGACCGCCAGTAAAATTGTATATGCCAGTGCTTTGCCAGAGTGAAAGCAAATTTTCCATAAAATGTCTCTTGATAGTGTCCGTTGTTACAAAGAAATTAAAGCGTTGCCGCCGGCCACTGCACCGCCTTCCTTGATATGTACTGCACTAACGATACCGGAAAATTTAGACCTCACCTCAGTTTCCATTTTCATCGCTTCCATAATAACGACAACCTCGCCTTCGGCAACAGCACTACCAACATCAACAAGGATTTTCAGTATATTGCCAGCCATTGGCGCGTAAACCACTGAGCCGCTACTGGCTACAGGCGCTGCCTGGCTTTTTTCCGCGGCAGCAGGCTGAATTGTCAGTGGCGCGCCACCTGGGCCTACTGTAACGTTAAAGTTTCTACCATCCACATTGACCGTGTACGTTTCGGTGACCGATACAACCGTCGTTGTTTTAGGTACATTGTTGGTCGCCGCAAAAGCATTTGCATCAGGTGCTGCCTCAAATGCTGCCGAATTGCCACGGTTTACCAGGAACTTCCAGCCAACTTGAGCAAACATACCGTTAATTAATGCATCTTCTTCGATATTTTTAGCTAGTTTTACGTTTTCGGTTTTGGCTTTTTCCTGCACCTCAGCTATTAATTTGTCCATTTCCGGCTCAATTAAATCGGCCGGGCGACAGGTAATGGGTTGCGCACCTTCGAGCACCCTGTCTTGTAATTGCTTGTTTACAGGCGCCGGGGTTGCTCCGTATTCTCCTTTCAATAATCCCGCCGTTTCTTTGGTTATGGTTCTATAGCGTTCACCATTTATGACATTTATAACCGCTTGTGTACCCACGATTTGTGAAGTTGGAGTAACGAGTGGAATAAAACCCAAGTCTTCGCGCACCCTAGGAATTTCGTGCATCACTTCATCAAACTTGTCAGCAGCGCCCTGCTCTTTTAATTGGCTTTCCATGTTAGTCAACATGCCGCCAGGAACTTGAGAAATCAAAATACGTCCGTCCACACCTTTAAGGCTGCCTTCATATTGGGCATATTTTTTCCGAATATCTCTGAAATAATGTGCGATTTCTTCCAATTTAACCAAATCTAGACCGGTAGCTCGATCAGTACCTTCAAGACTGGCAACAATGGTCTCGGTTGCGCTGTGACTATAAGTCATGCTCAGTGATGAAATGGCAGCATCGACATTGTCGATGCCCGCTTCAGCGGCTTTGATTATGCTTGCCACACTTAAACCGGTCGTAGCATGACTATGCAAATGAAGGGGAATTTTAGTGCTTTTTTTTAAACGGCTAACCAGTTCAAAGGCTTCATAAGGCTTAAGCAAACCGGCCATATCTTTAATACAGATTGAATGCGCACCCATATCTTCAATTTGCTTGCCCAAATTAACCCACGTATCCAAAGTGTGTACCGGACTGGTGGTATAAGAAATAGTCCCTTGAGCATGAGCGCCAGTTTTGATTACCGCTTTTACCGCATGTTCGATATTACGCATGTCATTCATCGCATCAAAGATACGGAAAACATCAATACCGTTGACAGCGCAACGTTCGACAAACTTATCAACCACATCATCGGCATAATGCCGATAACCTAAAATATTCTGTCCACGTAGCAGCATTTGCTGTGGCGTTTTGGGCATTGCCGCTTTCAGCAAACGCAATCTTTCCCAAGGATCCTCACCCAAATAACGTATGCACGCATCAAAAGTTGCTCCGCCCCACGATTCGATTGACCAGTAACCGATCTGGTCGAGTTTTTCACAAATCGGCAGCATATCTTCTATGCGTAAACGAGTGGCTAAGATTGATTGATGAGCATCACGCAAGACCACTTCTGTGACACCTAAGGGCTTTTTTTTATCTTTGGCCATTCTTAATTTTCTCCAGGAACCATTGCGGGCTTTTAGTCATTGACCTTTTGGGTCGTTAGAATGCGTTATATATAAAACAATAAGGGTCAAACGCCACAGACATCTAACCAAAAATCCTTAACTTTGTTTATGCTTGCTTCGGTGCTGATGCACCGCTGCCGTAATAGCGGCAATAATGCTTTTATCAATGCCACTGGATACCGTAGCTGCTACCACTTGGGGTGGTGCATCTGGAAAAAAACGCTGCACCAAGGATGACATAATATTGATCGCGACCACCAGCATGGTCAAAAACAGGAATACAATGCCCATGCCGGCAAACATCAATTCGGCTCCGCTACTCATAAGTTCTGTCATAACGTCAAACCTCGGATTGAAACTCTTGAATCTATTGAAAATCTTGAACCCATGGATACATTATCCATAAAACCACGCTGCTAAACAAACTAAAGATAACTGACACCTTCGTTTTGAGTTACCAAATAATATTGATTAGCAACTAATCAATGAACGAGTAAAGCAAGTTTAGAAAAGCTCATGAATCAAGTGTTTTGACGAAATCGGATATAACGGACGTGTAGTAAAAATTCACTACCTGCCGACTTGTCATCAAATCTTGGCATACACTCATGGAAAGGGAGCCGATGGGCATTATGAATCAATTCACTATCGCGGCAAAAAACATACCTGAATACTTACAAGCTTCAGCCAAAATAAAAACTGTGATGATCCTACGAAATCCATACCGGTATGACGGGCTACTTGAAGAAATGACTCTCCGGCTGAAAATTGTACTTAATCGGGAAATCTTGATGTGCTTATTAAATTTTCCCGAATTGAAATGATTTGAGACGCAAAGAACTTCACGCGCTGAGAACAACTTTTAGTACCCCAGTCAGCGAGTACCACACTGCTTGTTTTTATGGCTCACTAAGATCTAGCTATTACAACACCGCCAACGCACTTTCGTAATCTGGTTCGTTAACTATTTCGCTAACCAGTTGTGTGTAAATCACGTTGTCATGCTCATCAATAATGATGACTGCCCGTGTTGTCAATCCGGCTAGAAAGGTATCAACCAGTTTTACACCATAGTCATCAGCAAAACTTGAGCGGAAGGTTGATAAAGGAATTACATGTTTTAAATCTTCTACTTCACAAAATCGACATTGCGCAAACGGCAAATCAGCAGAAATCACCAACACAACAGTATTATACAAGTGTGATGCCTTCTCGTTGAATTTGCGCGTTGAAGCGGCACAAGTAGGTGTATCCAGGCTTGGTACAATATTCAATACTTTCCTTTTGCCTGCGTATGTTTCCAGGGTCACATCCGCTAATTTAGCGTTTACCAGTGAAAAAGCGGGGGCTTTGCTGCCCACTGCCGGCAAGTCACCTGAAGTATGAAGTGGTTTACCCTGGAATGTAATAGATGCCATAAAAAATTAAAGGTACGAGGTTAAAGGCACAAGGTTAAACGTTTGGTTAAAGTGGTTATCACCTTTAACCTTAAACTTTTCACCTTAATCATTTTTTGCTTTTTATTCGTTTCATCAAGCGTTGACGTTTTTGTACTTGCCAATCGGTCAACTTGTTTTTTTGCCCATGAAAGGGATTGACGGGTGATTTAAACTCCAGGCGTATCGGGGTTCCTGACAATTTTAACTTGTCACGGAAATAGTTCATTAAGTAACGCTTGTACGATGTCGGCAACGCATCCGTTTGTACGCCATGAATCACCACAATGGGCGGATTTCGCCCGCCTTGATGCGCGTATTTTAGTTTGATACGACGTGTATTCACTATCGGTGGTTGATGTGCATCCGTGGCTTCTTTCAGGATTCTGGTCAGCACTGGCGTCGACATATCGAGCATCGCTGAGTCATACAGTTTATGTACGACATCAAACAATTTGCCAACACCGCTGCCATGCAACGCGGAAATGGGATGCTTTTCGGCAAAATCAAGAAAGGACAGTTTCACATCGAGCTGCCGTTTAACGGTTTCTTTTTGCTCCGTATTCAAGCCATCCCACTTATTGAGACCGATAATCAATGCCCGGCCCGCTTCTAACACCAAACCTAGTAGATGAGCATCCTGGTCTGTAATACCTTCCCGTGCATCAATCAAGTAAATTACGACATTTGCTTTTTCAATCGCTTGCAACGATTTAATGACACTGAATTTTTCAATGGTATCTGACACTTTGGACCGGCGACGCATTCCCGCCGTATCAATGAGCGTAAACTGTTTGCCATTACGTTCAAAAGGAATATAAATACTATCGCGTGTAGTGCCTGGCTCATCAAAGACGATAACCCTCTCTTCACCCAACAGTCGATTGACCAAGGTCGATTTACCGACATTGGGTCTTCCGACTACTGCGATACCAATGCCTTTGCGGGTATCATCAAACACTTCTTGATTATCAGGTGGTAATAATCGATTAACTCTTTCCAGTAATTCCGCTATTCCTCTGCCGTGTGAGGCGGCGATTTGCACAGGTTCACCAAGAGCCAGTGAATAAAAGTCAGAAGAAGCTATGGTGGCATCAATACCATCAACCTTGTTGGTGACCAATATTACCGGCTTATCCAGCTTCCTCAGCGTATCGGCAATGACTTTATCTGAAGCACTTAAACCTTCGCGTGCATCGACCATGAATAGCACGATATCCGCTTCTTCCAAAGCAATTTGTACTTGCTTTCTGGCAAAGCTTTCGATGCCTTCTGCATCATCGGCTATACCGCCGGTATCGACAACCAGGCAAGCACGATCGCCGTGCTTCACCCGACCATACTGCCGGTCTCTGGTTAGGCCAGGGAAATCTGCGACCAAGGCTTCCCGGCTCCGCGTCAAATAGTTAAATAATGTGGACTTGCCAACATTGGGTCGCCCTACCAGGGCTATTACAGGTAACATAGTGTTTAAGGTGAGCGGGTTTGTAAAGCGGCAAGTGTGCCGTCTTTTGCATAAATAAAAACAGTATTATCCACCACAATAGGCTTGGCATCGATTGCACTATCCGCAACTTTTATACGGCCAAGTTGCCTCCCATCACTGGTAGACAGCCAGTGCACGTAACCCTCAAAATCGCCTACCACGACATAATTTTCATAGACGGCCGGGGCTGTTAATTTTCTTTGATGCAATTCCTTTTGTTTCCATAATGACGCGCCACTGCGCTGATCCAACTGCCAGACATCATCGGTCGAATCTGATAAATACAGATACCGAAAGTCATTACTCAGACCGGTATAGGAAGAAATAGATTCATTTCGCCACAACACATCACCGTCCAGTTCCGAAACAGCAGCTGCTCCACCGCGATAACTGGCAATATAAATCACTCCCCCCACTTCTATTGGATCAACATCAAGATCCACCAGTCTTTCAACTTCAGAACGTCCTTTGGGAATGGCAATAGTGGTTTCCCAGACATACTTGCCATCGGCTAAACGCAATGCCATTAACTTGCCATTATCGTAACCCTCGATAACATTGTCCCCGACAATAATGGGGGCGCCGATCCCACGCACACTTAAAGCTGGAGCATTGTGTTCATAACTCCACAGTTTTCCACCATTCTTTTCATTGAGGGCAACAACCGCACCATCGGTAGTGCGAACGATTACAATGCCATTGGCAATAACCGGCACAGAAAGCACTTCGCTGGATACCTGGGACTTCCAAAGCACCTCTCCATTGTCGATATTCAAGGCAACTACTTCTGCATCACTGGAACCCAAAATGACGGTTCCAACACCCAGACCAGGCCCCGCGGAAAATTGCACTTCCGTCTCTGCCTCCCATATTAGACGCCCCGTGCTCGAATCTCTAGCCTCGACTAATCCCTCCCGATCAGCAGCCAGTATTTTGCCAAAGCCAATTGCGGGAACCAGTTTCAAAGTTTGTTCATCTGATCCTGCACCAACTGATTCCTGCCAAAGCTCTTCGATTTTTATTTCAGGGGTATACTCAACTAGTGCAGCCGGCGGATCAGAATTGTCCTCGCCGCCAAGAAAGTAATCGGAAATTCCGGAAACTGATTCATTAAAGGTGTCAAGCGCAGCGCAACCAGCCAAAGCACAATAAAGCAATAAAAGCGGAATCAGGCGCATTATTTTTGAATTTCTATTTTTTCAGATGCAGTTAAATCATCTATTTTAAATTGCAATAAGGGTGACTTGTAGCCACTTTCCAATGCTTTTTGATAAGAACTTCGCGCTTGATCCAAACGATCCAGGGCAACATACAAATCGCCCACTAATTCATCATAGTTACCTGAAAAACTGGATGATGTTGCCGGATCGACATCGTTAACTAACTGTAATCCCTGCTCATATTCACCGCTTGCCAGCATTAAACGAACTTGTCTGATCTTGGCAATGTTGCTCAGTTCATTATTCGGTCCAGCCGCTATTTCTTTCAAAATAGTCTGTGCCTTAGCTACATCACCTTGCTGAACTTTTATTTTTGCCAAAAAAAGACCACTATAGGCTGCATATTCAGTCTTGGGATATTGTTCCTTTATCCGCTCGGCCAGTTTCTCTGCGCTCTCCTTTTTGTCTGCCCCAATCGCCTGGATTAATTGGCTATACAAAGCCGATGCCTGCAAGGTCTGAGACCTCTTATGATCCTGCCAGAAATTCCAGCCCAGTATGACTGCAATACCGAGAATTAGACCAACAATTGTCGATTGTCCATTTTCTTTCCACCATCTTTTTAATGCTTCAAGTTGTTCTTCTTCTGTCTCGTAAATTTCCACTTGTCTTCTCTTGTTTGTATTTTAAAAATAGCTTAAAGGTTAGACTATAGCCATAACCCATACATCGCAGCGTCAACGTTGGGTTGCGCTATCTCTAATCCGACCTGCAAAACGCTTGCAAAAAAGCAATTGTTTGATCTCGGGATAGCGTTTGCTGCCCCTGCTCATTACGCAATGATTTAACACCGACTTCACCACGACTGACTTCATCATCGCCCAAAATAATGGCATACTCAGCCCCTGATTTGTCAGCTTTTTTAAACTGGCTTTTGAAACTGCCGCCGCCACAATTAACTTGCAGCTTCAAGCTCGGCACCTCATTTCTGATTACTTCAGAAAAACGCAAACCTTCCCGTTCGGCTGTTTCGCCAACACGGATCATATAAACATCAACGGACCTGGTAACAGAAACATTATCAGACGTTTCGATCAACGCTAACAAGCGCTCAATGCCCATTGCAAAACCCACGGCAAAATTGGGCTTGCCGCCCAACTGTTCTATCAGGCTATCATAACGGCCGCCCGCACACACTGTGCCTTGTGAACCCAGTTCATCAGTAACCCATTCAAAAACAGTTTTGCTGTAATAATCAAGCCCGCGCACTAATCTGGAGTTGATTTCGTAGCTGATGCCCAGATCATTTAATGTTGCAGTTAATGCATTAAAATGTTTCAGGCTTTCATCACCCAAATAAGCCATTAATTCGGGGGCATTATCGACAACTTGCTGCATGGCTGGATTTTTGGTGTCCAGAATCCGCAAGGGATTGGTCTCCAGGCGACGTAAACTGTCTTCATCCAAATCATCCAGGTGCTCCTGGAAATAGCTGACTAAAGTTTCCCGGTAAACTAGCCGTTCAGTAATAGTCCCCAAGGAATTCAGTTGCAAGCGCACTTTATCGCGGATACCCAGCTTTTTCCACAAGCGATCCATTATCAGAATCAATTCAGCATCAATATCAGGCCCTGACATGCCATAAGTTTCAACACCCAATTGAAAAAACTGACGGTAACGCCCCTTTTGCGGGCGTTCATGGCGATACATGGGGCCGTAATACCATAATCTGTGCACCTGATTATGTAACAGACCATGCTCCAGACATGCTCTAAGACAGCCTGCAGTCCCTTCCGGGCGCAAGGTTAAAGAATCCCCGTTCCTATCATCAAAGGTATACATTTCTTTCTCGACTATATCGGTTACTTCACCGATAGAGCGCTTGAAAAGTTCTGTTTTTTCTACAATGGGCAGCCGGATTTCACTATAACCATACGCACCCAGTATCTCTCTTATCATTTGTTCTGCGTACTGCCAGAGCGGGGTTTGTTCGGGAAGGACATCGTGCATTCCCCGGATTGCTTGTATATTGTTTGCCATGTTGTTCTGAGTGGCCTGTCATTGTAAAACAGACTTGATTTGTTTTGCTTCGTCTGAAAGTGGAAATTTTTCCAACAATAAGTTTTGGTATTCTTTTGCCAGCTCTGCACTACCTAATGCACGTTCTGTTTGCATACCAAACCATAAAGTTCCTGAGGTATGATCTGCAACACTCAGGTATCTTTGTAAGTAGCCTTTTGCCGCCCAATAATCGCCGCTCTGATAGCTGATTTTTTGCATTTCCAGCAAGGCCGGAGGGTAAGTAGCATTTAGTATCAGTGCCTGCTTAAAGTAAGCTTTGGCTTGTTGCGTTTGTTTCATTGCCAGCTGACAGCGTCCGGCATTTGTTAATGCCAACCACTGTCTATCGTTTAATTGAGTCGAAATCGCCTGAGTCAATAAGGCCATACCTTGTTCATATTCGCCTCGGTCACAGAGGAAACGGCCAAAGTTGTTCTGCACGCCCCAATCATTTGGAGTCAGATCCAACGCCTTTTCATATTGTTCTTTGGCTTTGTCATGGTCATTCAATTTTTCATACAAAAAAGCAAATGCATTATGAACCTGAGCATTATTAGGATCTTTTTTTTGTGCCAGTTCCAGATTTTCTTTAGCGACTTCCAGCTTGTTCAGATCCATGTAGCGCACTCCCAGTTGCAAATGAATACTGGCCAAATCTTCGTCTTTTGGAGAATTTCCAGACGATGAAGCGCAAGAACTTAATACAAGCAGTAAAAACAGGCCACTAGTAAGGCGACCAATCTTGATTGAAATATCAGGCAGCACGCTCTGACCCTACTGTTTTTAGCTTAAGGTGTCTGCGGCTTTTATCTTCAACTTGCCCAACCAATTGACCGCAGGCGGCATCAATATCTTCTCCGCGTGTCTTTCTGACCGTAGTCACTATCCCAGCATCATTTAAAACAGTTTTGAAACGATTAATCGTTTCACTGCTTGAACATCGATAAGCATTATTAGGAAATGGATTAAAGGGGATTAAGTTGAGTTTTGACGGAACCGTTTTTAATAACTTAATAAGTCCCCGAGCATCCTGCATGGAGTCATTAATACCATCGAGCATCACGTATTCAAAGGTAATGGTGCGCCGTGGTGCAATCTTTGCGTTATCCCTGCAAGCTGCCATTAACTCCTTTAACGGATATTTTTTATTAATCGGAACCAGTTCATCTCTCAATTCATCGGTGACTGCATGTAATGATACGGCAAGACTGACATCACACACTTGGGTCAAGCGATACATGGCCGGCACAACACCCGAAGTGCTGATGGTCACTCTGCGCTTGGAAAGCCCAAAGCTAAAGTCGTCCATCATCAGATTCATGGCGGCTACTACATTGTCAAAATTTATCAAAGGTTCACCCATGCCCATCATGACCACGTTGGTTATTTTTTTTGTCGTCCCTAAGCGTTTTTGCGCAACAATGACCTGGCCAATAATCTCTGCCGTCGTCAGATTACGGTTGAAACCTTGCTGAGCAGTAGAACAAAAAGTACAGGCCAGCGCGCAACCGATTTGTGATGATACACACAATGTGCCGCGTCCTTCTTCTGGAATAAATACCGTTTCAACTCGATTGCCGCAACTGGTTTGCAATGCCCATTTGCAAGTGCCATCGCTAGCGATTTGTTCAATCACAATCTCGGGAGTGGCTATATAGCAATTTTCATTGAGATAGGTACGCAACGACTTGCTTAAATTAGTCATCAGGTCGAAATCTTCTACACCTTCCTGATAAATCCATTTAAGCAACTGCGTCGCTCGAAAAGGTTTTTCACCTAAATTGACAAAAAAGGCCACAAGACCTTTTCTGTCGTAATCGAGTAAGTTAATCCGTTTAGGATTAACCAGCTTAAAATTAACGGGTTCTTGCACAGATTTCATTATCCGAGAAAAAGAAAGCGATTTCTCTTTTTGCGGTTTCGAGAGCATCTGAGCCATGCACTGCATTTTCATCAATGCTGGCGGCAAAATCGGCGCGAATGGTTCCGGCAGCCGCTTCTTTAGGGTTAGTTGCACCCATTATTTCGCGATGTTTAAGAACCGCATTTTCTCCTTCCAGCACTTGCATCATCACAGGGCCTGAAATCATAAATGAAATGAGATCCTTAAAGAAACCACGCTCACTGTGCTCCGCGTAAAAACCTTCTGCTTGTGCTTGAGTCAAGTGCAGCATTTTTGCGGCAACAATTTTCAAACCGTTTTTTTCAAAACGACTGTAAATGTCACCAATAATGTTTTTTGCGACTGCGTCAGGTTTAATAATTGAAAATGTGCGTTCGATTGCCATTGTTAAGGAAACTCCAGATGGAAAATATTAAGGATTGGGGATTATAGCAGATTGCCGGCCGTTCTTGTAACCGCTTAGCCGCTAGCACTAAGGCAAATTGTCGCTTTCAGCGCTTTCTTTTTTTACCGACATCAGGTCTTTTCTCGATACGCCTAACCACAGAACGATAGGGCTTGCGACCAGCACCGATGAGTAAATGCCGAACACGATACCGATGGTCAGCGCCAGCGCAAAATTATGCAGCGCTTCGCCGCCGAAGAAAAACATCGCCAACACCATCATCTGCGTCATAAAGTGAGTAATAACGGTACGGGACATCGTTGTCGTGATGGCGTTATCGATCATTTCGGGAACGCTCGCTTTGCGCATCTTGTGGAAATTCTCCCGTACCCGGTCAAATACCACGACCGATTCGTTGACCGAATAGCCTAATATTGCCAGTACGCCGGCCAGCACTGACAGCGTGAATTCCCATTGAAAAAACGCGAACATACCGAGAATAATCACAATATCGTGCATGTTGGCGATAATAGCCGCCAAGGCGAAACGCCATTCGAAGCGGATGGCCAAATAAGACATAATCCCCGCCACGACTAACAGCAGAGCCAATCCACCGCTTTCAAACAATTCCTGACCCACTTGCGGCCCGACAAACTCGACGCTACGTAACACGACACTGGGATCTTGCTCTTTCAGTTTTGCCAATATCACCTCGCTCAACTTGATATCGTTGGTTTCAGGCTTCATCGGCAAACGGATTAATATTTCCTTTACGCTACCAAAATTCTGCACCGAAAATTCGGATATTTTTTGATCTTCCAGTACTTTTCGAACTGCTTCTATGTTGGCCGGCTGATTATAGCCGACTTCGATTTGAATACCGCCAGTAAAGTCCAATCCAAAATTAAGCCCCTTAAAGCCTAAGGCCAGTATCGCCAAAATAAAGGTAACTAGCGAAATGGTCGTGGTAATCCGACCATAGCGCATAAACGGAATATCGTGTTTAATATTAAAAAGTTCCATTGAGTCCTCGAATATTGTTTTCAGATAGCCAATTTATCCAACTTACGCTGCCGACCATAGGTCAAATTGACCAACGCTCTCGATACAACAACCGCACTGAACATGGATGTTAAAATTCCAATACACAGCACTAGCGCAAAACCGCGGATGGGGCCAGAACCCAGAGTGAATAACGCGATGCCGGCAATCAAGGTCGTGATATTGGAATCGACAATAGTCGCAAAAGCACGCTCATAACCGGTATAAATGGCGGCGCCAGGTGTCATGCCGCGCCTGAGTTCCTCGCGTATGCGCTCGTTGATCAGCACATTGGCATCGATAGCCATGCCCACGGTCAGCGCAATGCCGGCCATGCCCGGCAGCGTTAACGTGGCTTGCAGCAGGGACAGCACTGCAACCAACAGCAACACGTTCATGCTCAACGCGACGATGGAAAAAAGACCAAAAATACGGTAATAGACGATCATGAAAAACGCGACCGCTATGAAGCCATAGACATTGGAATTGATACCTTTGCCGATATTTTCTTGGCCCAAGCTTGGGCCGACGGTGCGCTCCTCGACGATGTCGACCGGAGCCACCAACGCTCCCGCCCTTAATAACAATGCCAGGTTACGTGCTTCCTGAGGGCTATCCAGACCGGTGGTTTGAAAGCGCTTACTAAAAACGCCCTGGATAGTCGCGACATTGATGACTTTTTCAACTTTCTCCTTATGGCGCACTTTTTGACCATTGACTATTTTTGTGTCGACTTTATATTCAATAAATACGACAGCCATAGGCTTGCCAACACTAACCTGGGTAGTTTTAGCCATCTTGGCTGCACCAACACCATTCAATGAAATATTTACCGAAGGCCTGCCGTCCTGATCAACGCCGGAAGAAGCATCAACAATCTGATCACCCGTAACGATAATTCGCCGATCCAATAGTATTGGATTGCCGTTTCTTTCATAATACAATCGGCTGCCAACAGGAACGTGCCCGGCAACCGCCTGCTGCACATCATGCTCGACATCAACCATGCGATACTCCAGCGTAGCCGTTGTACCCAGAATTTCCTTGGCGCGCGTGGTATCCTGTACCCCTGGCAACTGAACCACAATACGATTCTCGCCTTGCTGCTGAATAACCGGTTCGGCAACACCTAACTCATTAACCCTGTTACGCAACGTAGTCATGTTTTGCGCAACAGCAAATTTCTTAATCTCACGCACTTCTTTTTCAGAAAGCTTTAACCAAACCTGATCCTGCTCCTTTGGCTCGGTGATCTCCAGGGTACGAAAATCTTTATCCAGAAGCGTCAATAGCGCAGGCTTGTCATCTGCTGTTTTCAACGTAACTTTGATAAAACCATTGTCTTTGGATACAGACTGATAACGTAATTTTTCGCTTCTTAATGCCAAGCGAAGATCTTCGGTATAGCGATCTTCAGCTTGCTTGACGGCAGCATCCATATCCACTTCCAGCAGAAAATGCACACCGCCGCGCAAATCCAGGCCCAAATACATAGCTTTAGCGCCTATGGCTTGCATCCAGGCGGGTGCTGTAGGCGCCAGGTTTAAAGCAACGGTATAATCGCTGCCCATTGTATCTCTGAGCAAATCAGCTGCTTTAAGCTGATCGTCGGTATTGTAAAACCGCGCTAAAACATGTCCATCTTTAAACTCAAAGGCTTTGACAGCAACGCCAGTGGCTTTAATTTCAGACTCGATCCGGTTTGCCTGCTCCTGCCCTAACTTGGCGGTTTGCGGGGATGATACCTGAACAGACGGGTCTTCGCCGTACAAATTCGGTAGCGAGTAAATAAGCCCAAAGATAAAAATAATCAGGACTAATAAATTTTTCCAAAGTGGGAAATGGTTTTGCATGTGTTATTCCAATAATTAAACCGCGCTTTAGCTTAAATCAAGCTGTTGCTAATGGCTATGCGCTATAACATTAAACTTTAACTGCTGCTTTTTTTAGTTATTGCTTTATAAGTTCCTTTGGGCATCATGCTCTCAATGCTATGACGCTGCACTTGAATAAAGGTATTGTCACAGATTTCAATCTTGACAAAGTTATCATCCAGATCAACGACTTTACCTAAAATTCCTCCAGAAGTTACCACTTCAGCGCCTTTGGTCATCGCGGCAATCATTTGTTTCTTCTCCTTGGCTCTTTTGGCTTGAGGACGCAAAAACAAAAAGTAAAAAAACACCAATATACCCAGTGGAAACAGCATACCTTCAATACCTGGCTGTTGGGCAGCAGGAGCCGCAGCCGCTAAAGCGTCAGAGATAAAAAAACTCATGATTATCCTCAAGTTGGTTATAGAAATTTAAAAAGCCTGCCATTATGCCATAGAAGGCACGGATTTATCTCGTTGTTGATAAAATTGCCGGACAAAAACATCAAGTTCCTGCTTTTCAATCGCCTCACGCAGACTCCGCATAAGATTTAAATAGTAATAAAGATTGTGTATAGTATTGAGCCTGGAGCCCAGCATTTCCTTACATTTATCAAGATGACGCAGATAGGC
The DNA here is from genome assembly GCA_964450225.1 of uncultured Crenothrix sp. Classification (GTDB taxonomy): domain Bacteria; phylum Pseudomonadota; class Gammaproteobacteria; order Methylococcales; family Methylomonadaceae; genus Methylobacter_C. The sequence goes on along the minus strand of CAYVFT010000024.1, from coordinate 17,469 downwards.
TCTTGAATAGTTTCGACAAGTATAACAGCCGCAGGATTCATCCAGAGGGTTGTTATCAAACTCATATTGACTGTTCCTGATTTTCACTACACCAAAGCGGGTGAACAAATGCCCGTTACGGGCATTGCGCGTTGGCATCACACAATCAAACATATCAATTCCGCGCCTGACCGCTTCAACCAGATCTTCCGGTGTACCAACGCCCATTAAATAACGTGGTTTATCATCAGGCATTTTGCGATGAATCACATCCAGCGTCGCCATCATTTCATCCTTGGGTTCGCCAACTGATAAACCGCCGATGGCATAACCATCAAAACCAATATCCAGCAAACCGCCTATCGATTCCTGACGCAGTTGCTCATACATACCACCTTGCACGATACCAAACAAAGCTGATGGATTGTCGCCATGCGCAATTTTACTGCGTGCAGCCCAACGCAGCGACAAGCGCATTGAATCGGCTGCCTCATCAACGGTTGCCGGATATGGCGTGCACTCATCAAAAATCATGACTATATCTGATCCCAAATCGCGCTGCACCTGCATCGATTCCTCAGGCCCCATAAAAATGGAACTGCCATTGATGGGCGATTTGAAAGTAACGCCTTTTTCGGTAATTTTTCTTAACGCACCCAAACTAAACACCTGAAACCCCCCGGAATCAGTCAGGATGGGTTTATCCCAACGCATAAAATCATGCAGATCGCCGTGAGCCCTTATGACTGAAGTCGTGGGGCGCAGCATTAAATGAAAGGTATTGCCCAAAATAATTTGCGCCCCGACACCGGCCAAGTCTTCCGGTGTTAATGATTTAACAGCGCCATAAGTGCCAACTGGCATAAATATCGGCGTTTCTACTACGCCGCGAGCAAAAGTAAGACGACCACGCCGCGCATGACCGTCAGTATTAATTAAATTAAATTCCATGCCAAAATTGTTTGCCCATAATGAAGGCTGTAGATTATCCAGTCTTTTTAGACCGCGATAAAGCATTTAATTAATACACAAAAGCAGATGAACCATTTGTTTGCTCGTTTACATCAAAGGTGTATTTGTACAAACCCATTGAGAAGCATTTAACTCCGAACTCCCATCCTTTTTTGCAGTTTCTTGCCAAGAAATAAGCATTGGCTATCAAGCGCTCGCATGCTTTTTACATTTTTTATACCGCTTTATTTTGACTTCCCTTAGAATGGGCCAAGCCTTTCGTTCATTATTATTGGGAATTAAAATGAATAGTCATTTTTTAAAGTTAATGTGCTTTGCGTTATTGCTCTTACCCGTTATGGCTTTAGCCGGCGAAGGTGCCGAAGTGTTAAGCGCCTCCCAGCCATTAAGTTTAACCCATCATATTATTGGTTATCTTTCCATCGCAGTGACTGTTCTGGCCTACGTAGCTGCAATGTCGGAAGATGTAATCGAACTGCGCAAGTCTAAACCGATGGTCTTGGGATCGGCAGTTGTGTGGTTTACAATATGTATTTACTATGCCTTGCACGGACAAGCCAAAGTCGCGGCAGTCGCATTTGAAAGCAACCTGCTTGCTTATGTCGAATTGCTGTTATTTATCCTGGTGTCAATGACCTACTTGAATGCCATGGAAGAACGCGGTGTTTTCGATGGCCTCAGGATTTGGCTGCTAAGCCGACAATACAGCTACCGGCAACTGTTCTGGATTACCGGCGTTCTTGCCTTTCTGCTTTCTACCGTGATCAGCGGTATGGCGGTAGGCCTTATATTGGGCACTATTGCGGCTGCTGTGGGTAAAAAAAAGAAAGAGTTCGTTGCCCTGGCCTGTGTCAATATCGTCGTAGCAACCAATGCCGGAGGTTCGGTAAGCCCCTTGGGCGGTATTTCGACACTGTTCGTCTGGCAACATAAGATTCTGCCTTTCCAGGAGTTCTTCTCATTGACCGTTCCCTGCCTGGTCAATTTTCTTGTGCCTGCTGCCATCATGCATTTTTTTGTCCCCAAAGAAATACCGGCTGCGTCCACCAGCACTATTTGGCTTCGCCGTGGCAGCAAACGGGTTATTATTCTTTTCATCGTCACACTCGCTATTACGGTCTGGTCTAATGTCGCGCTGGAACTGCCGCCCGCCGCAGGCATGATGGCAGGCCTTGGTTTATTGCAGTTTTTTTGCTTTTATCTGACCAAGACAGCTCATGAAATCAAAAGCGATTTTGCCCATGTCTATCAGCTATTCGGGGTAGATGCTCCCACCACCGATAATAGAAAACAGGATTTTGACGTATTCAAGAATGTTGGCAATGTGGAATGGGATACACTGCTATTCTTTTACGGCGCGATGATGATCATTGGTGCTCTGGGATTTATCGGCTATCTTGACGCCATTGCGCATTTTCTGTTCGGGCAGATTAGCACCACGGTTGCCAATATTAGTATCGGCCTTTCATCGGCGTTTATTGATAACGGCACCTTGATGTTTGCCGTATTGAGCATGCATCCCGATCTTCCGCCCGGCCAATGGCTGCTGTTGCCCCTGACTCTCGGTGTAGGCGGCAGTCTGCTGGCAATAGGCTCGGCACCCGGCGTCGCCTTGCTCGGCCAGATCAAGGAAGGCTATACCTTCGCATTCCACATGCGCTGGATGCCCGTTATTTTGCTGGGCTATTTCGCCAGCATTGCTGTTCATTTCTGGATAAATGCCAAGTATTTTTAATACGATAATGCCCTCAAATTCACAAAATCAATCCAAAGAAAAACTGGCCGGTCTGGCGCTAGGTGCCATAGGCGTTGTGTTTGGCGATATCGGTACCAGTCCCTTATATGCCATGAAGGAAGTATTTCACGGCGGTTTGACGACTGATAAAATCCATGTATTAGGTGTTTTGTCTCTGATTTTTTGGGCAATAACGATGGTTGTAACCATCAAATACGCCATTTTCATCATGCGCGCCGATAACAAGGGCGAAGGCGGCATCATCGCGTTAATGGCTCTTGCTTTACATGGGTCCAAAGATAACCCCCAGAAAATGGTCTTCATTATCACTATCGGCTTGTTGGGTGCGTCGCTATTTTTCGGCGACAGCATAATTACTCCAGCGATATCGGTACTTAGTGCGGTCGAGGGCTTGCAAATCATCGCGCCACCATTGGCCCATTATGTGTTGCCGATTACTGTTACGGTGTTGGGCGGGCTGTTTATTCTGCAAGCGAAAGGCACCGGCAAGGTGGGCAAAATATTTTCGCCAGTCATGTGTTTCTGGTTTGGATTGCTTGCGGTCTTGGGCGTAATCAATATCGTTCATGAACCGGGTGTGTTAATGGCAATTAACCCTTACTATGCAGTACATTTGCTGTTTGAGTTGGGCTGGCATGGTTTTTTGATTATGGGCGCGGTCGTGCTGGCGATTACTGGCGCTGAAGCACTTTATGCGGATATGGGACACTTTGGCCTGAAGCCGATCCGTTACGCCTGGTTCAGTTTTGTGTTTCCGGCATTGCTGCTCAACTATTTCGGACAAGGCGCGCTGTTAATCGGCCACCCCGAGGCAATTCAAAATCCCTTCTATTTACTTGCACCGACCTGGGCGCTGTATCCTTTGCTGATTCTATCGACACTGGCGACCGTCATCGCCTCACAGGCCGTCATCTCGGGTGCGTTTTCGGTGACGCGGCAGGCGATACAACTGGGTTATTGTCCGCGTATGAATGTTTTACATACCTCGGGCGATGAAATGGGACAAGTCTATGTTCCCGCCGTCAATTGGCTGTTGATGGTGTCGGTTTTCGTTCTGGTGCTCAGTTTTAAATCATCTTCAGCACTTGCATCAGCTTACGGTATTGCTGTTACCGGTACGATGATAGTTGACACTGTACTTGCGTTTATCATCATTCAGGCGTTATGGAAATGGACAAAGGCTACCAGCGTAACCTTTCTGTCGACGTTTTTGGTCATAGACTTTCTGTTTTTTTCTTCAAATAGTTTGAAAATCCCTACTGGCGGCTGGCTCCCGCTGGTCGTTGCTACAGTATTGTTTCTAATATTGACGACTTGGATTAAGGGACGCAGGTTACTTGCGGAATATATGGATGAACGACGAACCTTATTCGAGGACCTGGAAGAGAAAATAACTGACAAATTGGTGCGGGTACCGGGTACCGCGATTTATTTGACCAGAAGCTTGCACGGTGTGCCTCAAGTGCTGTTGCACAACCTGGAACACAATCATGTACTGCATGAGCAAATCATTGTGCTGACCATTGTTACCACCAACGAACCCTATGTAGACGAAGCGCACCTGGTCAAAATCAGGGCCTTCGGCGAAAACCGGACTTTTTACCGAGTGAAACTTTATTACGGCTTCAAGCAAAACGCCGACGTACGCCGCGCCCTGGAGTTATGCGTACAGGAAGGCCTGGAATTTAATCCTCAAAATGCATCATTTTTCATCGGCAGTGAACATGTCTCTTTTCGTAATAAAAGCCCAATGCCGAAATGGCGCAGAGCATTGTTCAGGTTTTTATTTCACAATTCTTCCAGTGCGATTGAGTTTTTTAAAATACCTGTCGACCGGGTTGTGGAACTCGGAATTCGTATCGAGCTGTAACCGAAGCTTTAGATATTAGCTAACTCGCTTTTGCATAATACTTATGCCGAATGAACTCTATTACTGCTGGCATTATTGAGATAATAACAATACCTAAAATCACAATAGTAAAATTACGGTTTACTACCGGTATATTGCCAAATAAGAAGCCGCCAAACAAACAAATAGAAATCCAGGAAACTCCGCCAATTACATTGTAATGAAGAAACTTTTTGTAGCCCATATCGCCTATACCTGCGACAAATGGGGCAAAGGTACGGATAATGGGGACAAATCGGGCAATTATTATTGTTTTGGCGCCATATTTTTCATAAAACTTATGAGTACGCTCTACATGTTCTTTATTTAAAAACCTGTTTTTTTCCTGTTTAGCTATTTTGGGGCCAAAAAAACTGCCAATTTCATAATTGAGCGAATCGCCTAGAACCGCGGCAATACATAGAATTACATATAATATTCCAATACTCATGTCACCTTTTGCAGCAAAAGCTCCCGCCGCAAAAAGCAGGGAATCACCCGGCAAAAAGGGTAGTACCACTAACCCTGTTTCGCAGAAAATAATAATAAATAATAATATGTAGGTTACATGTCCATAGTTCTGAATAATCTCGCTGAGATATTTATCCAGATGTAAAAAAATATTAATAAATTGGGTAATGTGTTCCATGCTGATTCCTGATGTTGTTTTTGCCATTTTGGATGAAATAGCTGAGCTTCCGTACAGCCCAACTAATCATTACTTTTCCAGCGTTACGAACGCTAATTTTGCTATGCCAGCGTGTTGTATTGTCGCCATTACTTCAGCAACCTTGGCATAAACCACAGCTTGATCAGCATATATATGCACACCAATATCCTGATTTTTCGCTAATTCAGCTTTTAAAGCGATTTCAAGCGCGGCTAAATCAGCTATTGGATTTTTGTTAATAGTAATTGCACCCTGCGCGTCAATTCCGAGTTGCAACGGTTGTGCATTAATATCTGCGGTCGTTTCGGCTGTTTTGGGCAACTTGACATGAACCGATTGCGTAAGTAGCGGCGCGGTAACCAGTAAAATAATCACCAGCACCAGCATCACGTCCACTAATGGCGTGACGTTGATTTCGCTCATCGCATTTTCATCTTCGGCTTGAGGTTTAAATGCCATAAGTTATACCTGTTCGTTTTTAGTAACTAAAGCAACGGATAAGAAACTCGCGACAAAATTTTCCAAGCGTGTGCGTTGCACTTTCATGCGCCGGAGAAAAAAATTGTACGCCAACACTGCCGGCACAGCGACGGCAATACCAATTGCTGTTGCGACTAACGCATCACCAATCGGGCCGGCAACAACATCCAAACTGGTCGAACCGCTTTCTGTAATATCGTGCATTGCATTCATAATGCCCAATACTGTACCGAACAAACCGACAAACGGCGCAGTGCTGCCGATACTTGCCAACAACGTTAAACCGCTTTCCATGGTATGTTGTTCTTGTTGCAATTGGACGCGCAAGGTTTGCTCCAATAATTCTGTTGGATCGCCGCAGTGTTTAAGCTTTTTGCCCGCTGAAAGTTGATGCTCCTCAAGCCATGTTAAACCTTCATAAGCTAGCCGGGCTTGTGAGCCTTTGGCCAAATCGGGCGATAACTTTTTGGCTTCTTTTAAATCAGGCAGATTCCAAAAAGCATTTTCAAACCGTTCATTACAGTGCCTGTTATAAAAAAATTGCCAGATTTTGAAAAAAATTAGCGTCCACGTCGTGACTGAAAAAACCAGCAAGGTATAAAGCGTTGCATCAATTATTAATTCGGGGGCGATATGCATATGCATTCGGTCATTCTCCTGGAATAGTTTTTAAAAGTTAGTGTTCGAGTTTGAATTGTAATTTTTGTACCGCACGTTGCGGCACAGCAACACCGTTGACAACTTTTTCTTTAAATTTCCATTTACTGATTGCAGTCAGCGCGGCATCATCAAAAATATCTACGGGTTCTGATCCAACCACAACTGCATTATCAACTGAACCGTCAGTTTGAATGGTAAATTCGATTTTTACCCAGCCTTCAATATGCCGACTAGCAGCGCGAGCAGGATATTTCGGTGGTACACGAACCAATGGTACAACCCCTGAAACGATTGTTTTGCTGTCATCGCGGCCATGGCCTGCTGTTTCCTTAGGTTTAGCCGTATCGTGTAAATTTGATGAAGCTGAGGGTTTGACTAAGGGTGGCTGCGCTGCAACTGGGGGGGGCGCTGGTATAAGTTTCGGCACTGGCTCAAATTTAGGTACCGGTATAACTTCTTTTGTTTCTGCCGGCTGTGGTATAGGAGCAGGCGCAGACTTTTTTACTGCGACTGGTTTTTTAATTGGCTGTACAGGTTTTACGATGGGTTTGGGTTTTACAGGTTCTTTTTTGGCAGGCCTCGGCGCGGGCGGCGGCTCCTTTGCCACATGTTTTTCAATTGGTTCAGGTTGTGGCAACATCACCACTTCCATAACGACTGGTGGTTTTTTATGCTCCGATTTAGATGCACTCAATAAATATAACGCTGTAGCCATGTGCAACAACATAACCACCACAAATAGAAAACCCGCAACAACACGCGACTTTTTCTGTTGTTCGAATAGATTAAAAGCCGAGTAATTGAAATCAATTGCGTTTGATGAAGACATGTAAACGATGAATGTTTAAGTGTGTAGTTGGGTATGAAAGGAGTTAAATTATAACGAATTGGTAAAAATACGGGACATAAAAAAGGCTGGATTGCTCCAGCCTTTTCAGTCTTGTTGATTGTTAGTTTAACAAACCTTGCAGCAATCCATTCAACTTATGCACAAAGGCAGCCGGATCTTCCAGCTGACCACCTTCGCTCAAAATCGCCTGGTCAAACAGAATGTGTGTCAAATCGGCAAAACGGGTATCATCCTGTTCTGCTTTCATACGCACAACCAGTGGATGAGTCGGATTGATTTCAAAAATAGGCTTTTTACCCATGCCCATTAATTGGCCTGCATCCTTCATAATTCTTTCCATATTCAGACTCATGCCATAAACATCGGCGACCAAACAGGCAGGTGATTCAGTTAATCGGTGACTCAAACGTACTTCACTGACTTTTTCGCCTAACACGTCTTTAATTTGCTTAATTACCGCTTCAAAGTCTTTATTGACTTCTTCCTGAGCGGCTTTATCCTCTTCAGCGTCCAGAGGCCCCAAATCCAGATCGCCTTTAGCAACAGATTGTAAATGCTTGCCGTCGAATTCGTCCAGATTAGACACCAGCCATTCATCAATACGGTCTGATAACAATAAGACTTCAATGCCTTTCTTGCGGAAAATTTCCAGATGCGGGCTGTTTTTTGCCGCGGAAAAACTGTCCGCCGTTACATAATAGATTTTTTCCTGCCCTTCTTTCATGCGACTAACGTAATCTTCCAGCGCAACATCCTGTTTATCAGTATCCGTATGTGTAGACGCAAAACGCAGCAATTTAGCGACGCGATCTTTATTGCCATGGTCTTCGATCGGGCCTTCTTTAATGACTGGACCAAACTGGGACCAGAATTTCTCGTATTTTTCCGGTTCATTTTTGGCCAGACCTTCCAGCATGCCCAGCACTTTTTTAACCGCACCCGATTTGATCGAGCTGATTTGCTTGCTTTGTTGCAGGATTTCTCTTGATACGTTTAATGGCAATGAATTCGCGTCAATAATTCCTCTGATAAAACGCAAATAACGCGGCATTAACTGCTCGGCATCATCGGTAATAAAGACCTTACGTATGTACAGTTTTACGCCGTGTTTAGCATCCCTGTCCCACAAGTCAAACGGCGCACGAGACGGCACATAAAGCAACAAGGTATATTCGTTGGTGCCTTCTACCTTGCTATGTACATAAGTCAACGGGTCCTGAAAATCATGACCTACATGTTTGTAGAACTGATTGTAGTCTTCATCGGAAATGTCTTGACGGGCTTTGGTCCACAACGCTGAGGCGCTGTTAATGGTTTCTTCTTCGATTTGTGCAACGGGCTTGGCTTCCTCGCCTTCCTCTTCCTCCATTGCAGGCATAACTTCTTTATCCATAACGATAGGTAAAGAAATATGGTCGGAGAATTTTCTGACAATGGAACGGATACGATAGCCGTCTAAAAACTCGCTTTCAGCTTCTTTCAGGTGCAAGACAATTTCTGTTCCCCGTTTTGCTTTTTCTACTGTTTCAATCGTGTAATCGCCCTCACCTGCAGACTCCCAACGTGTACCTTCACTTTTATCAGCGCCTGCCTTGCGCGTGGTTAAAGTCACTTTATCGGCCACAATAAAGGCTGAATAAAAACCTACACCAAATTGACCGATTAATTCGCTATCTTTGGCTTGTTCACCGGTCAAGGCTTCAAAAAATTGTCGGGTACCCGATTTTGCAATCGTACCGATATGTTCCTGAACTTCCGCACGGCTCATACCAATGCCATTATCAATTATGGTAATCGTACGTTTTTCTTTGTCAAATTCCAGACGGATTTTCAGCTCACTATCACCTTCATACAAACCGTCATTCGACAGGGCTTCAAAACGCAGTTTATCGGCCGCATCCGAGGCATTAGAAATTAACTCGCGCAAGAAAATTTCCTTGTTACTGTACAAGGAGTGAATCATCAAATGCAGCAGGTGTTTTACTTCGGTTTCAAAGCCCAGGGTTTCTTTTTTTGCTTCAACAGTCACGGTATTGTTCCTAAATTGTTAATGTGAATTGCAAGGATTTGGGGACGTATGAATTTTTTTCAAGGCTGACATAAAAGTTGACTATCGCGCCACTAATGTTTATCGGACACGCTTTAAACTCAATAATAAAAAGTTTTTTATCAAGCAAAACCGTCAAATCAATACGCCCCTGATTAGTGGCATCCTCAGCAATTACTTTTAAACCCAAGCCTTCCCTTATTGCAATGGCTAGCTCGGAATTTTCGATATTATCGAGGATCGGTTTATCGTATTCATCGACTAACACCACCACTTTTTGTTGATACGTTTGATGTAAACGTTGACTTAACTCGGCAAAGCGATTCGCCACATGCTGTTACAGCAAAACTAGCGCATAGCGTTCGGCGACCTCATCCAACATGACCTGAAACCGTTGGCCCAACACCGCGTCGGACGTAACCACGCCGCGTCCAAAGCTGATATGGATGACCGGATAAATCCCAATGATCCTGCAAATACAAGCCGTTAAATAACGCCTGCTCACCGCTAAAAGCCGACTTTAACGTACTGATCAATAAG
>CAYVFT010000024.1:0-7527 GCA_964450225.1 uncultured Crenothrix sp. | reverse complement strand
GTTAAATAACGCCTGCTCACCGCTAAAAGCCGACTTTAACGTACTGATCAATAAGGATTTACCAAAACGGCGCGGATTGGCAAGAAAATAATACTTTCCCGTTGCCGCCAACTCGGCAATCAACGGCGTTTTATCAACATAATAATGCTGATCTTCAATGAGTTCCGAAAAGGTTTGGCTACCGATGGGGAGTTTTTTCATTTTGTTTATGGGTGATAGTGTTATCGGCATCATGCCGATTGACTTTTAACGCCGCTTCAAAAGATTGCATTACGTTGCCCTTCAAGGCTTGAATGGGGGCATTCAGGTTTATAAACTCTCTAAAATTTAGGCGCATGAGCTCGTCGCCTTTTCAGTCCTCATAGGGTTCCCGTGTTGCTTTTAATTGCACAGGTGCATCCTCGCTAACAGCGATAGCCGCATTTCCCGACCAAAAATTGCATATTGCCCCAACCGCCGCTTACACTCCAAGGCGTTCGCGACCGCTTGCTGTAAACAATACAGCATGGCTTGCGTTTCCGGGCTTAGGGTTGGGGATAATTGAACACTCATAGCTGAGCCTGTTGTTGCAATAGTTGAAAGAATTCGTCATGTAACACCTGTCTTTGATCAGTGTTTTGCTGGAATATTAGCTTTGGAATGGTGTTGGTGTTCATGAAACAAAATGTCTGGATAGACAGGATAATCAGGGGTAGTAGTAGGGCGGACAAGCATCTGTTATGGTCGCCCGCCGATACCGCGCTACTACATCATCTCTTCTAATTCTGCTTCTTCTGGTGCTGAAGATGCATATTCTCATCGGCACAGATTTTTTTTAATTTCATCTACAATAAACCGTGTTTCCGGCAGATTTAGATCACCCTTACAAAATCCATCTTCAACCAGCACATCAACAAGCGGCGGACAAGCCTTTCAGAAGCCTTTGGCAATCGCACAGGTTTTAGTACATGGTTATAAACTTCAGGTTTTGAATATTCGATAATTGGCCCAACACAACGGAAATGTTCCGTGAGCATAAGGCCTGATTGTGCGAAAACGACCTTAAACAAATCGTATATTGATCTGCCTGGATCCATTTGATCGCGAAAAATATCCACCTGGTTGGTAAGATAACGCTGCATAAGGTTATTAATTTTATCTATTTCGATAAATCCGCCTTCAGGCGAAACTTGCTTATCATCGCCAACAATCAGCACTTTTTTTGCCCTAAGCAAAGCTGGTAATGCTGCAAAATCGGACTGTGAGGCTTCATCAATAATCACTAAATCAAAGCACCCAAGTTGTGGGGGAAGGGTTTCCGATACCCTCCAGTGTGGCATAATCCGGCATGGTATTGCTTGATTGGCTCGTTACAAGGCTCTTCTTGCGTTCTGACGAAAAATTAAAGCACGTCTACCAGTTCCTCGACCAATTCCCGCAATGGCGTTTCTAAAGGCAGCCAGTGCAGGCTGTATATCAGGTGTGGCATTCTCAGCCAGCTTCAGCCAAGTGCGTTTTGCAACGATATCCCGATATGCTTTTGCCAGCAACGTTTCAGCAGTGTTTCGTTCACGGGCAAGTTTCTTAAGCTCTTCCCTGGCGTCCGCTTTTTCAAGGTAAGTAGTAAAACGCCGCAAGCGCCATGCGGCCAGCCAATTATCGGGCAAGAGCGAATCTACAATAGTGTTTGCTGGCTGGGTGCGAAGCTTTCCTGCCCAATTCTCTGCGCCGGATTTTTCTATGCGGTCGCATATTTCCTAAATATCTGCAAAAGCACTTTTCAAGCCATGAATATGCTTAAGCTCATCTATCAGGTTTGACCATTTAGCCTGCATTTCAGTGTCAAGAACAGATGGATTGCCAAGGGTAGATGCTATGAATTCTTTTAGAGCATCGATAATTTTTCCGCTGTAATCTGACAGAATTCGTTGAAGCTGGTCTTTGCTGGCCCATGCGCTAGCTAAGCGGCGACGTAACGTGTGGTTATCAAGCAAGCGCTGCAATTCGTGCAAGCACTCTGCATTTTCTTCAATCTCAGAATGCCTTTTCCATGTCGGCATAAGTGCTCGGGATTGGCTAATAGCTTGTTGCTCAAGTGCTATATGTTCTCGAAGCATAATGTGTAACGAGTAATATTCAGCCGCTTTAAGCGCATGAATAGATTCTGTCGCTTCAAAACAATCCACCGCTAATTCTGAAGCTCTGCTGTTCCAGCGTGTAACCAGTTCGCGAAGACGAATTTCAATAGCCATTGAATTTTCATTAACACTGATATCTACTAGACGGCTAAAAAGTGGTTAGCAAACTTTAGCGTTACCCATGTTCCACATAGCTACGCCAACGCCCCAGGCAACTTCCGCATGGGCACCAGTGATCGAGCCTTCCAACTGCTGCTTCAGTGTAAATAACTTCCCATAAAGCTGGATATTGCGGCGGCGCTTCTTTTCCTCCGCAGCCCAAGGTGTCCATTGGATAGTTATATAGGCCTTAAGCTGTGATTCAACTTTAGATGCGTGTTCAAAATCCTTAAATAAAACCAACTGCTTTATATCAACAGGATCATGTCCTTCTTTTAATTCAACTAATCCCGCATCTAACAATTTGGAAAATTCAACAGCAGCTTTTAGTGTTGGTTCTTTTGCTGGATTATTTGAAACCTCCAACCAATATTCTAATAGTGTATTATTAGGAACTGGCGAATTGGTTTCCCTCAAACGGTCAACAACCAGCCAAATTTCATCTTCCTCGCCACCCACATTAAAATGGAGACCCGGTAATCCTTGTAGATTATGCTCATATTCACAGAACTCGTGTTTTGAAGCTTCGCAGACTGGATTTCCCTTAAGCTTAGCCGTTGCCTGTGCAAACTCAATTAATGATAGTAATCTTTCATATTCCTGCTTCATACCGTTTCTTTGCTGACTAGGTGATCTGTTGCCACATTTACATTGTTCCCGCGCTCCGGCGTGGGAACGCCGTCGGTGACGCTGGAGCGTGGGAACGATGCGGCGGAGTATTTTGCGAGTTACCTTACAACACTCTAAGATGCCTCAACAACCGGAATCCTGCCTATTTTTTTCTGCCAGATTTTTGGCGCTATCTGATGTATTGATTCACCGTGAGTATCCACAGCAACAGTAACGGGCATGTCTTCTATAACAAATTCATGGATGGCTTCCATGCCGAGATCCGCAAACGCGACGATGCGTGACTTGCGGATGGCTTTTGATACCAGATAGGCGGCTCCGCCCACCGCCATCAAGTAAACGGCTTGATGTTTTTTGATGGCGGCAATCGCTTCCTGTCCACGTTCAGCTTTACCAATCATCCCCAGTAATCCGGTTTTGGCCAGCATGGTTTCGGTAAATTTATCCATGCGTGTGGCTGTAGTAGGCCCTGCAGGTCCTACAATTTCGTCTCGTACCGGATCAACAGGGCCGACGTAATAAATGAATTTATTGGTGAAGTCGATACCTTCGGGCAGTGGCTCGCCACTCTCAAACAAATCAATCATACGTTTATGCGCTGCATCACGCCCCGTAAGCAGTGTACCGCTCAGTAACAGGGTTTCGCCCGGTTTCCACGTCGCCACTTCGGCGGGTGTCACAGTGTCCAGATTAACTCTGCGGGAAGTATCGCCTGCATTCCAGGTAATGCTTGGCCAGTCTTCCAAACGAGGAGGTTTGAATTCAGCAGCGCCGGAACCATCCAGAATAAAATGGGTATGACGTGTTGCTGCGCAATTTGGAATCATCGCAACCGGTTTGTTAGCCGCATGAGTAGGGTAATCTCTGATTTTGATATCCAGCACCGTGGTCAGTCCACCCAAACCTTGTGCGCCAATACCCAGTGCATTCACTTTGTTGTACAGTTCCAGGCGTAATTCTTCCAGCGCATTCTTAGCGCCCCGTGCGATCAATTCCTGAATATCAATAGACTCCATGCAGGCTTGTTTCGCAAGAACCATGGCTTTTTCAGCCGTGCCGCCTATACCTAATCCTAATATACCTGGAGGGCACCAGCCCGCGCCCATAGTCGGTACGGTTTTCAGCACCCAATCGACAATGCTGTCCGATGGATTGAGCATAACAAACTTCGCTTTTGCTTCGGAGCCGCCACCCTTGGCGGCTATATCAACCTCAACAGTTTCGCCGGGAACGACTTCCATATGAATGACAGCGGGTGTGTTATCCCGGGTATTGATGCGTTTGCCGGCAGGATCATTCAGTATTGAAGCACGCAAAATATTTTCGGGATGACTATAGGCACGTCGAACACCTGCATTGACCATTTCGGTAACGCCGATGTCGGCTGCCCATTGCACACCCATACCGATTTTTAAAAAGACGGTAACAATCCCGGTATCCTGACATATCGGTCGACGGCCCTCTGCACACATCCGGGAATTGATTAATATTTGCGCCATTGCATCCTTGGCGGCGGGGCTTTGTTCTTCTTGATGGGCTTCGGTTAAAGCACGAATAAAGTCCAGTGGATGATAATAGGAAATATATTGCAACGAGTCAGCGATACTTTGGATAAAATCATCTTGACGAATGATTGTCATTGAGTTTTCCTGTTAAAAGCGCACGAGGCTGGTTAAAGTAGGGACGCAGAATTGCAATGTCCCTACTCTTATACATTTATTTAATATTCATCCAGCTCTTCAGCAAGAAGTTTGGATTTACTGCCATAATTGGGTGCAATGCTGATCAATAGCGTGATTAAAGCAGCAACATAAGGAACGGCTTGCACCGATAATACTGCTATCCATAATCTGCCGCTTAAATTATCGAAATGCTCTATAGAACACATTGCAGCGATAGCCGCACTTAATAATATAAGCAAGAACAATTCCTGTCTGATAGTCATTAATCCGATAAACAAAGGCCCCTGTTTTTCATATTTTGGCGTGCGCATAAATGGTTTACCGGAGGTAAACAAGCCTTGCACTGTACCTCTGGCGACTGTATGTGTTAAGGATAATCCTGTTAACGCCGCACCCAATGATTGCCAGACGGAGCACGGAACTCGCGCCTGATATAGCCACAAACCACGCAGGATTTTAAAACTGAATAACCCTACAGTCGGCAGTAAAAACACATTGGCTGGAAGTTCACTGTGAATCGGGTCGGTCAGAATTATTGCCGTCAAAATCAAACTGGCGGTAGTAAACAGCAAAGCCAGGGCATCTGAAAACCAGGGCAACCAACCGGCAATAAAATAATAACGTTGAGCCGCTGTCAGCGGAGACTTTTTTGTGGGTAAAAAACTGTGCCAATGTCCTTTGATAATTTGCATTGCGCCATAAACCCAGCGGAATCGTTGCGTCATGTAACCTGACATGGTGTCGGGCATCAACCCGCGACCAAACGAATCCTTGACATAAACTGAGTCATAGCCTGCTTCATACAAACGCAGACCCAGCTCACTATCTTCGCAAATACACCATTCCGCCCATTTGCCCACTTCCAGCAAAGCGGATTTTCTGATCATGGTCATCGTGCCATGCTGAATGATGGCGTTGTACTCATTCCTTTGCACCATACCGATATTAAAAAAGCCGGCATATTCCCAGTAACAAAAGTTTTTAAAGAGGCTTTGATCGCGGTCACGATAATCTTGCGGCGACTGTACAAAACCGACATTTTCATTATCGAAATAAGGCACCATGCACTTGAGCCAGTCCGGGGATAAAACATAGTCGCTATCAATTACAGCAATAATTTCTGCGTCGCTGGCGGTTTGTTCAAGTGCGTGGTTGATTGCTCCCGCCTTGAACCCTGGCCAGTTCTCCAGATGGAAGAACCGGAACATGGGTCCAAGCCTTTCACAATCATCACGCACGGGCTCCCAAACAGTGGGGTCTTTGGTGTTGTTGTCCATCACCAGTACTTCAAGATTGGGGTAATCTACTTTTGCCAAAGCCTCGAGGGTCTTCCGCACCATCTTCGGCGGCTCATTATGAATAGGCAAATGCAGCGAAACTTTGGGATATTTAAAATCCGGGGAGGGCTTCAACGGCTGAAATGTTCTCCCGGTCTTTCGATGCCAGATCACTTCAGCAATTTCCAGACTTTCTATTAACAGGATAATCACCGCCATAATCTGCATCAACAGCATCAGGCCCCAAAACAAAACGCTAAGTTTGGTTTGGTATTGCTGGGCTCCAATGGATGCGGACCAAAAAATGACCGAAGCCGCAAGGTTGGCAATTAAACCGAAAAACAATACGCCAGGCAGTTTTAAAGTACTACGGGTAAATAAAAACAAACCCATCAGTACCATACTGAAAACAGCCGCACCGGCAGCCCAGTTTTTCCAACCGGGCATAGTAATAACCTCGGCATCCATCGGGTATTTAGGTTGCCGATCGGCATTAAAGATACCCCAATAAGCGCCCGCTGATCCTTCTATAGATTTTTTCCAGGGTTGATCAAAGGCTTCAACAATATAGTAAGTGACTTTTTCAGCGTCGGCCCGATTAAGAAATTCACGCAAAAATTTTGCCTGGTTGGACACCGATGCAGTCGCATGCTTGAAAGGCTGACCATCCGAAGGCCAGCCAACTTCGGTAATAATGATGGGTTTATTAGGATAAGCCTGTTGCACGTCATGATAACGGTCGAATACATAATCAACTGCGTCTTCTGCGGCAATGCCTTCCCAAAACGGCAAAATATGCACCGCTATGAAATCAACTTCTGCAACAAGATCAGGGTTTTTCAGCCAGATATCCCATGTTTCAGACGTACTAACTGGTCTCCAACTGCGTTTTTTCACTTCGCGGATATAGTCAATCAAAGCCGCTTTCGGTATGTCATCACGCAGCAATACCTCGTTACCCACCATGAGCCGAACAATCTTTGGATTATTCTGGCGACCGACTTCAATTAATGTTTCGATTTCCTGGCGATTCTTTTCCAGATTACCATCTATCCAGGCGCCCACTGTGGTATTCAAATTATGTTTGGCTGCAAGCTCAGGAATCTTATGCTGCCCTTTTAGTACACTGTAGGTGCGAACGGCATGAACTTTATTTTCAAGCAGGGCCAGGTCCCTGTCCATATCCGCTTCACTGGGGTATGTATTACTTGTTGGCGAATCTTGCTTGCGCATGGGGTCGTAGGTAACCCCCAAGGTGGTCTTGGTCCATGGTTCTAACTGCAGGGGGTTGTTGATATAGCTCCAAATACTGAAATTAACAACAACAAGTAATGCGATTACAAATAGAATAACTATCTTTCTTTTCATCTGGGTATTGGAAATTTATCGCCTGAAGCGAAAGTGTATGTTTGAAGATTTAGTTGGTTTTAACAACTTGATTAAATTAATTACCATTAAAAGAATAGCCAATTGTTTACTAATTTTTCTTACAGGAGAGTCCTTGGAATCATTCGTCCGACTGAAGTGGCACTTGCAGAATATTATGTTTACTGGGAATCATCATTTTCCTGATCTCTCCAAGAACTAAAATGCATTCACTTTTGATATTTTACACAGGTTCTAAAGCCAATAAGAAATTATTTACTTAGCCAGAACAAGGCT
>CAYVFT010000023.1:1206-37887 GCA_964450225.1 uncultured Crenothrix sp. | reverse complement strand
AATCAGAAGTCGTTGTTAATGAAATGAATCCAGTATTGTCTGCCGAAGTGAATACCTTGAAAGGGCAGTTTGTCGGTTTAGTCAGTGGCTCGATCGAGAGCAAATTAAGATCTCTAGAGGAGAGTATTCGCCTAGGTACAGCTTCCACAGCATTAGGAACAATTGAAGACTTGAAAAATGACCTTAAAGTCCTGCGTTCTTACTCAGAGCCCGCTAAAAAAGAGAAAGTATCGATCGATAATGAACAGTTAATGCAGGAAATGTCCGAGTTAAAACGTCTTATCTACGTAACGCTTACTTCTTGCGGGTTAATGCTGGCGGCTGTTGCGGGTATATGGTTTAAAAAGCATTATCGCCTGCCATATAAAGGAACCTTAATACGGCATCTAGATAAAAAATAATGTAGGGGTTCTTCTTAGCGTTTGCTCTGAAATTAAAATTTTTAAACTTTATTCTAGTCATAAAAAAGCCGCGCCAATCAAAGACTGGGGCGGCTTTTTTTATGCACGCATTATTATTATATTATTATTTACTGCTTATATATTTGTACAATGCATCAACTGCTTGATCTTCGCCGTAACCTGCTTTTTTAACCGCAGGGATTTCCATAATTATTCCAATAGCCTTAGGCATACCGCCTTTGCCTTCTTTCAGAATTTGTTCGAATTTCGCTCTGTCCAGTGTACCCGCTTTAATATTGGCAGTTAACTGTGGATTTGAAGCGATATCGTGGCAAGTGCCGCAACCACGACCAAAAGCACGTTCATAAATTTTTTGACCAACTTCAAGTTGTTCGTCAGCTAACGCTGATCCGCTTAATGCGATTAAAACAATACCTGCTAATGTACCTAGTGATTTTTTCATTGTGACCTCTCTTGGTGTAAAAAAAGAGAACAGCAGTTCTCTTCGTGGGAAAATGGACCTGATTAAAATTCAAACCGGTAAAGGATAGGAAATTTAACCGAAAAATTCAATCTTTTATTTCTCTTAAGCGGCATTATCAATAATATCAATGAACCGTTACTGAATTACATGCGCTATTTTGGGGCGTTGTAAATAAAAAGATAGGATGTTCTTTCTGCCCATTATTGCTCTGCATAATTGCTATGAAACCAGTTGAGTTTGTCATGTAGAGTCACTACAGTGCCAATTATAATCAAAGTTGGCGGTTTGATATTTAAACCGGCAATGGTAGTCGGTAATGTTTCCAAAGTGCCGGTAATGACCCGTTGATTTGTGGTAGTACCTTGCTGAATAAGGGCAACAGGCAAATCTTTAGGGCTCCCGTGGGCAATTAAAGACTGGCATATTTTTTCCAGACCTACCAAACCCATATAGATAACGATGGTTTGATTTGGCGCAGCTAGTTGTGTCCAGTTCAAATTAATAGAATCGTCTTTCAGGTGCCCGGTGACGAAAGTACAAGATTGAGCGTGGTCTCTGTGCGTTAGCGGAATACCCGCATAAGTGGCACAGCCTGAAGCGGCTGTAATTCCAGGTACAACCTGAAAATTGATTCCTTGTTGCATTAAAGTTTCAATTTCTTCACCGCCGCGACCAAAAATGAAAGGATCTCCACCTTTTAATCGCACAACCCGTTTTCCCGCTTTAGCGAAATCGGCAAGTAAGGTATTGATAGATTCCTGGGGCAGGGTATGTTTTTGTCGCTCCTTTCCCACATAAATTTTTTCCGAGTCCCTGCGTGCCAAATCGAGAATTTCCGGTGAAACCAGATGATCATAGACAATAACATCGGCTTGCTGCATTAGTCTTAAGGCGCGAAAAGTTAACAAATCCGGCGCGCCCGGACCAGCCCCTATTAGATAGACTTCACCCGAGATAACACTGTCATTTTTTTGAATCAGGGCTTGCTGTAATTGTTGTTCGGCACCTTGTTCATTACCTGCGAAAATTAATTCAGCAACAGAACCTTGAAAGATATTTTCCCAGAAAATTCTGCGTTGAGAGGGTTCTTTTATGTGTTTTTTAACATCATTTCTAAATTTTTCTGCTAGTTGTGCAAGTCGTCCATAAGCGGGAGGGATTATGCTTTCTATCTTGGCTCTGAGTAATCGGGCTAAAACGGGTGCAGCTCCTCCGGAAGATACGGCTGCAATGATGGGCGAGCGGTCGATAATGGCCGGGAAAATGAAGCTACATAAGTCCGGATTATCAACCACATTGACAAGAATGTTGAGTTCGTCAGCAGTTTTGGCTACTAATTGATTGGTTTCTCTATCGTCTGTCGCCGATACGACCAGTTTGAAACCATTCAAATCATCCGGGGTAAAGGATTTTTGTAGTAAACTTAATTTACAAGATGCCTCCAGGTTCGATACATGTGGGCTTATCTTCTTGGCTACGACAGTTATTTTCGCGCCTGCACGGGCTAACAGTTCAATCTTGCGGGCGGCGATTTCACCGGCTCCGACAACAAGGCAATCCTGGTTCTTGAGGGTTAGAAAAATGGGAAAATAATCCATTTTGTTACGATGATTTTTAGATTCTATAGGGGATGGTATTATAAGCAATCTAAGGTTTAGATGAGTAACTAAAAACAATGATTGAATTTAGCTTGGAAGTTGACGCCAGTGGTTTACTGTGTCCCTTGCCTTTATTGCGTCTGAAAAAGGCGATTACGGGGATGGGCAGCGGAGAAGTGGTCAAAGTTATCGCAACCGATCCAGCTGCACATTTGGATTTTGGTGTTTATGCCAACCAATCGGGCCATCAAATCATTGAATTGATAAAATATGATGATAAGCAGATTTTTTATATCAGAAAGAAATAATCCACTGAAAGGTTAAAGGTCAAAATTTTACCTTGTACCTTTAAATTGACTTAAAAACACATCCAATACTTTAATACACATGTCCACAAACGATAACCAACTTTCGATAAATTTTATTCGTCAGATAATTAATAATGATCAAAAAGAAAACAAACACAATGGCAAGGTCGCCACTCGATTTCCACCTGAACCCAATGGTTATTTGCATATTGGGCACGCAAAATCGATTTGTCTGAATTTTGGTACTGCCACCGAATACAACGGTACTTGCAATCTGCGTTTTGACGATACCAATCCCGAAAAAGAAAGCATCGAATACATGGAAGCTATCGAAAGGGATGTACGGTGGCTGGGTTTTGAATGGACTGAACTGCACCATGCTTCCGAATATTTTGAACAGCTTTACAATTACGCTGTGCAATTAATTGAGCAAGGTCAAGCTTACGTTGACAGCTTATCCGCTGAGCAAATCAGGGCTTATCGCGGTACCTTAACCGAACCGGGTAAAGAAAGCCCTGACCGCAACCGGTCTGTTGCAGAAAATCTGGATTTGTTTAAACGCATGCGCGAAGGTGAATTTGCCGACGGTCAGTATGTGTTACGCGCTAAAATCGACATGGCATCACCCAATATCAACATGCGCGATCCAGCGCTGTACAGGATCCGCCGCGTGCATCATCACCGCACCGGTGATGCATGGTGTATTTACCCCATGTACGATTATACGCACTGTATTTCTGATGCCATTGAAGGCATCACGCATTCCTTGTGTACCCTTGAATTTGAAGATCACCGCCCGCTCTATGATTGGGTCCTTGATCAACTGCAAACACCTTGTCATCCTCAACAAATTGAATTTGCCAGACTACAACTGGAATACACCATTGTTAGCAAGCGCAAGCTTAATCAACTGGTCATGGAAAAACATGTACATGGCTGGGACGACCCACGTATGCCCACCCTCGCCGGATTACGCCGCGCGGGCTTTACGCCCAAAGCAATACGGGATTTTTGCGAACGCATCGGTATAACCAAGCAAAACTCCTGGATAGAAATGGGTGTGCTGGAATATTGCATACGTGAAGATTTAAATGAAAATGCATTACGTGCAATGGCCGTTTTGCAACCGTTACGCGTGATTATAGAGAACTATCCAGATAATCAAACTGAACAGCTGGAAATAAGCAATCACCCGCAACGTCCTGAACTGGGTAAACGCAATGTGCCATTTTCCAAAGTTGTATTGATTGAACAGGATGATTTTGCCGAAATCCCTCCACCCAAATTCAAGCGTCTGATTGCAGGCGGAGAGGTTCGTTTGCGCGGCTCTTACGTTATAAAATGTAACGACGTGATCAAAGATGCTGATGGGCTTGTGACCGAATTGCGTTGTACTTATGACCCTGGCACGCTCGGTAAAAATCCAGAAGGCCGCAAGGTCAAAGGTGTTATTCATTGGGTTTCCGAGCAACATGCACACTCGGCTGAAGTACGTTTGTATGACCGCCTGTTTAAAGTGCCTAATCCCGACAATGAAGAAAACTTCCTTGATGCATTAAATCCTGATTCACTGGAAATTTTGACCGATTGCCGCGTAGAAGCCAGCTTGGCACAAGCACAACCCGAAAGTCGCTACCAATTTGAAAGAACGGGTTATTTTTGTCTGGATGCTGTGGACAGTGTTGATGGCAAGCTGGTATTTAACCGCACAGTGACGCTACGAGAAGGAGGGTGGGAAAAGGATTAGTTAAACCTCAACATCTTCATTAAAAAAGCAAAGGCAAAATTACCATTTAACTATAAAATACGACCCACTTATTTTTAATATTAAACTCGGAATGATTATGAACCAACAGGACAGCATTAACCTTGTAGAACAATACTATGCCGCCTTCAATGGCGGCGATATGGATACCTTTTTGAATTTGCTCACCGACGATGTCATACATGACATCAATCAGGGTAAACGGGAAATTGGCAAAGAAGCCTTTACCCAGTTTATGGCATGTATGAACTTCAATTACAAAGAACAACTGGTTGATATGGTCATCATGGCGACAGAAGATGGCAAACGCGCAGCTGCTGAATTTGTGGTATTGGGCGAATATATTAAAACGGATGAAGGCCTGCCTGCTGCAAAAGGGCAAAAATACCGCCTGCCTGCGGGTGCTTTTTTTGAAATCCGTGACAACAAAGTTGCCCGGATTACCAATTATTATAATCTGCAAGACTGGATTGCTCAGGTTAGTCATTAACCTGATGATTGCCCATCATTGATAAGTTTTAATGGTGGGCTTTTGATCGATTACTTTCCAGTCTGAAACTCCACCAGAAACTTCCCATAGCCGGCCGCTTCCATTTCTTCTACCGGAATGAACCGTAAGGCAGCCGAGTTCATACAATATCTAAGTCCGGTCGGTTTCGGACCATCATTAAATACATGGCCAAGATGTGAATCACCATAACGGCTACGAACTTCCGTGCGTGGTATAATCAGCAGAAAATCCTCTTTTTTAACGATATTCTCAGGTACCAGGGGTCGGGAAAAGCTGGGCCAGCCCGTTCCTGAATCATACTTGTCCCTTGATGAAAATAGGGGTTCACCGGTGACAACGTCCACATAAATACCGTCCCGTTTTTCATCCCAGTAAGCATTTTTAAAAGGCGGTTCAGTGGCTTCTTCTTGCGTTACCTGATATTGCAACGGTGTTAGTGTTCTATGTAATTCGTCATCTGAGGGCTTGCTGTATTGAGAGCTCATTTTTTCCTGACCCTTTTTTAAATGTAAGTCTTCACCCCATATTTTTTCCAGATATTGATCGCGCCCTGAGTTAAAGCGATAGTATTTATAACGGATGGGGTTCTTTTTATAATAATCCTGATGATAATCTTCTGCTGGATAAAAAGCCTCAAACTTTCTTATTTCGGTGATAACAGGGGCTTTGTAACGTCCCGATTCATTGAGTAACTTGCGTGAATGTTCAGCTTTTTCTTTTTCTTCTTCGGTTTGATAAAAAATCAAAGAGCGATACTGATTACCGCGGTCAATAAATTGACCCTCGTTATCGGTGGGATTGATCATACGCCAGAACGCATCAAGCAGGGCTTCATAACTGATTATACTGGGGTCATAATAAACCTGTACGCTTTCTACATGTCCCGTTGTACCCATTGAAACGGCTTCATAGCTTGGATTGGCAACATGCCCGCCACTAAAGCCTGAGATGACTTCATGTACTCCAGGCAGTTTTTCAAAGTCCGCTTCAGTACACCAAAAGCAGCCACCTGCAAATGTGGCAACCGACAGATTTTCCGGCTTTACTGTAGAGGATGCTGGCTGGTTTGATTCTGCATAAGTGTTTGTTGCCAATAGAGCGGCAATAAGAATGAATAATGAAAATAATACACCCGATCTCATGACATATCCTTTCTTAGAAAAATTAGTTGATCGATACTGGATTTTTGCTACAGCATTTTATTGATGCGTATGCTTGTGCTCGTGCTTATGTACCTTCCCATCGGCATGGATATGCTCGTCCTTGTTTAATGGCTGATCGACATGACTATGCTCAGGTTCGATTACCTGTTCATCTCCGTGATTATGCTCAGGCTCGTGTACGTGCCCAACGCCATCTCCATGTTCGTGATCATGGTCTCCTAGAGGAGCTGGAACAGCCTTAACGGCGACTCCGTAATGATAGACCATTAAACCACCCAAATCAGCGCCCAGCATCATAAGTCCGTATAGTAAAGCTGACAATATGAGAAAAAAGTTGTTGGCCCCGCCCCGGAGTAAACGGCCACTTTTCATCCGCCAAATTGACAACACGATTGCCAAAGCAAGGACTGATATGCCGATATGTTCATGACGTTCCATAATGTCATGTACATTTTCCCCATGCACTACGGAATTAGCGGCAATAAACCCTGCAATTACAGTAAATGCAGTGGCGACGGTTCCGAAATAAAGAAACCAACTGGCAATACTGCGCCATTGCGGCTTTTTTGCCAATGTGCCAACAAGATCCAGAGCAAAAAAAGCCGATAAAAATGCGATAGGGAAATGTACCAGTAAGGGATGAATGTTATTCATACCGGCAATTCCGGGCATAATTGCAGAAAAAATCCCCCCTGGCCCTTGACTTGAAAGATTCTCAAAAAAAGCCAACAGGCTTGAAATGCTTTCCACAATACCACCTTGGTCGGCGCCACCATGAATCTGGAAAGATAAAAAGTTATTCATCGAAATTAATTATTGGGTTGGTTGGAAAAAAAGACAATCTACTCGATATTTGGGTAATTGCAAATAA
This sequence comes from uncultured Crenothrix sp., assembly GCA_964450225.1. Lineage (GTDB taxonomy): Bacteria > Pseudomonadota > Gammaproteobacteria > Methylococcales > Methylomonadaceae > Methylobacter_C. The sequence continues at coordinate 30,786 of CAYVFT010000023.1, read as the reverse complement.
ACGGGATAAGGTTCAAGTATATTTTTCATGCTTAATTTTTTTGCTGTAGGGCGTGCTATGCGCGCCTTGGGAATTAAGGCGCGCATAGCACGCCCTACATATAGAAGACAAAATTTATCCGGGTGGCGCAATTTAATCAAATCGCCTAGCATCCACAGGCAATTTATTGAAGACCGGGTGCTTTGCGATTCCATAGTGATCCGGATAATAAACTGCACCCAAATACAAGCCGTCCGGCGGCGCGGTTATCCCGCCCAGCTTGCGGTTTTTAACCTCAAGCAGCTCTTGCGTCCACTCTACCGGTTGTTTTCCCATACCTACATCCATTAATACCCCGGCGATATTTCTAACCATGTGATGCAAAAATGCATTGGCAGAAATATCTATGATGACTTTATCTTTTTGCCGATAAACATCTATAAAGTACATCGCTCGGCAAGGACTTTTGGATTGACAACCCTGTGCCCGGAATGATGAAAAATCATGTTGTCCAATTAAATGTTGCGCTGCCTGGTGCATTTTTGCGGCGTCTAGTGGAGCATGGAACCAGGTCACCTGTTTACGTAAGAGCGCCGATTTAATGGGACGGTTAAGAATAATATAACGATAAAAACGAGCAATGGCGCTGTAACGGGCATGAAAATCACCTAACGCCTGCTTTGCCCAGGTAATTCTGACATCATTCGGCAAATTGCTATTACCGCCAAGCATCCATGCATGAAGCTCACGTTCACTCTCGACATCAAAATGGATAACTTGTTCAAGGGCGTGGACCCCGGCATCGGTTCTACCGGCACAGATTACCGTAACGGGATGATTGGCGACTTTTGACAAGGCCTGTTCGAGTACCTGCTGCACACATCGCAGATTGGTTTGCCACTGCCAGCCTGAGAAACCGCTGCCATCGTATTCGATGCCTGCTACAATACGCGATTTATTCATGAATATAAACCTTAAGCCCCGCGTCTACGCGATTAAACAAATCCAGGACATCGCAATTTTTCATTCGGATACAGCCATGCGAATCGGGGCTGCCTGTCATTAATTCATCAGGGCATCCGTGTATATAAATATAACGCCAGGTGGTATCGACTTTACCATAGCGATTTTTCCCCGGCTCCAGGCCGCCCAGCCACAGAATGCGGGTCAATATCCAGTCACGCTGCGGATATTGCCTGCCCAGATCAGCACTATAGATTTCCCCCGTGGCACGTCTGCCGATAAAAACGGTCTGTAACGGTTGATCTGCGCCGATTTTAGCCCGGATTCTATGCCAACCTCGTGGCGTGCATTCGCTGCCCATCAGTTCGCCCGCGCCATTTTTGGCGGTGGAAACGGGATAACAACGCACTCTGTTTCCAATCGCATAAATTGTCAATTGCTGACTGGCGATATCAATATCCAGATAATTCTGAACATTGTTCGCCAAATTATTTTCATATAACATCCAAAGCCATCCCAATCCGAACTCAACAGACTTAAATGCATTTAATAAAGTAATACCTTTTGAAAAAGACAGGCAAGGTATACAGCATGGTCATTATTATATACAAGTTCGTCATTCCGGAAGGAAATGCCGGAGTCGAAAACAGCGAAGCGAATCCAGAATACATGGAAGTATTTAATATCACTGTCCGTGGTACTGGATAGATTTTCCCGGTGGGCATGAAGGATTATTTTTGTATTACAATGAACACGGTGTATATCCTGACTGGTAGACTCTATGGCTCTGGTCAGAGCTGATCCAATGGACACGTCACTGAAATATAATGAATTGCATAATCCACGAGAAATGGGTAGCCTTAGCACACAAGTTATCGTGCTGGAACCGTATCTTATCGCGTACTTGATCGAATAATTTCTTCAGTCGAACTTGCGTCGTATTCGGTTGAATCATTTGTCGCATTCATTTATAACTACATTAGTATAAACAATAGGTTATTATAATTCTGATATGATTATACGATATTTTGCATTTTTTATGCGACAACTCATGTCGTATATATTACGTTAACCCTCCTCAAGCTCGTCATGCTTAAACAGCAACCAACTACAGCTCCTATCGGCGTTTTCGACTCGGGTATTGGTGGTTTGTCTGTGCTTAGGGCGGTTCGGAAGGCGCTGCCGAACGAAGATCTGCTTTATATCGCTGACTCCGCCAACGCGCCCTACGGCGATCGTCATGCCAGTTTTATTGAAAGTCGGGCCTTAGAGATGGTTAATTTCTTGGTTAGATCTAACGCCAAAGCCATAGTCGTCGCCTGCAACACCGCAACAGTGGTCGCAATCGAGAAACTTCGTTCCATGTATTCCCTCCCAATTGTGGCCATGGAGCCAGCTATCAAGCCGGCCGTAGGGCTCACCAAGTCAAGGGTTGTTGGAGTGCTTGCGACGAGAAGAACCTTGGAGAGTTCGGCCGTTGCACAGCTATGTAACCAGTACGCCCGAGACACCAGAATCATTCTTCAGCCGTGCCCAGGGCTCGTAGAGCAGGTCGAACGGGGTGAAACTGAGAGTGATCTCACCCGTGGTCTTCTTGAACGCTATATTTCGCCTTTGATTGCCGCGAGAGCAGACACATTGGTACTGGGTTGTACTCATTACCCATTCTTGGAGTCGCAGATTCGAAGCATCGTTGGCCCAGAGGTTTGCATAGTTGAATCGTCTGCCGCTGTAGCGCGCCAGCTGGAGCGACGCCTAAGCGGTAGTATGAACCACGAGGTCAACAACTGCATCCCCAAAGAAACCTTTTTCACCACCGGAGCTGTCGACAGTATGCGCGTTCTCGTCTCCATGTTATGGGGCGAAAGCGTTGAGGTTCAAAGCGTCGTATAGAACGCAAGCCAGGCCCTAGGCCTAAAGAATAAGGTTAGATTGTGCGAATCAAGCGAGCCACAATCTGTAATATTCCTAAATTTTAATAACGGAGCAAATAATTAAATAGAACAGAAATAGAGCAAGTCCGTATTAATAGAAATACGCACTTTACCTTTAAACAAGTTCAGAGAAATGTTGAACTTTGTCTGTCTTTAAAAAACAAAACCAATATAAATAGATCTTTAGAATTACCTGATTACGCTCAACTTTCAGCCGAAGCAGCAACATTATATATTGCCGTCATACCGGCATTGATTGCCGGTATCCAGGATACAAGGATGTGAAAGGGCTTCGTTTATCTACGGGAGTTTATATCCATGTATCCTGGACCTCGGCACAAATCAGTCTGGAACAGATTTGCATTAACCCGAAGGGTGGCCCAGGCAGGATAGCCTGACGTGACCCGACAGAGCTCGAAGAGAATCCATGCCCGGGATGACGCAGCTTAGGTAATATTGAAGTGTCCTAGCCCCGTGTTCGGCTGAAGCTTGTAATTAATTAGGTAGAATTATTAAAGGGTAAAGTGAAGTTTGCTATAGAAGTAAATTTTAAAAAGATGGACAAAGAATTTTCAATCATGAAAAGCTACTTATTCAATACCCATGAGATCATAAGGCCAAAAGACGACAGCGTATTCCGCTGCCTGGAGTCCAATTATTCGCCGCATCGCACAGGCGGGGACTCTTTTTCAATCATTGACATAGTTAATTTCCAATGAGTATGCAGCACCGGCTTTATTGGATTTTCCTGTTATCGGCCATCGTCTGGGCAGCGCATGCTTTTGCAATCGAGCCCGGCGCCGATCAAATCACCCAATCCATTCATGTCGTCCAGTTGGAACTTGATGGGCCGATTGGTCCAGCAAGCAGCGACTATATTTCTCGCTCCCTGGATTATGCTGCCGAGAGCAAAGCCTCCCTGATCATTCTGCGCATGGACACGCCCGGCGGACTGGATACGGCGATGCGCGAGATCATCAAAAAGATCATCGCATCGCCGGTCCCCGTCGCGGCCTATGTTGCCCCCGGCGGCGCTCGTGCAGCCAGTGCCGGAACTTACATCCTCTATGCCAGCCATGTTGCGGCGATGGCGCCTGGCACCAATCTGGGGGCGGCTACACCGGTGACAATGCCGATGCCCGCTAGTCTCGACGAGGAAAAATCACAAACCAAGGACAAACCTGAAAATGCCTCTGCCATGGAACGGAAGATGACCAACGATGCTGCCGCTTATATCCGGGGCCTGGCCAATCTGAGGGGCCGCAACGCTGAGTGGGCGGAAAAGGCGGTCAGGGAATCGGCCAGCCTGTCTGCTGAAGAGGCATTGGCGTTGCACGTAATCGACTTCCTGGCCGCCGATATTGGCGACCTGCTGAAAAAGGCCGACGGCCGTTTGGTGAATGTTTTGGGCCAGACGGTAAAACTGAATCTCGCAAACGCCTGGATCGAGCCGGTCGAACCCGACTGGCGTAATCGGCTGCTGGCAGCCATTGCGAATCCCAATATTGCTTACGTGTTGATGCTGCTCGGAATCTATGGATTGATCCTGGAGTTTTATCACCCAGGCACGGTTGCGCCTGGCACCATCGGCGCAATTTGCCTGTTGCTGGCGCTTTATGCCTTCCAGGCTCTAACGGTCAACTACGCCGGTCTGGCTTTGATTCTGTTGGGTCTTGGGCTAATGACTGCCGAAGCCTTCGCGCCGAGTTTCGGAGTCCTTGGCATTGGTGGCATGACTGCGTTTGTGTTTGGTTCAATCATACTTATGGATACCGATATTACAGGACCGGAAGTGAGTCCGGCAGTGATCGTGGCTTTTGCCATCAGTAGTGCCGTGTTATGCATCGTGGTCACACGGCTTTTGCTCAGAGTGCGTTATAGGCCAGTGGTTGCGGGACGCGAGCAACTGATCGGCAGCGTAGGAACCGCTATGGAAGACTTTACCGTAGAAGGAAGAGTCTGGGTTCACAGCGAAGCATGGGCGGCGCATGCCGAACAACCCGTGCATCATGGGCAAAAGATCAAGGTTACTGCCATCAAAGGTTTAACTCTGTTCGTCGCCCCACTTCATAAAGATAAAGGAGAATAAGCCATGTTAATAAATGTTTTTGGTGGGCTCTTGGTGATATTGATCGCCCTGCTGGTCAGTGGTATCCGAATCATGCGTGAATATGAGCGGGCGGTGGTATTTCTATTGGGCCGGTTCTACCAAGTCAAAGGTCCCGGGTTGATCTTCATCATCCCGATCATTCAGCAAATGGTGAGAGTGGATTTGCGTACCATTGTTATGGATGTTCCCACCCAGGACGTCATTTCACGGGACAATGTGTCAGTCAAAGTCAGCGCGATCGTCTTTTTTCGGGTGATCGAGCCAGAAAAGGCGGTGATTCAGGTTGAGCATTATTATGAGGCGACCAGTCAGATGGCGCAAACAACGCTTCGTTCGGTGCTGGGACAGCACGAGCTGGACGAAATGCTGGCGGCACGGGACAAGCTCAATGCAGACATCCAAGCCATTCTGGATCAGCAGACCGAATCCTGGGGAATCAAGGTGTCCAATGTAGAGATCAAACAGATGGATTTGAATGAGACCATGATCCGGGCTATCGCACGACAGGCGGAAGCCGAGCGGGAACGCCGCGCCAAGGTGATACATGCTGAAGGTGAATTACAGGCATCCCAGAAATTAGTAGAGGCCGCGCAGACTCTCGCGCAATCGCCAAGCGCCATTCAATTACGCTATCTGCAAACGCTTTCGGGGATTGCCGGAGACAAATCCAATACTATCGTTTTTCCATTACCGATGGAACTGCTTGAATCATTAGGTGTTGGCGTTAAACGGCAATAATCGCGAAGGAAGCCATCGAATTTATCGAACCGGAAACGCTATTTGATCCCATCCTGATCAGGAGAATGGCGGGCTGACGCCGGTATGGACAAGGAATTCCCGTAATTGTTTAATGTCTTGCTTGGTACATACACCACTATGGTCTGGGTGGTGCAGGATGCCTTCAACGTTTGTTCAGCACCGCTCGAAAACGAGCCCCATGGCTTGGCTCGACGGTTGCTCCCAAGTGATGAAGCAAAGATTCAACCTCACGCCAGTGGATGTTACCGCTGACCGGATCCTGAAATATTGCCCGAAGCAGATTTAGATGACGGCTCATGGCAGAGCTCCTTTAAACATTGATTGAAGAGCTGGATACTCCTTAAAAGGATTATTTTTCAAACAAAGCCATCGATTCAACATGTCCGGTTTGCGGAAACATATCCATCACTCCGGCTTTGATCAATTTATAGCCTAATTCATTAACCAGAATGCCCGCATCACGGGCGAGAGTTGATGGGTTGCAGGACACATAAACAATCTGCTCAGGCTGCCATTTTTTAAAATGCTGCAAAACCTCTGATGCGCCGGCTCTGGAAGGATCCAGCATGATTTTGTTATATTTACGATTAGCCCAGGGCTGGTCGCTAATATCCTTGCTTAAATCGGCCGCATAAAATTCAACGTTGCTTATGTCATTGTGACGGGCATTTTCTTTGGCATGATTCACCAGTGGCTGGTCACCTTCTATACCCACGACCCGCCCGGCAAATCTCGCCATCGGCAGGGTAAAATTACCCAGGCCGCAAAATAAATCCAGCACCGTATCGTTTTCATTGAGATTTAATGTTTCCAACACTCTGTTAATCATTTGTCGGTTAATTTCGTAATTAACCTGGGTAAACATGGCGGGTCTGAATTTAAATTCTATGTCCAGATCGGGCAGGGCATAAGTAGGGATCACTTCCGGCTCGCCGTCCAGCGGCGTTATCGTATCGGGGCCTTTGGCTTGTAGGCAGAGGCTAATATTATGTTCATGTCCAAAAGCACGCATCCGTTCCTGATCGGCAGCTGTCGGCGGCTCCAGTACGCGAATAGCCAGAACACACTGCTCATCACCAATGGCGACTTCTATCTGTGGAATTTTATCCCTGATCGTCAAACCGGCGATCATTTCCCCCAGCGCTATCAGCCGGGTTCCGACGATCGGGTGCATAACGATACAGCTGTCAATTTCAGCTAAATATTGATGGCGTCTTTCTCTAAAGCCGACCAGCATCCGGTTTTTTTTAGCGACATATTTAACCCCCATCCGCGCTTTGCGGCGATAACCCCAATGCGGGCCAGCCAATGGCAGCCACGGTTCCGGCATCTCAACTTTGCCGATGCGTTTAAACTGTTCGGCCAGTAAATCCTGTTTGATCCGGATTTGTGCAGACGATTCGACATGCTGAAAACTACAGCCGCCGCAAATGCCATAATGGGGACATAAAGCATCAACCCTGTCGGCAGCACGATTTAAAAGGGTAAATACCTTGCCTTCAGCATAATCCTTGCGGCTTTCGGTATAGATAAACTCCACGTCCTCGCCCGGCAACGCTTCATCGATAAATATCACTTTACCGTCGACATGCGCGACGCCACGGCCATCATGAGCCAATGATTCTATTGTGACTTTAACCGGCGTTTCCGGTAATTGCTTCTTTCTTGATCTTTTCCTGGCCATGCCTATTTCTGTTTCCAATTTCCAGAGGATTGATACCACCAGCCTGGTTGAGCATTACTCACCCAGCGGGCAGCGAAGGTTGATTTAATTTGTGTGGCCCATTCGGGATGGCCGTTCGCATTGGCAATCGCCTGATACAGGCTTTGCCGGTCTGCATTTTCCGCAGCGACCAGTTTATTCACCTGGTTTCTGTCTTTAAGCGGCACACTGGCGGCATCTCTGACAGCTAAAGAACCGTCTGCCTGAATGCCGATAAAGCCAGCCGCATAATAGGGTTGCAGAGAAGGAAAGCGGCTTTCCATCGTCGCACGCAACTGCCTGATTTCGGCGCTATCAATGTTTAAATTTGCCTCGTCGGCCTGTGCTGGCGAAACAGCAATATTGATGGCTTTATCCAGCCACTGAAAAGCTGTCATTTGCCAATCAGTTAAGCCAGCCTTGGGCTTGGATTCTGTTTTTGGGGGCGTAATGGTTTGGATATCCTTGATTATTTCATCCGCTGCCTTCTCGGCCGCAGCCGCAGGAAAGTAAATATTAATGGTGACACATGCGGTCAACATTAACGCGCCTAATACCGGTATTTTTCTCATATCGCTCTCCAGATTATTTAATGATGACTTCATCCGATGCCGAAATACGTTTTAACCTTTCCATCAACACATTCCAGTCAAGGCGTGGATTATAGCCGATCACTTCAATCCGTGGCAGACCTCCACCAGTAATAATGGCATAACCCTGAGGCCTGGCTTCTACGCCCATCAACTGACAGACGCCGTCATGCAGATAACAACCCAGGCCGATTTTGTCGTAGCCGAAAGTTTCAAAGACACTTAAAAAACTTCTGGACAGTATATCCGACGCGCCTCCGCCACCAATACTGGCGATATTTTTTACGGCTTTCTGACTGATTCTGTGGCGGGAATCGTCGTCATCAGGCGTTCCCAGCCACGCGAAAAAAGTGACCGGATGCCAGTTTTCCATATATAACTGCCTGACAAAACCCGATAACTTGCCGGTAATGCCGCCAAATTTAAACTTGCCTGTCAATTGATCCAGATCCAGATTGTTGATCTCCACATCACTGTATAACTTCGGGAAATCGGTAAATAATCCTGATGACGCCAGTTTGGTGATTTTAATGTCGCCATCAAAAACCCTGATGTTTAATTCCCCGCCCAAATTCAGCGTATTATTGCTGTATTCAACCCTGGGAATAGTGCCGGTGATGGTACCTGACAACGGTGTCCAGTTTAACGCTTTCGACCATTGTTCCAAGGATACATTGTTCAAGCTGCCCGCAAAATAAACTTCCGGTTCCTGTTGTTTTTTTGCTTGCCAACCCAATTGATTGATAGTGATTACGCCGCCCAAAAAAGGCAGATGAGTTTTTTCAAGCAATTTGAAACTGTTGGCCCGGCTCAGGAAGGAAAGCCTGGAAGGGCCTATAGGCAAGGCATATATCTGAAATTGCTGCCATGCGAACGATGAAGGCCGATTAAAGGTCTCTTCATTGGACCAGTTAATTGTGCCGGCACCATCTTCAACTTTGATGCGCCCCGCTGTGTCTTGCACAGCAAACTTGTTAACCGTTGCTGTCATCGCGGTTAATGAGTTCTGAGCAATGGCTAAATCTGCGTTTACAGAACCGGCGAAGCTAATGCCTTGCAATGCAGTCTGTTCAAAAAATGACTTGAGATAGATAGCTGACAGCTTTTGTAGATCATCGCTATGTAACGAAAAATCTGCTTTTTCAAGTTTAACGCTTTGATCATAGTGAACAATCGCGCTGCCTTCTAATCCCAAAGCTTTGGCATGTTGATAACTTGCAGACTGTATTTCTGCCCGTTTGCTCACATTATTCCAGTTGCCTTGTGCATCCAAAACCACGGATTGCCCATCCGCCTCCAGATAAAGTGGTTCGGCATAGATGGCCCCCCCCTTTATACGTAGATGACTTTGCCACTGCCACAAATCCTTATTGTTTCGTACTTCCAGTTTTGTATCCAGGACCAAGCCTTCACTCGCAATCCGACCATCTCTGGTTTGCGCTGTCAGACCATTCAGCTCGGTTATCATGGTAATATCCTCAATTAACGCGTGACTACCCGAAGCATTCAACCTGACGTTAATGAGACCGTTTTTTAATTCAAAGTTCACAGGCTGAAAAAGTTTTTGAATTAGTGCACTATCCACTCGTTTGGCAATAATTTGTATCTGCCATTGATCGCCATGTTCTACAGCATCGATGGATAGTGCACCGCCCGCCAGTTGTAAATCAGTTAACTTTACGGTGTTATGATTTTCCCTGACATGAAAAGAAAAATTGGCAGTCGGCGATTGCCAGTGATTTGAACGCACCTGCGCATGCCCTTGAGTACACAACAATTCCTTGTTTTGCCATGTGAATGAAGAACAATGGATGTTGATCAGGCTGAGATCATTAAAAGGTAAGGGCAAACTTAACCTGTTGATGGATAGAGTCAGTTTTTGCGGGTTATTGGCCAGATCGGTTAACGCGATTTGAATACCCTCTAATTTCCAATTGCTGGCTTCAAGGCTTCCAACATCAAGAGATACAGAGTCCAGCGCAGATGCAGTACAACTTGTTAAAACAAAAACAATGCTCAGGATGAGCCTGATCATTATTTGTGTGGGAGCGGCTTTAGTCGCTCCCATATATCCCAACAACATTAAGGAAGGTATATGAAATAACTTAGTCATCTTGCTCCCTCTCCCGCCGGCAGAGGGTTGGGGAGAGGGGATAAAATACCCAGGTTATTTCATGCCTGTTCCTAAGCAGGAAAAATCCCTGTCGATAAATACCGGTCACCACGATCGCAAATAATCACCACAATCACCGCATTTTCAACTTCTTCAGACACTTTTAATGCCGCAGCAACCGCGCCGCCTGAAGAAACACCTGCAAAAATACCCTCTTCAGACGCTAAAAGGCGGGTAAGGTTTTCAGCCGTTTGTTGATCGACATCGATAATTTTGTCAACGCGATCCGCTTCAAAAATTTTTGGTAAATAAGCCTTGGGCCAGCGTCTGATACCGGGGATTTTGGAATCGCCTTCCGGTTGTACGCCGATAATTTGAATCGCCGTATTTTGTTCCTTGAGAAATTTTGAAGTCCCCATAATCGTGCCGGTAGTGCCCATTGCGCTGACAAAATGGGTCACTTTGCCTTGGGTGTCCTGCCAAATTTCAGGCCCCGTACTTTCATAATGAGCGAGTGGATTATCAGGATTGGCAAACTGATCCAGAATTCGGCCTTTGCCCGCCGCTTCCATTTCCCTTGCCAAATCAATTGCGGCTTCCATACTGCCCGCTGCGGGCGTCAAAATAATTTCCGCGCCGTAAGCTTTCATCGATGCCTTGCGCTCGTCACTCATGTTGTCGGGCATAATCAGGGTCATTTTATAACCCTTGATGGCTGCCACCATCGCCAGGGCAATGCCGGTATTTCCGCTGGTTGCTTCAATCAGGCGGTCGCCGGGTTTAATCTCGCCTCTGGCTTCGGCATGTTTGATCATGCTGAGCGCAGGAAGGTCTTTGACCGAGCCGGCCGGATTATTGCCTTCCAGTTTAGCCAGAACAACATTGCTGGTATTGCCCGGTAAACGTTGCAGTCTGGCTAAAGGAGCATTGCGAACAAAGGATTCAATAGTTGGGAAAGTCATGGCAATCTGTCTAAAGTGGAGAAATTAACCTGGATTATCCCATAAAATTGAAAAATCAACATAACGATTGGTTTAAGCGGAAAGGCCAAGCAATACGATCCGGCTAGAAACAGGCGCATTGGTTTGAAGTTACTCAATGGGTTTATCTTACGTGATGAGCCGTGTACGGACCCGTACGCACGGTTCTGTGGGCAGACGGAGGTCGCGTTGTCGGCCTCTTCTGATCCGATAAACGCAGTGAGACCAGCATATTCAAACCATTGCGCAACAAGGGCGAATCGCATGCAGTAAAAGATTGGCGCCAGAATATCGGCATAGACGTCAACGACCGTAGAGGCAATCCCTTGTGGTTGCCCTGAGGACAGACACAAGACCTGCTCTTACATCACTGGCTGAGACATCTTACCAGAGTTTGACAGGGCGGGTACTTGTGTAGTACCTATGTCCATTAACGTCGTATATCGCCGGCCGAAAAGCCCCTTTGTTTTATATTTTTAGCAACCGACAGTACCGGAAGAAATACGCATTGTTACCTATGCCCTCTGGAAAACGCTAAAAAATTTGGTAATACCACTAAAACCAGTGGAATCTGGACAGCAAGTCCGGAGATGATTGCAATCGCCAGTGGTTGCAGCATATCCGAACCTGCTCCCAAGCCTATTGCCAACGGCATTAAGGCAAAAATAGCTGCAAAGGTTGTCATCGCAATAGGGCGCATTCTGTTATTGCCTGCAAAAATCATACGTTGTATGCCTTTCACGCTATCAGGCAGGCTTTCATATTCAGAATAATAAAAAATGGCCACTTCGGTGACAATTCCGATCACCATCGTCATGCCCATTATGGCCATGATATTTAACTCGATATGCGTGAGCCATAAACCGATAAATACCGCCGCTACCGATAATAATGTCGTGAAAACCATGGCTAAAGCCACCGGAAAGGACTCGTACAAATACAGCAGCAAAACAAAAACCAGTGCGACTGCTGATAAAAAAACCGCCAGCATGCCTTTAAAGGCAACCTGTTGCTGTTCATATAAACCACCCAGCATATAATATACTTCGCGCGGCAGCATTTCCGGCTGATCCAGGACTTTAGTGATATCAGCAATGGTCGAACCCAAATCACGCCCGCTGATACGCGCAGTTACAGCAACCATGCGTTTTAAATTATCGCGCCTGATTTGTGCCTGTCCGGTTTCGGTGCTGATTTCAGCAACGCGTTTGAGCGGCACCAAATGACCGTCAGGGGCACGAATGCGCAGATTATTCAGTGCATTGATACTGGAACGTTCACTGTCAGGTATCCAGACGCGCACGTTGATCATTTTGATGCCTTCCTTTATTTGCGTAGGCGTAGCGCCACTTAAATAATTATTCAAGGCCAGGTTGACATCTTCCGAACTCAATCCATCCAGGGCAACCCTGTCGCGAAACACCCGAATATTTAACGCATCGCCTGCGGGAATCACGCCGTTATTGATGTCGACAACACCCGGAATTTTTTCCAGTTCATGTGCGACCTTGTCCGCAAGCTTCGCCAATAACGCACCATCATCGGAATACAGCTTGATTTCGATAGGTTCCGGCATGGCGGTTAAATCGCCAATCATATCTTCCATGAGCTTGGCCATTTCGATTTCCAGCCCCGGCACTTTGGCAAGCACCTGTTCGCGAATCGTATCCATGACTTTTTCCAGGCTGCGGCGCGGTAAGGGCTTTAAACGCACAAAAAAGTCACCTTCATTGGCTTCGGTAATGTGTCCGCCAAGACTCAATCCGGTACGGCGCGAATAGGTTTCAACTTCGGGTATGTTTCGCACAATGACTTCAACTTGCCGAAGTAATCGGTCAGTTTCCGAGACTGACGTACCCGGTGCGGCGCGGTAATCAAGGATAAAACCGCCTTCATCCATTGACGGCATAAATCCGGTGTCGGTGTTTTGCCAAGCGAAAAAACCGCCTGCCAATAACGGTAATAAGGTGGCTAATATGACCCACGGACGCGACAACACGCGCTCCATTAAGCCTGCGTAGCGTAGATGAAACCAGCGTGTAATGCGGCCCTGCGTTTCGTGCTGAAAATCCTTAGGGTTCAAGGCATGGGAGGCCAGCAGCGGCACAGCCAGCCACGCCACCAGAAATGAGATAGCCAGCACCGAGGCTATTGTCAACGACAAGGCTTTAAAAAAACTGCCGCTGACTCCCGACAAAAAGGCCAGGGGTATATGCGTGACGATGGTTGCGGCTGATGAAGCAGCCAGTGGTTTACTGAACTCACTGGCGGCCAGATGGATACGCTTCAGATAGCTGCCCGCGCCATCGCGCATCCGGCGCATAATGTGTTCAATTATGACAATTGCGTCATCAATAATTAACGCTACTGCCGCCGCCATCCCTCCCAGCGTCATGATATTAAAAGTTTGTCCAGTTATGTACAGCACTAGTGCGGTTGCTGATAGGGCCATCGGTACGGTAATCGCCGCAATCACTGCTGCTTTGCCATTCCGTAGAAACACCAACAGGGTTACAATTGCCAGGCCCAAGCCGATTAACAACGCTTCTCGCACATTCAATGCCGAGGCGACGATCAAATCGCTTTGGTCATACCACTTGGCTATCCTGATACCGGCAGGTAATTTCTTTTGCATGAGTTCCAGCTGTTTTTGGACGGCCCGGGCAATGTTCACCGTACTACCGCCCGGTTGTTGAATAATCTGAAACAACACCGTATCTTTACCATCGGCGGTAACGCGCTGCCATTGCGGCGCGGTGGTTTTAACCACTTGCGCGACATCTTCCAGAAACACCAGCCCATTATTAACGCTGCGTAAAATCGTCTGGGCAATCTGTCCGGGATTTTGTAATTGTGTATTCGCCAGCACCAAATACAGTTTATAGTTTTGCTCCAGTCGGCCAACCGCTTGAATCACATTGGCGTTTGACAAGGCTTTGGCAATATCATCCAGACTTAAACCCAGTGCATTGAGCCGCGCCAGATTGACGATAACCTGATATTCTGCGACCTCGCCGCCCAGCACTTCGATGTTGGCAACGCCGGGAATCGCCGATAAAAGTGGGCGAATTTGATATTGCGCAATATCCCGCAATTCCACTTGCGATTGTTTAGCCGATGTCAAACTGTAACCCAGCACTGGAAATACCGTCGGTTCCATGCGCTTCACCGTAAATGCCAATGCCGCCGGCAGCGCGGAACGGATTTGATTAATCGCCGCTTCCACCTGCATCATTGCCGAGACCATATCGAGTCCCCAGACAAAGTTAATGGAAATATCGGCACTGCCGCGACTGGTATTGGAACGTACACTCAACACGCCCGGCACAGCCCGCACGGCTTCTTCCACCGGCCACGTTGCTTCGATCACCATGCGTTCCGCAGGCCTGTCTCCTGCTTCCATGTTGATGACGACTCTGGGGAATGTGACTTCAGGAAATAAACTGACGGGGGTGCTGAAGGTGGTAATAAAGCCGGCAATGGCGAACAGGCCCAGTGCAAACAGGATTGAGCGGCGATGATGATAGGCCCATTGCGTCATGGTTGTTTCACCTCAACCGCCATGCCGTCCTCAAGTTCGTAATTGCCTAAAACCACGATGTCATCCAGTTCCTTTACATCATTGGCGATGACTTCAATCTGACTGTCATTTTCCAGACCCGCTTGTACCGGATGTTTAACGGCATGGCCGTTTTCGATAGTAAATAAACTGTAAGCGTTGCCATCGGGCAAGAGTGCCTGACGGGGCGCTACTAAAGCGTTCGCCAATGAAACAATGATCTGCGCTTCAACAAAATCATTGATTAATAATTGCTGGTTTGACTCCGGCCTGACAAAGATGTTGAGCAAGCGCGTTGCGGGGTCAACTTGATGAGCGATGGTTGCAATGCGTCCTTTAACCGGTTGAGCAACGGGTTTATTGACGGGGGTTAGCAACACTGGCTGATTAAGTTGCAGACGCTCAAAATCTTCAGGTTCAACACCCAAACGCACTACCCACTGGTTTTGGTCAACCAGTTGTAGCAATGGACTACCTGCCGGCACGATTTGTCCTTGCTGGACACTGACTAAATGGATAATGCCGGCTTGCCCGGCTTTAATTTGTTGGTTTCGGTTGATGCCTCGGCTAGTCAAATTATCAAGCATTGCTTTCGCTTGTTCGGAGCGAAGTTGAACGGCTACCAGGTCAGTCTGAGTCGCCAGCTTCAGGCGTATACGTTCTTGCAAGAGTTGTTGTTCACGCAAAGCCGCTTTTAGCTCTTTGCGCGCTTGTTCCAATTGTAAAGTGGCATCATCTCCAGGTTTAAGCGTAAGCAATAAAGCGCCTTGCTGAACTAATTGCCCTTCATTAACCTGAACTTTTTCAACAAGACTGGTATAAGGTACGCTAATGGTCTGCAACTTGTCAGGCCAAGGTAAAACAGTGCCATAAACGCTTAAGGTTTCGCTGATTTCAGACTTTTGAAGTTTGATGGTTTGAACCTGGGCAATGGGCTCTGGCGCGCGTTCCGGTTTTTCTGCCGGCTTATCCAAGGTGCAACTGATAGCGCATAGCGCAGATAAAACACTGACGATGATTGTCTTTGAATTGGATCTCATGATTTTCCTTGAGAAAATGAAACCTCTAAATGATAAATCCCCGTCGCAATCTCCAGGGCGATGCGCGCTTCAACCAACTGTAGCTGTAATGTCAGCAGTTCTATTTTTTTGTCGGTCAAATTATTCCAGCTGACGTAATAATTGAGCACATCGATTTGCCCATGTTCGATTGCCAGCTTGTAGGCATTTACCAGATTTTCCAGGTCTGGAATTGCCTTATGAAGAGATTGAATTTGCTTGTTTAACGATGCGACGTTAACCAGCAACTCAGCAATATCCGCTTGCGATTGAAATACGCGATTCGTGTATTCATCAAATAGTTGCTGCCGTGTCGCTACGGCAAGGGCAATCTGGCCCTGATTTTGGTCGAATACCGGCAAAGTTACTGTTACACCCGCGCCCAGTGTGTAATAGGCGCTGGGGTTTTTGGACTGGCTGAAGCCGATGCTGATTGTTGGAAACTGTTGCAATACCTTGATATTGACTTGTTCATCCTGATTTTTATAAGCCTGTTGTAAGGCCATTAAATCCAGACGCCGATTGCTCAAATCCTGCGTTAGCTTGTCGTAAGCGGGAGCTGTCCATTCGTCGGCTAATGCCAGGTCTTGCTGTAACTTGACAGGCTCGTAAGGTTTAAGTCCCAACGCCCTGTTCAGGCGTTGCTGTTGTTGGTTTTTTTGCTGCATGACGGCTTGCAAGCGGACATCGATGCCATTCTTGGCGCTGAAAGCCGCGACGCGATCCAGCTCTGTAACCAGACCTTCATCCGCTGCCTGTTGTATCCGCACACGATTGCTTTCAAGACGCAGCAACATTTCTTCCAGCAACAGCTGCTGTTGAGAGTAAACCAGCAGTTGGTAGAGAGCCGTTTTTGCTCCCTGGGCAATTTGCCATTCCTGCCAGGCAATGTTTAAATCAACGGCTTGTTGTTCCGCTTCCGCCGCGGTTAATTTATTCGACTGCGTAATCAATGATGTGACTTCCCAACCAAGACCCAGTCCAAGGCCGGTAACCTTGCCTTGATCAAGTCCGCCGCTTAATGCGGCGAAGCTGTAGGAGAAAACCGGATTCGGCAGTAACCCCGCTTGTAGCAGCTGCGCATTGGCGATGCCGTGATGATCCCGTGCGGCGCGTAATTCAGGATTACGCAACACCGCTAAAATAGCTGCTTCATCCGGCGATAAACCGTCCTCGATATTAAAGGGTACCGATTTGAGCAAAGGATGCCTGATCTGTGCGGCTTGAATGCTTAGCTGCTGTGCTGTGGGAGTTTCAAGTTGTTGTTGAACGGCCTGTTCCGTCAGTGCTTTTGATTGGTATTGAGAACAGCCCAGCAATAAACAAAATAATCCTGATGCTAATAACTTCATGCTGTATTGCCCGGTCTTGTGGGGAGCAGGAGCGCTACTTTAAGACCCGGATTGTTATCCTCCAGTGTTATGGTTCCGCCATGAAGATCGGCAATCGCTGCAACGATGCTCAGGCCAAGGCCGTTACCTGGGGTTGTGCGACTCTGTTCAAGCCGGTAAAAACGTTGAAATACTTTCAAGCGATTCTCTTCGGCAATTCCTGGACCGTTATCGGCAATAGACAATTCTTTTTGAGCGTCTGAAGAGCGCAGAATGACGTTGATCTGTGTGTTTTTGGGGGTGTGCAAGATGGCATTATCCACCAGATTAAAGACCAGTTGCGTCAGCAGTTCTTTATCACCGGTTAGTAATACTTCCGGGGCAATGTCTGCGCAGATGGTTTTACCCTGTTCCTCAGCAACCGGATACAACGCGTCGGTCACGGATACAACGATATCGCTGAGATTGACGATTTTGAACCCGCTTCGACGGGAGCCGGATTCAATCTGGGAAATTCTCAACATGGCGGAGAAGGTTTCGAGTATCGTATCGACTTCCTGGGTGGCAAAAGCGATCCGCTCCTTGTATTGCTCGGCCGTTAGATTCCTGCTCAGAGCGTCTGCAAGCCTGAATTTTAAATGACTGACTGGCGTGCGCAGATCGTGCGCTATATCATTGGAGACTTGCTGAATATTCTCGATTAATGAACCGATTTTATCCAGCATCTGGTTCAGCACTAAAGCCAGGTTATCCAGTTCATCGCGGTTTGTTGAAACAGGCAGCCGGTGTTTCAGGTCACCGGCAATAATGGCTTGTGTTGATTGGGTAATGCTGTCGATTTTTCTCAGGAAAGCGCGGCTGAGATACAGTCCACCGCCTGCGCCCAGCAAGATAACCAAAACGAAGCCCCAAAGAAAGGCCTGAATAATCGCTTTGCCGGCATTTTGAATATAGTCGCCGCTATGGCCGACACCCAGCCAAATAGCGTTTGGCAGAGCCATGATCCTGATGTAGAAAAGTTCTTTTCCAGGTTTATCGGCCGCCGATGTTTGCATGACGGTCTGCCAACCCTCGGAAGATTGAAAATTATTGAGATTTCCTGCTAGCAACTTGCCATTCCGATCAATAACGCCGTATTCAAAAAGAGGATGCAATCCCCGTTCATCAACTTCGTCAATCTCGTCTTTTAGTTCGGCTATTCCGCCTGAGTCAAATTCGGATTCCAGCCGGACGGCTTCCGTTTCGATGCTGTTTTTAAGTTGTTGTTCCAGTGTATGGTTCGTCAACAAATAAACGGCTATACCAATGGACAAAAATGAACACAAAAAAAGTAGCAAATATAACGCTGAGAGTTTAAAGCTGATGGTGCCAACAATGCTAGGCAGCTTCATGAATCCTATATCCTGCGCCACGAACGGTATGAATAAGATCGGGCTTGTTTCCGGCATTGAGCTTGCTGCGCAAGCGGCTGATATGCGTTTCGACAATATTGGTTTTGGGATCAAAATGAAAATCCCAGACGTTTTCAAGCAGCATGGTGCGAGTGACCACCTGTCCGGCATGGCGAACAAGATACTCGAGCAGGCGAAACTCGGTTGGCTGAAGATCAATGATTTGCCCGCTCCGCCTGACCAGTCTTTTTATCAGGTCGATTTCAAGACCTGAAACCAGCAAGATTTTCTGCTCCACTGTTTCCCTTGGTCTGCGTAGCAACGCATTAACCCGTGCGCTTAGCTCACTGAATGCGAACGGTTTAACCAGATAATCGTCGGCGCCGGCATTCAGGCCTTCAACACGATCATCAATCCCGCACATCGTGGTAAGGAACAGCACCGGAACAGTACAACCAGTACTGCGCAAGGTTTTTACTAGCGTAAGCCCATCAATGCCGGGCAACATTCGATCGACAATGAGCAGGTCATACCTTGCCTCTTTAGCAAGGTGCAAACCTTCATAACCATCCGTTGCCGAATCGATAGTGTAGCCGGCTTCTTTAAGCCCTGCCGAGACATAATCCCGGGTTTCCTTATCATCTTCAATAATTAATATTTTCATGGTTTCAAATGAATGCCGGGGAGTAATTCCCCGGCATAGTACTTATTCTTTCTCGTTTTCTGTACTTTCGTTAGATTCATCCTCCAGCGAAACTTTAAGGATCTTGCCGGTTATGCTATCGACCAGGACTTCATGAATCTTGCCGTCTTTGAGAATCTCAATCTCGAACTGAACGGTGTCTGATTCATCATCCAATTCAGCTTCAATGGCCTTGCCGCCAGTTTTTTGCTCCGCTGCCTTGATCGCTTCGGATAAGGAGATTTTGGCCTGGCTAAAAAGCTGTAGCTCCTTGGCCTCCTTGTCCTTCGATTCACCTGCTTGTGCTTCGCTTGCGAACGCGCCGGCTATCAAGACCATTGCAAACAAGGCTGTTGGAATTATATTGTGCTGTTTGTTCATTTATTAAACCTCTTTTATATCAGGCGGGATTGCCTGAGTTCAAAAATAGAATAACCTGAACTACATTGCAGGAAGCATTCCAGAACTATACCCTTTTGTAATGTTTCCTATGCCGGAAAATTTATTTCGTTGCATTTTGTCTGGAAAAGTCGTGGCGCACCAGCTCTTTGAAATTAATCGTCATGCAGGATTGCGTTTAGGGACGATAAGGTTAGTTTTTATGCTGTTCCTCTACTAACAACCACTTGATCCGTATGAAAAGGACCATTTTCTTTCTGATTGTTTAAATACACCGTTGGTTCGGTTTATTTCAACCTATGATCATTAATAAATTTTTTAAAAACCGCGCTACTCCTGCAATCATGTATTGGCATAACATTTGCTGTATCTTGTGTTGTGTAACCTGGATATTTTGCTGAATAAGGGCTTTATATGTTACGAATTGTTGAAAAATGGATGGATGTCGAATTGGTATATGAACAAGACGGTTATTTTTTGCGTGTGTTAGTGGGAAGTCAGATAAGAACTGTGATTAATCTCATCGCTGAAAACGATGATGACGCCAGAAAAAAAGCCCGGCGTGCGATTTATCATTTTCTGTCTTAAAAATATGGATATGTTTGACTGCATGCCTATTTAACAGCAGATTACACGGATTTTTTTCGTTCTTGATAGGTATTCAACTATAGGTATTAAAATGCTTAAATTAGTCCCCCTCATTATATTACTCTACTCTTTACCTGTTGCCTCTTTTGCAGAGTATGGTGGTAAGTCCAGAACTATACCTCTACAAGCATTTAAGGACAGGTTTACGACGGGAGAGCTCATCGGCATATCTACCGCTTATGCGGACGATGTTCATATTCGTGCCGCAATAGCGGATTTAAAGACTATGGATAGTGTTAATTTGGATAGCGAGGTTATAAAAAAGGATGTGGGTTACTTAGCTTCAAAATCGATTTTGTCCGAAGAGAGAGCTAGAGATATATTAAAGTAAACCGCCCGTTTCCTTTTCATTTTTGCCCTATGTAGGCGTCACTCATCAAGAAAATGGTAACGATAGTGCTTTTTAGCTTCACATTTTAAAAACATTTGGTAACTATTCAGCCACGGATTGACACAGAATAAAACAGATTACTTTTGCCATTTATTGTAAACGAGCCGTTTAAACGTTGGCCCATTCCCAAAATTCATAAGCAATCCCACCGTAATAGTGGTCGCTTTCAAATAGTTGAGCAACTGTGCTTCATGCACAGGTTCAAAATATCGAACCGCTTTAATTTTCTACACAAAACTCCAAATCCCCATATGGTTTTTTGCCTTTGATTTCGTTTCAAAGCAAATAGCCATGGCATTGGTTGTAATCAACCAAACCCCTGTGTGTATTAAACTGTGTCAAGCATTTCACGGCACTGAATACCGGCCTGAATGATAATTAATTTAACCGTGGAAAAAGCGATGACGCAGCCGAGACTAAAGCTCCAGATGTGGCTTTGGCGGTAATTTACCCACACACCGTTTTCCTGTTACTCATGCCGTCATATATTTGGCATACAACTTGCTTAATACTGAATTAGAAGAAGCAAGACTCTTTCCAAGCAGTCCAGAGCCACCAGGCAAACGGTAGCATAATCCAGGAAAAGGTCTTGATCTCAGGTCTATCGGCTAATCAGCCGATTTAACTAACATTTTTATGAGGCGAAAACCATGAAAAGACATACATTGAAAAAATCAGCCGCAGCGGTGACGATTGCTTTAACTGCAATAATCGGTTCTGCCATGAGTGTTTCAGCAGCAACCAATGCGGCTCCTTCGAAACCTTCTCCAATAGCCAAACCACAAGAATCTTTGGCAACAAAGGACAAAATACTTGAAGAAAGGCTACTAAAAGTGGAGCATGAGGCTTTGGAAGCAGTCATAGGCACTCAGAACGCCCTTATGGCATTACAAAAAAAAGATCCCAAAAAAGCATTGGCAATGTTACAGGATGTCTCGGGTAAACTCGATATTCTGTTAGCCAAGTATCCGGGGTTAAGCTTATTACCGGCCAATGTGGAAGCGGACGTATACGATTTTGACGGTGATTCCAAACAAGTTAAAAAGTTGACCGATGCAGCCGATGATTTGCTTGAAGCTCACAAAGTTCAGGACGCCCGTCATATCCTGGATGAGCTCATTAGCGAAATGCGTATCACCACCACAAGCATTCCTCTCGGTACTTTCCCTGTGGCTATCAAAGCGGCGGTCAACCTCATAAATAATGGTAAAACGGATGAGGCGGAAGACGATCTGTATGATGTTCTCAACCTGTTGGTTAAAACCACTGAGATCATGCCATTACCGGTGCTGAGAGCCGAAGCTTTGTTAACAGCAGCGTCAGAGTTGGAACATAAAAGCGATTTGACTCAAGCAGCCAGCAGAACGGAAATTCTGAAACTGACCGATGCAGCCAAGGATAAATTGAAACTGGCTGAACTGTTAGGCTACGGCGCCAAGGATGATTATAAACAGCTTTACAACGCTATCGACGATATAAAAGACGTTATTCATTCGAAGAAATCAGCGGCCGTCTGGGATAAAATCAAAGCCTCTCTTGCTACATTGAAGAATAAGGTCATTCACCCCGGCAAGTAAATCACAGTGGAACCTCCTTTAACCTTGTATCGATTAAAGGAGGTATTTCGCTTATAGAAAAAGTATGACTAGACTTCCGTCATGATCACGGAGAGTACGATGACTACACCGAAACCGTCCACGACAACAAATAGTGCTTCAGCGTTCTGGGCTATTGCTGTTGAAGCTTATCTGGAGCGACTGCAAACCTCGGCACAGGGATTGAGCGATGAGGAGGCACGGGAACGCATTAAAAGTTTCGGAGCCAACCAATTGAAAGGCAAGAAACAAACCGGCCCCTTGCGCCTGTTGTTAGCGCAGTTTAAAAGCTCGATTATCCTGATTTTGTTGTTTGCTACAGGAATATCCTTTTTCCTGCATGACAAAGTCGATGCCATGATTATTTTGACCATCGTCATGACCAGTGGAATTCTGGGTTTCTGGCAGGAAAAAGGGGCGGCCGATGCCGTTCAAAAATTACTGGCTCTGGTGCAGATCAAGGTAACGGTATTGCGCAACAGCGCCATATCGGACGTTGCGGTTGATGAATTAGTCCCTGGCGATATCGTTGTTTTGAAAGCGGGAGATATCATTCCGGCCGATTGTCTATTATTGACGGCCGACCATCTTTTCATCGATGAAGCTATTCTTACCGGCGAAAGTTATCCGGTCGAAAAATCACCGGGACTCGTTGCCGTCGATGCGCCGCTCAGCCAACGCAGCAATGCCTTATGGATGGGCACGCATGTGCAAAGCGGCGAAGCGAAAGCGTTAATCGTCGCCACCGGACAAAGTACCGAATTCGGCAAACTGTCCGGGCGAATCAAGCTCAAAGCGCCTGAAACCGATTTTGAACGCGGCGTCAGGCGCTTTGGCTATATGCTGATGGAAGTCACGTTAATCCTGGTCATTATGATTTTCGCCGTAAATGTCTATCTGCATAAACCGGTGATGGATTCATTTCTGTTTGCACTGGCGCTGGCCGTAGGGTTGACGCCGCAATTATTGCCGGCGGTGATCAGTATTAACCTGGCGCATGGCGCCAAGCGTATGGCCGCAGAAAAAGTCATTGTCAAACAGTTGGCTTCCATCGAGAATTTCGGCAGTATGAATGTTTTGTGTTCCGATAAAACCGGCACCTTAACCGAAGGCAAGGTTCACTTAAAAGGCGCCTTGTCAGCAAGTGGTGAACCCAGTGACAATGTAGCTCGTTTCGCTTATCTGAATGCTTTTTATGAGACCGGCTTCAATAATCCAATCGATGAAGCGATCCGTAATTATCGTACTTTCGATGTCAAGGATTGTCGCAAGTTGGCTGAAATTCCGTACGATTTTTATCGTAAGCGTTTAAGTATGCTGATTTCGGATTCAGGCTCAAGTGTTCTGATAACCAAAGGCGCATTGACAAACGTACTGGCTGCCTGCTCGTATGTTGAAAACAGCGACGGGACCCTGACAGCTATCGATGAGGTTCGCGAAGATATTGAACAAAGCTATGAATCCTACAGCGCTCAAGGTTTGCGTACCTTGGGCGTTGCTTACAAAGTCATGGATGCTGAAAAGGACTTGGATAAAGACGACGAAACGGGAATGCGTTTTTTGGGGGTTCTCACACTTTTCGATCCGCCCAAAGCCAACTGCGCCCAAACCATTGAGCAACTGAGACAACTGGGCGTTACCCTTAAAATCATAACTGGAGATAACCGTCTGGTTGCCGAAACAGTCAGCCAGCAATTGGGACTTTCCGGCTCCAAAATCCTGACCGGCCCAGAGATCGCACAAATAAGTGGAAACGCACTGATGAATCAAGTGGCTGAAGTGAGTGTATTTGCCGAAGTCGAGCCCAACCAGAAGGAACAAATTATCATCGCCCTGAAGAAAGCCGGTTTTGTAGTCGGCTATATGGGCGACGGTATCAACGATGTTTCTGCGCTGCATGCCGCCGATGTTGGTATTTCGGTCGATAGCGCCGCCGATGTTGCGAAGGAAACCGCACAAATCGTCCTGCTGGAAAAAGATCTGGACGTGCTGGTCAAAGGTGTCAAGGAGGGCCGCATTACCTTTGCCAATACTTTAAAATATGTATTTATGGCAACGAGTTCCAACTTCGGCAATATGTTCAGCATGGCCGGCGCATCGTTATTCCTCCCTTTTTTGCCGTTACTGCCCAAACAAATTCTATTGACCAACCTGCTGACAGATTTTCCGGAAATGACCATCGCATCGGATAATGTAGACGCTGAAATGGTAACTCAACCCCGGCGCTGGGATATTCAATTTATTCGCAAATTCATGTTTACCTTCGGCATCGTCAGTTCCATATTCGATTATCTGACCTTCGGTCTGCTCTGGTGGTTACAGGTGCCCGTCGAGCAATTTCGCACCGGTTGGTTTCTGGAATCGGTGGTCTCGGCGGCTTTGATTGTTTTTGTTGTTCGTAGCAGAAAATCCGTTTTCCAAAGCCGCCCCGGCAACTATCTGGTGATCGCCACATTCACTATTGTCTTCGTTACTTTGGCTTTGCCTTATCTGCCGTTCGCAACGCTAATTGGCTTCCAACCGCTGCCGCTTAATGTGCTGGTTTTATTGGGGGGCATCGTCGTTCTTTATCTCGTAACGGCGGAAGTGGCAAAGCGTCTATTTTTTCGTTTCGTAAAAATTTAACTTATTATGAGCTAACACTATCAAACTGGAGAGTCGTAATGTGCTACAAAAAAATTGGATGGATAATTTTTAGCCTAATTTCGTCTGTAACAATCGCCGCCGAAGAACGTTCTACTGTAAAGTTCGACGCTTTGCCGGATGCCGTGCGTACTACGGTTGCAAATTCCATTGATCAAAACACTATTACCAAGATCGAAAAAGTGACAGATACCGGTTATGTCAAGTTTGAAATTGTAAGCACCAAAACAGTTAATAATAAGGATTTTATTGATACCGACATGATTGTTGCAGCCGATGGCGCCATAATAAAAATGGCTAAAGAAATACCTTTTTTCGATATTCCATTTCCTATCATGAAACAACTCAACCAACTTTACCCTAATCTCAAGGTTGATGAAGTCGAAAGTGTTCAAAAGCGTTATTTCCAATTGACGGGAAAAAACAATGGACAACCGGTCAATTTGAAAATATTTGATGATGGCGAAATACAGGATCTTGCGGTTGGTCAAAACAGCAAACATAACAGTCCACCCAAACAGACCTTGTATCAAGCCATCAATAAACCGATACCGCCGACAACATCGAAACCGGAAAGTGATTTACTACCCGATCAGACCCAAGATGACGAATTGAAAATTGAAGGTGCTGATGACATCTTTCATTTGAATCCGGCTCAATAGAAAGCGGCATCCAGTTTAACAAAAAATGCCAGAGCAAATTTCATCCGGTCTAGTGCTTGTTACTATAGGAAGTATATGAAAATAGTGGTCCATGAGCGATTTTCCTGCATAACCACAAAATAATGTGGTCAATAGGAATTTCGGTGTTGAGCAGCATCTCCGGGTATGTGTCTGCCCCACTTTGCCCCGCTTGGTAAGGGCACGACTCGCTGGATGGCTTAGAAACAGGTGCAGACGCAGTGAATAAAAGAGTGACTCCTGTGATAATGGAATATTTTTTGACTATTGGTACGCTAACGTGAATATGCAAAGTCTTAATTAAATAATCTCAAAAGAGAAAATCAATGTGATCAGTGTCATTGAAACCAATCCTATCAAGAAGATCATTTCCGCCCAACGCTCCAGATGTTCAGTGGACTGATTTAAACGAATCGATAAAAATGAAAGTAAAGCGCTAACCATGAACAATAAGCTATCAACAGCTAACGCTTTATCAATCAGGTGGTTCGTCAGCCCTGGCCCCATACTTTTAACGATACTGATGACCATGATACAGGCGCCAACCATCGCCGCGGAATTCGGCAAAATGTGATGAGAGAGATCATTGGAATTGGAATTATGATTTTTCATTATGCGTTTTATCATAAATATGGCTTCTCATTAGGAGTTTCTGTGTTTATCATCACAATATAACAATGAATAGCGTTTCAGACGATTGCTAAACTATAAACTAACAATAAATGCGCTTGTTTGCGGTATGACGCTTACGCTGGATGTTGGGTCATTACCCATTAATCTTCCTGCAAGAGTTAAAGGACCGTTTTTTTTCTGTCAGGCTCTGAGGCCGCTCATAGACCAGGCGCTCTGCATTTTTCAGCCTGATATCTTGACCAAGGGTCCTGGAGATACTTTCATGGAACTACTGGCGGCACATGTACCGCCCCGTCGTTATTGCTTACTTTAGTTAATTACAAAATTTAGGAGTCCGTCGTTTTCCTGGAATAAAACCACATCTGATAAACGCTGAGCAGGATTTGCAAGCCCATGGAAAGCCCCATTAAAGCGCCACTGTAAACAACCACATAGGCAAAGGAGGGTGTTGATTTGGTAATAAACCATGACAACACATCCAGTAGCATTGCCGCAAACGGAATCACTACCGCTACTCTTTTTACATAAACATTGATGTCACAGAGCAAAAAGATTTTGCCTATAAAAAATAGAATGAAAGCGATGCCGAATAAATGAATATGCGATACGCGATCTAACGTAGATATTGTTGCGCCACCCCATGGGCGACCTCTGCTACAGTAGCGTAATGTGCTAAATCGGGTAAGGAAGGATTAATGCTGGGGGTGTGGCACAAAATACAGCCCCGGTTTAATATCGGGGCAATTTTTTTGTTATATTCTGGTTCGTCGGCACCATGCTGTATCCATTGCAAGATGACATCTTTGTCGCTGGTATATCTCAAATTAGATCCCATAATTCCATTGATTACAGTACCTAAACGGGTTTGGTTATTTCCCCCATGATAACTGATGACAACATCTTCAACCGATAGTCCGGCTTTACCGTCAAGGCCCTGATGAGTGTAATACATATTAGCAAGAGCCATCAGATAACCAAGTCCGATGGTGAGTAGGAACACGGTATTTAAAATTCTTTCGCTTACTGAAATGTCTTTAAAGCGGGTATAACGTTCTTTGATCATAATGATACCTGAACAAGGGGTAGGGAATAGTTTGATTGTTGATTTTATAAAAACAGTTGCAGGCAAAGTCTTTTTTGCTTTGCCTGCACCTTATGGCATAACCAGATCAGCTTGGCTGAAGCAGCCGGGCTGATTCAAATTAGAACGCCAACCAACCGTTCACCATGAAGGTGTTGTTGAATTGAGCATCAACGTTTGTGCCATTGGCTTGTGAATAGCCAATATACTGCAAACTGGTGCGCAAATTCAGCCACGGACTCAGATACGAAGTGGATTTGCCAAACGGCACATAGACCAGTTCAGCTGTATAGAATTGGCTGTTTGGCCGGGTTTGATCAATGACGATACCCTCCTCCACTACGGGAGAATGAGAGCCGTTTATTTTCTTATACGCGAAAGTCAAGCCGTAGGTCTGATCGTACGTATAAGCAAGATTGATATTATATGTTGAGAGATAAGTTCTACCCGTTGTCGGATCACCTGCCGCTCCACGATCTGCAGATAGATTCTGATCTTCATAAATATAGGCTGATTTGGCTTCAAAGATATGTTTCGGATTCGCCATATACTGATAAGTTGCATCGAAACCGATATCGGTATAGTTATTTGAACCATAAGTGCTGTCACGTCCAGGATAAACATCGGCACTCATACCGAAGTGCCCCAATTCAAAATAATGACCCTGCCAATCATGTTGCAGGGCTGCGCGCCAGTAGGGAGCGGCACCGTTGAGACTAACCCTGTCAGGCCCGGGAATACCGAATGCATTTTGAAAATTACTTGAAAATGAGCCATAAGCGCCGGCTTCCAGATAAAGCAAATTGTTAATCATCGTATAAGCGGTAGCGCCACCTACTTGAGATCCCAACGCTCCATCAAGCAATGGACTGGCTCCAACATCAGGCTGTACGCCACTGCCGGTATAAGGAAAGCCCCAGACGGGGGTGGTATTCCACAAGTCCTGTACGGTCGGGTTATTGTTTAACGAGATGCCGTAAGTCATTGGGATGTCCAAGCCTATCAGGGAATCCAAATCCAGTTGATCGGCAAAACGGATATCGGTGTTATCCATTTCAAATTTTTTCTCATAACCGTTATAAGTTAACTGGCTGAATGCACCAACTTTGCCATAAATACGACCCGCATAAAACAACGACGCTTCGTCGAAAGTCACGTTGTTATTTGGGCTATAGGTAGGTCGGAGTGCTGCATCCGGTTGATCCGCGCTTTGTACCGTCTGCGCTTTCTGGGTATTGGTGAATGACCCCATGACCATACCGCTGAATTTCGGCAATTCGGCGGCCTTGCCGCTGCCGCCGCCCATCGTGTAACCGCCCAGCTTGAAATCACGACCGAAAGGCGTGAGGTTAGGACCAAAGGATTGGGTATGGCATGAGCTACAGGCTTGGCCCGTTTGCCGGGAAAAACTGGGCATGGCCTCAGCGTCTGGACTGTTTAACAGGATGATTGATGTGAGTACCAGCAGCGATGCCAGGAAAATGCGAGCATCGCATGTTCGTTTAAAGAGAGTTTGCATATATACCTTAGTTTTTAATTTTGATCGTCTCCATCTTTCAAGCGGCAAGCGTTATGCTATTTGATTGGTGGACACCTTTTATTTATGGAACCTGCATTCGAGCTAAAAATTGCATTGAATAATCGATATTCACCATGAACGGAGTATCAATAAAAATCATTTACTTATTCATGTAAAAATAAATGTTCCGTTCAAACTATAGGTGATGAACCTTAACTGAAACTGAAACTGAAACTATTGCCTTATATACATTAATAAATAATTGTTTTTATACATTGTTGAAAATATCTTTCCTGAAAAAAAGATGTACATAAAGTTGAAAATTCAGGACAGATCAAAGGAACTGCCCTGTTTTATTTCAAATAAGGCAAGTAATCTTTGGACTACTTGGGCTTTGCCATCTTTTCATGAGTTGCCGCTGTTTTTTCATGTTCTTTGGCCAGTGCCTCATGCTGTTTAGCCATCGCTTCATGGTGTTTTTGTAAATCATGATGTCCTGCTTTCTTGTAATCTGCAGCCACTGACTTATGATGCTCTGCCATAGCTTTGTGATGCTCCGCGTGTTGCTTATGAAGTGCGGCCGCTTCTTGATGCTCTGTAGCGGTTGTAGCAGGCGCAGTGATATTAGCAGGATGTTCGGGAGCAGGTGTAACTTCCGCAAACAAAGGCGCAGAAACAAGCCCCATACAAACAGCCAAGGCCAAACCAAGATAAGTATTTTTATTCATAACTATTTCCTCTAGTTGATAACCATTAACAAACAATTGTTTTAATAGGTTTTTTTGAAAACATCATTTTATTGCTGTATACCTCCTCCTTCTTTGATACCGGATTGAAAGT
>CAYVFT010000023.1:0-1106 GCA_964450225.1 uncultured Crenothrix sp. | reverse complement strand
AAAACATCATTTTATTGCTGTATACCTCCTCCTTCTTTGATACCGGATTGAAAGTGACAACCTTGTTAATATAATAGATTCCTTCCTATACAATATCTCAAGCAACTTATAGGCCACTAATAATAAATACTTACAAATCAAATGGTAATAGGATTTATACAATAAAAACGGTTCAACCTAAAGGGGGAAAACAACCAGTCATAAACAAATTTTCGGTGTAAAACAACCAGTTGTAATAATATGGAAAGCAATTTTTTGGGTGTTCCAATTATCCGAAATACATAATGGTTAGATACATAGCATGAACGCCGCTCTTTAAATGGGTATCAATCCTGTTAGCTCACAACCCGTGAATAACTCTTTTACGGCAATACCAATTCAAGATCAAAATCCGTCGGCTATTTTCAGATTATATTTCCGCACCCGATAGCGTAACGTTTCCCGGGTAGCGCCAAGCGCTCTGGCTGCCGCGGTCAGATTGTTATCCGCCCGATCCAAAGCCGTCTTGATTATGAATCGATCCATATCGTCCAGAGCCATGCTGCCATCCAAAGGCAGACAAATTGCATTTCCAGAACTTAAACTACCTGATATTGGACTGTTTTCCTGGCCGGGCAATTGTAGCCATTTTCCAGGAAATGTCGGTCCATCAGCGAATAATACGCAGCGTTCAATAACAAAGCCCTTACTGAATCGGGAGCGCTGCCGTATCCGTTTAAAAACAGCCATTCGGCATAACTGACCTGTTTTTTCATCGCTTCCATAAAGTCCAGGGCATTACCGTCCGGTAGATTCATATCGGAGAGAATCAGTGACGGCTCTACTTTTTTTCTCAAGCAGTAGCACCCTGGCTTCTGCCAGATTTTTGGCCAGCAGGACATCGCATCCCATTTGCGGGTAGTGGCGGGATAACTCGGAGCCTAATAGTTTTTCATCTTCAATGATGAGTAGGGTTTCAATCATAATTTATTTCCAGCAAGGCATTTTTTTGGCAATAATAGCGATACACATGCACCATGTGGCTGCCAATTAGTTAGTTTGATTGCACCATCTATACTTCACGCGGTCACGGATGCGGATTTTTTGAACACCTGAAATTTTGGGTT
>CAYVFT010000022.1:31704-38059 GCA_964450225.1 uncultured Crenothrix sp. | reverse complement strand
CTGTAATCCGGAAACTTACTTGTTGACCAGCCAGCGAAATAGACTTTTCATCTTAAAAGTGTATTAATGTTATCTTATGCAACTAGTTCATTTACTGGCCTACTCTCATGAATCATGTTGCTTTCTTTCCCCGATTAAAATATTTCCTCGCTCTGCTACTGTTAATGATTGCAGATATAGCCCCTATTCCTGTTCTTGGACTTATCTGCATGTTTATTCTGGTGTTTCGTCCGCCCTGGTTTAAAGAAATGGTTGATAATATTTATTCTGTAGACAACAGAATAGAAAAACAATAAAAAGAACTTGTCAATTTGATTCATGGGTGCCCAAGGACCTGACTTAATGCACTGCAAAGGTCTGGGTATTGAAATTTGAAACCTTGTACCAGCAAGCGCTCCGGAATCACGCGCTGACTGCCCAGCACCAAACCTGACATTTCGCCCAGCAGGATTTTTAATAGCCAGGCAGGAACAGGAAATAACGCTGGACGCTTCAAACATTGCGCCAGCATCCGGGTAAATTCGCTATTGGTAACTGGATTGGGAGCTGTTGCGTTATACGCGCCCTGCATGGATGTGTCAGCTATCATTGTTTGAGCAATAGCAATCCAGTCCTGCCGATGAATCCAGGACATCCATTGCTGTCCATCGCCCAATCTCCCACCCAATCCCAAACGAAAAGGCAGTAACATACGTTGCAATAGGCCACCGCCTTCGGCAAGCACCAGGCCGGTTCTGATCAAGCAGACTCTAACTCCGAATCGTGCAGCTTTTTTTGCCTCACTTTCCCAATCGGCGCAGAGTTTTTGCGAAAAATCCTCTCGAGCCGCTGATTGTTCGGTTAACACGACATCGCCCTGGTCGCCGTAATAGCCGATAGCAGAGCCACTGATCAAAAGCTCAGGTTTAACCGTCATGCGAGCCATACACTCAACCAGCTGCTGAGTCAGACTGATTCGGCTATCTCTTATAATTTGTTTACGCGCGTCGCTCCACCTGGCAGCAAAAATCGGTGCACCGGCGAGGTTGATAATGACCTGATAGCTATCTTCAGGATTAAGCTGATTCAGATGATTTAGTGGTTTAACGCCAGTTCCACATATTTTTTCTACCGAGTCCGGATTTCGGCTTAAAACGGTAACTTCCCAGCCTTGCACAATCAAGCTTCGGGTTAATGCACTGCCAATAAAGCCAGTGCCGCCGGTAATAAGTATTTTCATCACTTTGTCCTCATAGATATTGAACAAACTACAACATTTATCATTGGTAAAACTGCATATTTCCAATACTGACACTAAAGCCGCTTATAAACCAGTGAAAAATTGTTGATGTCCAGAAGTGCATCATTAGATTAAACGATCTGGTTTGCATCAAAACCAGGTTAATATCATTATGTTCGTCATGTTGTACATGTTTTGTACAGCTATAATTTGACAAAACAGCTTTTGGAGAGTAAGTTAGCTTACAAGATTTTTGACGCTTCTGATTTTTTAGAAGTTCAGCAATGCACCTGGAATTTGTACAAAGTCTTCAGTCCAGTAGAAGGATTAAAGAACATACTAAAAGTCCTCCTCTATAAACCCTCCCCAGTTGTCTAAGGGAGGGTCTTTTTTAAGTTTAACCATTGGCAAAACAGATGAACGGCATGATATTTAAAGAGTTACAAAGCATCAAATTTCTCTTTGAAATTAAT
Organism: uncultured Crenothrix sp.; assembly: GCA_964450225.1. Classification (GTDB taxonomy): domain Bacteria; phylum Pseudomonadota; class Gammaproteobacteria; order Methylococcales; family Methylomonadaceae; genus Methylobacter_C. The sequence goes on along the minus strand of CAYVFT010000022.1, from coordinate 36,367 downwards.
TTCTACTTTTCAGTCTTCGTACTGATAGCCGGGGGCATTTTGTCAGTATCAGGGAGCTACTCCTTATTTGAATTTAACGAAGATCTTTATGGCGCCCTTGACAACAATTTGCGGATGATAATGGTCTATCTGGCAATGACGGAAGCTGTTATTTTGGGTTATTGTTTTTTCAGAAAAAATTTTCAGGTAATGATTCCAGTGGGTTTTTTCCTGATTTTGATGATTGGATCAATGGAATTTTACGGTGAAATCAATTCAATAGAGATTGATGACAATTTTCCTCTGTTCTTTCTTTATACAGGAACATCGCACATTTTATTTGGCGTGATGGCGGGTGCAGAAAAAGTCAGCGCCATTGACCGAAATGACAAATCTAAAAAGCTGCATGAATAGTCATTATGGAAATTTAGTCACTATAGGTTACGATTTAACTCCCTTTTACTGTCGTCTTAGAGATTATGAAATTATTGCTTGTGTTGATTGCCGCATTGTTATCAGGCTGCACCGGAATTCCTGAAGGCGTAACTGCTATTAATGGCTTTGAAATTAACCGTTACATGGGAACCTGGTACGAAATTGCCCGACTGGATCACCCCTTTGAAAGAGGTCTGGATAAAATATCGGCTACATACACATTGAACGGGGACGGGAGTGTCAATGTGATTAACAAAGGCTGGAATCAGGAGGACGCTGAATGGAAACAGGCAGAAGGCAAGGCGAGTTTTGTCGAACAACCCGACAAAGGGAGACTAAAGGTGTCGTTCTTCGGACCGTTCTATGGCGGCTACAATATTATTGAGTTAGATAAAAAAGGCTATGCTTATTCAATGGTCACTGGGCCTGATAAATCCTATTTGTGGATATTGTCACGAACCAGGCAATTGCCGAAAGCGACCCTGACGACGTTAATTGAAAAGGCCAAACAACTGGGTTTTGCCACTGACAAACTTATCTTTGTTAAACAGGATTAGCCTGCGCCCACCTTGCATGAATGAAAGTTTTTGAAAACGAATTACCCAGCAAACAGTACATCAAATCGTTTCATTAATGCGGCAATATCTTTTCTGTAAAACTCCTGGACAGGCAAACACAAATCACCCGGTTTTAAGCCGCGTTCTTGCAAAGACTCTACTTCGGTATAGATATCGTTAACATCATAAATTTCCAGAGCGTTAAAAATTGCTGCTGTATCTTTCATGCCAACGATTTCTGGATGTTGGCCATTTTTTAACTGAAACACACCATCATCCAGCAACAAAATACTGACTTTTTGATCGAAAGCCGCAGTGGTCAAAATAGTATCCAGCATTTCCTGAACATAAGCGCCACTATGCGCCGGTTTACGTAAAACGAATAAATAGCTTTTCATAATCACTTATCCAAATGCGATAAATCGATCCGCATGCACCATAGCTTCAACCAGCTGCCCCAAACCGGAAATGCGAAAGCCCTCGGCCAGATCATCACCCTGTTTACCCTGTCTTTCTGCTTCGTCGGAACACAACAATCCACGCCTTTGGGCTGCTGAAATACACACCACTAAATCAATCTGATAACGTTTCGCCAATTCGCTCCATCGTGCGGTAAACTGAAGCTCATCATCGGGCGGCGTAGCGTATTTGAAAGCCTGATAAACCCCATCGTGATAAAAAAACACCCGCAACACTTCATGGCCCTGTGCCAAAGCGGCATTGATAAACTGATAGGCAGTATGTCCGGCATTAGACTGGTAGGGACTGGTATTTACTTGAATGGCAAATTTCATTTTGCAGTTGCATTATCCTGTTAGTGTTTATTTGAGATGTTTTATAATAAATAGCTGATATTCTATTATGGTTAACTGATCCCGTCCTGATTTAGTTACTATATTATCGCAACCCCTGAGACATCATGTTAAAACCCTCTGCTATCCCGCTGGCACTAAGCCTTGCCCTCTTCCCTGCTCCACAGCAGGCCGTTGAGCTTAATAAAATAGAGTTGCCTGATATGGGCGATTCCTCAGGCACGCTGATCACACCCGCCGAAGAAAAGGAATTTGGCGAAGCATTTTTTCGAAGCCTGCACTCTCAGATTTCTATCAATCAGGATGCCGAAATTCAGGATTATATTCAATCGATCGGCCAAAAACTGGTTGCCAACAGCGATGCACCAAGCCATCCGTTCCATTTTTTTGTTGTCATGGAAAATGACATAAACGCTTTTGCTGGTCCCGGTGGCTACATTGGCGTTAATTCAGGATTAATTCTAATGACTGAAGCCGAAAGTGAATTGGCATCCGTAATGGCACACGAAATTGCTCACGTTACCCAACGGCATTTATTTCGTGCCGCTGAGGCCGCGGGTCGCTTATCGATTCCTACAGCCGCTGCAACACTGGCGGCAATTTTATTAGGGACACAATCCCCTGCATTGGGACAAGCCGCTATCATGGCCATTCAAGCGGGTAGCGTACAGTTTCAAATTGATTTTACCCGCGAAAATGAAGAAGAGGCCGATCGTGTTGGTATGCAAACCTTGGCAGGCTCTAAATTCGACCCTCGCAGTATGCCAACGTTCTTTGAACGCTTACAACAATCAACCCGTTATTACGGACAGGCTATTCCCGAATTTTTACGGACTCACCCTGTGACAGCATCGCGTATTTCCGACACCCGGGGACGTGCGGAAATTTATCCTTACAAACAATACCCAGATTCCCTGGGCTATCAATTAACTAAAGCAAAAATTCGGGTTTTGACGGCTGCTGATACCGACGAAGCACAAAAATATTTTCAATCCCGATTAACTCAAGGAACAACCGAGCAGCGGACCGTTGCCCGTTATGGAATGGGGCTGATCGCGCTTAATGGGCAAAAATATAAAGAAGCGGAAGCCATTTTTCAATCGTTAACCAAGGAGTACCCGGAGCAACCTCAATACGCAGCAGCACTGGCGCGTACAGCGCTGGATTCTCGAAACTACACTACCGCACTTGCCCGCTACCAAAAACTGGCTGAACAATTTCCGGATAACACAGCAATAAAACTTGAATACATTAGTTCTTTGTTAAAAGCAGGCAATACAGAGCAGGCTCGAAAAAATTTATTCTCGTTAAACTCTGAAACGCAACAGCTACCCGTATACTGGCAATTGATGGCCCAAGTCTATAGCAATTTAAACCAACCTGCTGAATCTCATCGTTATCTTGCTGAATATTACTATGCAATGGGACAAACTAAAGATGCGATTTTGCAGATAAGACTGGCTCAACAATCAAAAGGACTCAATTTTCAGCTGTCCTCAATCCTGAGTGAACGCCTGACATTTTTCTTGACTCAAGAACAGGAAGCTCGACGCAATCGGTAAGCCTCTCCTCCTGGAAGAAAAAGCACTTGTTGCCTTTAATTTCATTTTTCAGAAGCCGCAAATGCTCAATAATAAACTGTATTTATTAACTATTTTTAATTCCTTTCTTTTTTTCTGGAAAAACCTTTTTTTTTTGTAGACTCTAGTAATTTTTTAAGTTTAAAATACGCCAGCTTTACGGGGCTAGGCTGGTGTAACAACCAGTTAAAAGAGGGGGAGTAGCCTTATTAGGCGCATCAATAACAATAATAAAAGAGTAATACTGCTTGGGTTGGGTTGTACAAGCGACAACTAAATAATAAAAATAATAAAACTCAACACGCCCGCTTTATGCGGGCTTTTTATTGCCTATTATTTAAGCGTTTTCTTTCGCCACCGGTTCGTTCATATCCTCAAGCCAGTCAAGCCAGATTGACATCAGCACAGCCATCAGGGTAGGCCCCAAAAATAATCCCAGCAAGCCGAAGCTCTCCATGCCGCCGAAAATTCCCAGCAGCGTCCAGATAAAAGGCAACTTGACCGCACCGCCAATTAATGCCGGACGCACATAATTGTCTGCCACCAGAGTAAGAATCATGCCGTATGCAAACAACCCTCCCGCCGCCGCCATGTGGCCTTCGGCTAACAATACCAGCGCACAGACTCCGAAGATCAGTTTGGCTGCATACGGAATCATGGCAAAAATTCCTGTCAGCGCGCCCAGAATGGCAGGATTGCTTAATCCGGCCAATGCGTAGCCCATGCCCAACAGCAGGCCTTTACCCAATCCGATCAGCACCATGCCATTGACGGTGGCACGCACCGCTGCCGTGGCATGGAGAGTATAACGAACACCGGTTTCACCGAACAATTTCCGGCTGCTCGCCAATACCTGACGACCCAGGCCATCACCGTGCTGATAAACAAAAAACAACACCAGCAAAATGGTCAAAAAACCGAAGAAGCGCTGTAAAAGCTGACTGGCAAATTCTTTGGTGTAAGTGGCCGCACTGCCGGTACTCAGCCAGTGCAAGGATTCATTTGCCGCTTCCGAACTGCCCAATGCATTCATCCAGAGCTCTTTGGTCCAACTGCCAATAATTGGCAAAGCCTCCAGCCAAACCGGCGGTGGAATACCGCTATTTTGCGCATCAGTCAGCAGTTGTCTAAGCGACTGAGCTTCCTGAAGCAACCGGCTCAAACCATAACCCAACGGCGCCAATATTATCGCACCGATCAATACAGTAAGCCCGACAGCTCCCCAGGTTGCTTTTCCGCGTAATTCCCTGCTTGAGAGTAAACGCTGATAGACAGGCCAGGTGGTAATGGCGAGAACCAC
>CAYVFT010000022.1:0-31604 GCA_964450225.1 uncultured Crenothrix sp. | reverse complement strand
CCCTGCTTGAGAGTAAACGCTGATAGACAGGCCAGGTGGTAATGGCGAGAACCACCGCCCAGGCCAATAATGGAAGAAAACCATGCAGAACCCAGGCTCCCAGCAACAGTAAAATAAGACTAGCGATGAGACGCGCTCGTACTTCCAGATTATTCGGCATAGATCATGAGTTATGGTTTAAAAAGTCACTCAAATTGACCAAGTTTACTGCCTGATCTTTACAGCAATTTGACGATACTCAAAAAGTACGGCCGTCAGAATATATAGCAGCATCAATTCGGTGGACAATAACCACGGTTGCCACCAGCCAGCGCTTACCGGTAACTGCTCCCGCGCGTAATACAAAGCGACACCCAGTGCTATATAAGCGATCACACGTTTTACATCGTAGGCTACCGGATAATAGCGCCGCCCCAGCAGATAAGAGACTATCGCCATGCTTGCATAGCATGCCAATGTAGCCCAGGCCGAGCCGACATAACCAAACTTTGGTATCCACCAGACATTAAGCCCAATCGTCAGCGCTGAACCAGCCAAAGAAACGAAGGCGCCCATCAGTGTACGGTCAGTCAGTTTGTACCAGATGGATAAATTGACATAGATACCCAGAAACAGATTGGCCAACAGTAAAACCGGTACAACTTCAAGACCGGCGCGGAACTCCTCGCCAACAAAATACTTGAAAAAATCGATAAATAACGTCACCAGTAAAAAAATGAACACGCAGAAAATAACAAAAAACTTCAACACCTTGGCGTAAACGGGGCGGGCATCGCTGTGGCCTGAATAGGCAAAGAAAAACGGTTCGGCGGCATAGCGGAATGCCTGAATGAATAATGACATCAAAATGGACAGCTTGTAACAGGCGCTATAAATACCCAGCATCTTCATGTTGGTTTGCAGGTCATAAGGCAACAGGTATTTAAGCAAAGCACGGTCGAGCATTTCATTGATGATTCCCGCAAAACCAATCACCACCATCGGTAGCGAGTAGCGGATCATTTTACCGAACAACGCCCGGTCAAAGCCCCAGGCCAACCCGGCTAACTGCGGCGTGAGCAATAAGAACTTGAATATACTGGCAATCAGGTTGGCGATAAAAATATAACCGATGCCAATCGCCGGATCGTAAATTTTGGCTAGCCATGAGTGCGGGTACTGCGCATAAATCTTGGGGCAATAGATGATAAAAAACAGACTGAGCAGCACAGTCACCAGTATCTCTGCCACTTTGATTCCGGCGAAACGGAATGCCTTGTCTTCCGCGCGTAACCGGGCAAACGGAATAGATGCAATGGCATCCAGCGTTAAAATAAGGGTGAAGCACAACACATATTCCGGGTGATTAGCGTAGTGCAGCGCCGCCGAGAGTCGTGGATTAATCAGCAAAATTAACAGGAAAAAACCAAGATTGCCCAGCACGACGAAAATCAGCGCGGTTGAATAGGCAACATCTCGGCCTGCATGCGCCTTGTCGCGAAAACGAAAATAGCCGGTTTCAAACCCGAATAACAGTAAAACGGAAAAAAATCCTGCATAAGCATAAAACTCCGACACCACGCCGTATTCGGCCGCCGAGAAATAATAGGTATAGAGCGGGACTAACAGGTAATTGAGGAAACGGCCAAAAATACTGCTGATACCATAGATCGCAGTTTGGGATGCAAGTTTTTTTATAATACCCATTATGATGTGCGTCTGATGTTTTCGAATAATTTTGGCTATTGCGCGAGGTGATATATGAACGAGTTAGCGGGGGTGCTTACGCACCGTAACACTAATCAATCAAGCAATTCCCATACCGGCTTGATGCTCTTGGGTAAAGGTGCAAGCCTTCCCAATTCCACCCATTGGTTGGCTGTACTATGAAAATCGGACCCCATTGATCCAGCCAAATCGAAACGTGCAGCATAATCTGCCACCAACCTTACCTCATCGGCATTGTTCCTGGCAGTTATGACCTCTATTCCTTGGCCGCCAGCATCCTTGAATGCAGTGAGTAAGCGTTTCATCCAATTGGCGGTCAGTTTGTAACGTAGAGGATGCGCCAAGACAGCAATACCGCCAGAACCTGTAATCCAGTTTACCGCCAGCTCAAGTTCAGCCCAGGAAGTGGACACATAAGCGGGCTTACCTTTTGCCAGATATCGGTCAAATGCTTCTTGCTGGGTAGACACATGGTTTTGTGAAAGCAGGAAATCGGCAAAGTGGGTGCGGGTAATCATGCCAGCGCCTGCGGCATTTTTGACTGCTTCCAATGCGCCAGGGATGCGTTTTTTCTCCAGCTTCAGGGCAATTTTTTCGGCTCGTTCCAGACGAGTACTTTGCAAATTATTGGTAGCTCCAGCCAAAGGAGCATATGTTGGATCAATTCCCAACCCCACTACATGAAAACATTTATCTTGCCAGTTTGTAGAAAGTTCTATGCCGGCTATTAGCTTGACGCCCATTGCAGCAGCACACATCTGTGCTTCAGAGAGTCCGGCTGTGGTATCGTGATCCGTTAACGCCAGTGAAGTAACACCTTGGTGATGCGCACGTTGGACTAACTCGGTTGGCGATAATGCACCATCCGAGGCGGTTGAATGACAGTGTAAATCATAAAGTTCAGTCATGCTTATTTTAGGATCAAGATACAATGTGAAAGGCTCAAGGAACTAATTTAATTATCTCTTACTATGCACCTACTTTACTGATATTCGCCATAAAGTTTGGCATAAAGCCCATTTTTGCTGATTAACGTTTCATGACGTCCTTGTTCACAGATTACACCCTGTTCAAAAACGTAAACATGATCGGCTTGTTTAACAGCACTCAGACGATGAGCAATAATAATGGTAGTTCGACCTTTCAAAAAAGCTGCTAGTGCTTGATGTAAATTATGCTCGGTTTTGCTATCCAGCGCCGAAGTTGCTTCATCCAGGATCACCACTTTAGGATTGGCAACAACCATACGGGCTATAGCCATTCTTTGCCGTTGACCACCGGAAAGTCTCATGCCTTGACGGCCGATAATAGTATCCAGACCGTTTTCGAGATCTTTGACTGCGTCTTTTAATTGCGCAATTGCCAGTGCATTCCACAATACGGTGTCGTTAGCGGGTTTACCTAAAGTAAGATTGGCACGGATAGTATCATTAAAAAGAACAGGATGTTGCAGCACAGTAACAACATTTTCCCTGACAACCTCCAGGCCTATGCGTTCAATGGGAACATTATCAAAGCAAATCCGGCCTTCGCTTGGCAAATAGAGCCCGATCAGGGCTTGAGTCAAAGTAGATTTACCGCCTCCGCTGGCACCGACCAGGGCAACCTTTTCTCCAGCTTTAATCTTTAACTGTATACCGTTAAGTATTTTTTCCTCGCCATAACTGAAGTGCAGATTATCGACGCTAATAGCGACAGTCTTTTTGTTTAGGAACGGGTTTTCAAGATGAGGGTAATGCGGCTCTTGTTTCAGGGCAATCAATCGGTTAATGCGCACTAATGCAGCTTTAGCCGCATAAAAAGCATATTGGATACCCAGAATTTCCTGTACGGGCGCCATCATAAACCAGAGATAGCCGAATACTGCAAGCATTTCACCGATGCTGAGATCAGAATAAAACACCATCAACATGGCGCAGGCACGAAAAATGTCAAACCCGAACAAAAACACCAGTAAACTCAAACGCGACGCAGCATCACTTTTCCAGGCAAAAGCGGCTGAAAAATCTTTAACCGATCGGGCGGAGTCGATCAATTGCTGACAGTAATATTGCTCGCGGTTACTGGCACGAATTTGATGAATCGCTTCCAATGTTTCAGTTAACGATTGCTGGAATACTTCGTAAGCTGAATTTTCCCTGGATTTAAGATCTTTAACGCGAGAACCAACCACGCGCGTGAAATAGATCACCACAGGATTTAACAGCATAATAAACAAACCCAGTTGCCAGTGCATCCATAATAATATTACCGCTGTACCAATGATGGTGAGGCTAGCTACCAGCAATTTACTTACGGTAGTTCCTATAAAGGTATCAATCGTATCGAGATCTTTAACGAGATGAGTCACCACGGCGCCCGTACCAAGACTCTCATATTCGGACATGGAGAGGGTTTGTAAATGTCCGATAAGATTTTTGCGGATGCGGAAAATAATGTCTTTGGAAATGCAGGAAAAATGCCGTGCCTGAATAATGTTAAAAATGATTGCAATGATTCTCAGGATTAAACTGGCAATCAAAATAACAGAAATATAAAGGATCGGCAGGTGCCATTCTGTTGGAAATAATCGGTTAATTAAGCTAATTGCAGGTCCGGGTTTATTTAGTAATACTTCATCAACCAACAACGGCATCAGTAAAGGCACTGGAACGCTGGCAATAGTCGCTAAAATAGCAATGAAATGGGAGTATATCAGTGCCCTTTTATGTTCCAATGCAAACCGATAGATAGTGTTCCAAGTGTAAAAGTGTTTAGCCTGTTTTGATTGCACGGGAATGAATTAACTATATTTTTTGTAAGCAAACAATTGTAACATCTCACTTTCATAATCCTAACATCGTATCAGTTCGATACAATAATAGCCCGACCTTCTGTATTGATGTGCATTTCATAGGAAAACATCCAACCGGAATTCCGCAAATGAGTATGGCATTCCAGTGGTCATGAAAATGTCAGGTTTCTGAATGCAGTGCATACGGCGGCAATTCACTTTAACTGATAACTTTAATAAAACCCGCGAATAAACCTACTTGATTTCTCTTTGTCTTATTGCACTAGGGTGACGGATTAATAATGAAAAATGCTCTCTGTTCTTTTTCACCCAACCACGAAGCTCGACAGTTTTACTCAAATAACTATTAACATCAGGAAATAATGACTGCCACTTGCGTTCAATTCGCGCTTCAAACTGACCAGAAAATACCAGGTAAATAGACTTGGGAGTATTGCGAATTGTGACAACCTTGCCAACCAGACGCGACCAGCCTGGATGCCTTGTCTTAGTGAGATTGTTAACGGGTATTGCGGCATACTCCGGTCGCTGCCAAATGCCCAGTTTATCTTGTTCAGCCTTATTCTCTGCCGCAAGTAACTCATTGACATACATCAGATTAGGCGGGTAAATGCTTATTGTAGCCAGACCTGCTTTAACCAAAGACAAATTGATATGTTCTTTTTCTTCGCTGAATAGATGCGCTAAAGTTCTTCCGTATTTATCGGTTTTATCAAAATCAAATTCCAGACGAACCTTGCTGTGTTGCAGTTTATTAATTAACCAAGTCTTGGCATCTTCTCCACCCGCGTCAGCCAACTTATTTTTATGTTGGACTTCAGGTGTATTGATACCCAACAATCTAATCTTACGGCCATCCTCCAACACTACTGTATCTCCATCATAAACAGTTTTAACACTATAAAAACCATAGCCAGGTTTTATGTTGACAGTTTTTGCATCGGGATGAAATCGATCAGAGAAATGCGAGCTACCTTCTGCATCCTGCCATTGATAGATTTCTGCTTCTACCCACGCTGGTAAACATAACAATAAAATCAATAAACCCAGTAACATCCTGTTTACGATAATGCTGAATTGATAATTTAAAGGTATGTTACCTTGCATATGATCGAACCTTGAAGCCTGGAAAATAGTATGGCTTGGTATGATTTAGACTGTTATAGATTAAGTGGCGCAGGCTGTCCAATTATACTCCGCGCGGTCACGGATGCGGAAAACTGAAACACATTAATCCCTTGTAATATAAGGCGTTAAACACTTTTAAGGATCCGCAATTGTGACCACGCGGAGTATATCAATAGCTTCATGGGACTATATTGAGAAAAATGTTAGTGGAAAGGCAAGGAAAGGACAGGTCAGGTGAACAGACATGGTTAAATCCCTCGAGGTAACAGCTCAAAAACTTGACAGGGTTGACTATAGGTGGCAACGATTTTTCCCGCTCCATTTTCTATTGTTCGTTACATCCATTCGGGATTGTTGTATTATTTTATCAGTAACCGCTTGAGTATCCTGATTTATCTTAATGCGGATTGTGCCAAAACCCGATAATAGCTATTAATGTCTTCATTAATTACTTTAGATCTTATTTTTCTTAAAACATAACTATTAAGAGCAAATTAAATATGATTCTCCGTTTGTTAATAAGTCTTGTGTTTGTTATTGCCATTGCCGGTTGCGCAGGCGGTAAAAATCGTGAAAGTACTGGAGAGTATTTTGATGATTCTGCTATTACCACCAAAGTGAAAGCATCTATATTTGGTACCCCCAAGCTTAGAACGCTTCAGATTGATGTTGAAACTTTCAAGGGTATCGTGCAACTGAGTGGGTTCGTCGATTCCAGTGAGATGTCCACCAAAGCTGCCGAGATTGCAAGAAAGGTCCCAGGAGTCAAAATGGTTAATAACAGTCTCATTGTGAAATAATTTCCGGGATAATTAGCAAAAAAGCAATTTGCAGTGACGAGCAAGTTTGTGCAAACAAATATAGTGTCTCTCAGGTATAACCTGTATCTACCGTAGGCCAGTCAAGAAGATTAGATACCATTTTTTTTCATGGCAAAGCCATTTTGTAAAATTATGTTTTGATAATATTTGCCAAGATCAATATTAAATTCTTCGGCTCTAATAACGCCTTTGATAGTATAGACGTTCCCTCGTTTATCCTCACTCATCTTCGATAAATCAATGACTTGTTCTTGAGTAAAGTGTTTTTCCTCATCCAGAATGGTAATAATCTTGGGCCGCAATTTAGTTTGTTCATTTACCTCAATCACGATAGCAACAATTCCATTAGTCAACTCAACCAGGCAGCCAGGCGGATAGACACCAATACTCTCAATAAACTTCACGACTAACGCTTGATCCAAATGTGAACCGGCAACACTGATCATGGTATTGGTAGTTTCAAGATGGGTTCTGCCTTTTTGATAGACTCTGTCACTGGTCATGGCATCATACATATCAACAATGGCTACCATTTTCGTAAAGTGAGAGATAGCAGACTGCTTAATCTGGCGGCAATAACCTTTGCCATCCAACCTTTCATGGTGATTAAATGCAACTTCTATTGCACACGGATGCATGCCATTGCTGGACTTTAACAGTTCAGATCCCAATATTGTATGTGTCTGCATAATTTTCATTTCTTCTAATTCCAGCTTTCCCGGTTTATCAAGAATTTCAAGAGGAATTAGCATCTTACCCATGTCGTGCATCATGCCACACAGCCCGGCAATATTAAGATTTTTTTCTGAGAGATTGATGTGCCGACCGAGGATAATAGCCAGCACACAAACATTCATGCTATGTTGAGCGGTATATTCATCTTTATTTTTTAATTGCGTGAGCCATAACATTGCATCGGGAGAATGCAAAACGCTATTCACGCACTCTGCCACGGCTTCCTTGGCAAGTTTGCTATCAATTCCGCCCCCCAATGCAATTTTTTCCATAAAATCATCAATTAAAATCCTTGTATTTTTGTAGACCTTCGCTGTTTGTAAAATTTCCTTCTCAAATGTGCTTAATTTTGCAGGCGGTGAACCGTAGCTCAAAACACTTTGGATATTGACTTGTGCCTGTTCAGCAACAGTATTTCTTGTTTTTTTTCTTTTGGTTGTATCAATATAAACATAGTCACAAATATCCCTAACGGCTCGTATCTCCTCCTCCGTTTTTAATTCAAAACCTTGAAATAAAAACGGAGTATCTAACCAGGGTCTATCCAACTCGACTATATACATGCCAAGTTCCAATTGATTGACCTGTGTATAAACTTTATCCAAAAGCAAATGCCCATCAATTGCCTGGCGTTTTTTCTTTTTGCGTTTAAAAGGCCACCAGTTTTTAAAAAACATTATCTCTCCGTGAAATAAATACAGACTGAAAAAGCACTTAAAATATTAGCCAAAGAATACCATTCACCAAAAAAAACTGGAAAACAGGTAGATAAAATTTCGTGATCTCTTTAGCTTATTTTTCTATTAAAAACATACTCGCCAACCCCAGGAAAATAAAGAATCCCATTGAATCCGTAACAGCTGTCAGTATGACGCTGGTGCCTACTGCGGGGTCCCTACCAAATTTATGCCGTAGCAAGGGGATACCGAGACCGACAAGAACTGCAACTAACAGATTAATAAACATAGCTGATCCCATTACAGCGGAAAGTGCTATGTCCCAGTAAAGCAGCATACTCAGCAAACCCATGATAAATCCGATGAATATACCGTTGATAACGGCAAGGGTCAGTTCTTTTTTTATCAAGCGGCGTACATTGCTTGGCGTAATTTGCCCCAATGCTAATGACCGGATAATCAGCATACTGGTTTGATTGCCGGTATTGCCTCCCATTGCCGCAATAATCGGCATTAATGACGCCAGCGCAACCAGTTGCAAAATAATATCTTCAAAGACGCCAATAATGCGCGTCGAGGCGAAGGCCGTGCCAATATTGATTACTAACCAACCCCAACGGTTTCTGGCACTTTTCCAGACACTGGAAAATAAATCTTCTTCTTCCCCGACGCCTGCCTGAGTAAGCAGGTCTTCATCGGATTTTTCCCGGATAAAATCGAGTATATTATCGACACAAAGCCGCCCCTGGAGTTTACCTTCGTTATCGACAACCGGCGCGGAGATCAAATCATAACGTTCAAATGCCCGTGCCGCTTCAGCGGCCTCCTGGTCAATCTGAAACTGAACAAAATCAGTTACCATCACATCGGCAACATGTTGAGAGGGCAGATGCGTCAACAATCGCTGCAATGGCAATATTCCCTGAACTTTATCATGCTGATCGACGACAAATAATTTATCGGTGTGACTGGGTAATTTGCCCAGTTTGCGGATATAAGCGATGATCGTTTTCAAATTGAGATCATCCCGAATGGTAATCATGCCAAAATCCATCAGTGCACCGACCTGGTTTTCCTGATAAGACAAAATGGCATTTAAGTGCTTGCGTTCCTTGCTGTTCAACGACCGGAGAATCTTTAGCATGGTCCTTTTGGGAAGATCTGCGGCAAGATCGGCTATTTCATCGGTGTTTAATTTGCCGGCGACTGTTGCCAGTTCTTCCGCTTCCATGCCGGAAATAAGCGTTTGCCGGACCGCATCGGATACTTCCAGCAAAACCTGTCCATCATGCAAGGTTTTAATGGCATCCCATGCTGTCTTGCGTTGATCCAGGGGCAACGATTCAAGAATTAAGGCAATATCGGCAGGATGTAAATTTTCAAACTTTTCCTGAAGACGGGCCTGATGCTGATTCTGCAACATCGCCTCAACCAGTTCGTGATTGGTTGCCGGGCCTCTTTCAACCAGCGATTTTTCCAGCTGCTGTTTTTCCAGGAGTTTAATGACCACCTGTAGCTGATCTTCCAGGAACTGCGCCGAGTTATTTTTTTCAGAAGGTTGCATAGTACACTGCCCGTTAATGATTTTAATGTTATTTGGGCTTCCCACCTAAAGCAGGAGAATGGGCGAACGGCTTAACCTAAAAACTGTCTCGTCTTAATTTGAAAGCCCAAAACCCTAAATTAGCACCAAATTATCCCTGTGTATCATTTCCGAATCATCGGCATAACCCAAAATTTTCTCAAATTCCGAACTGCTTTTCCCGGCTATTAATTGCGCATCCGTCTTGCCATAATTGATAAGTCCACGGGCTATCTCCAAGCCGCTTTCATCCTTGCAAGATACCAACTCGCCGCGCTCAAACTGACCTGAAACGGATTTAACACCGACAGCAAGCAGGCTTTTACCGTCACTTTTAAGCACTCTAACCGCGCCAGCATCCAGAACCAGTTGTCCTTTAACTTGCAACTGCCCGGCAAGCCAGCGTTTTCTTGCCACCAGAGGCTCAATATCCGGTAAGAAATAGGTTCCCACATCAACGCCGGAAATTACTTCAGTAATCACATCAGCAACTGAACCCGCCGCAATTATCGTTGCCGCACCTGACCTGGCTGCCAAACGCGCCGCACGCACTTTAGTGGACATACCGCCCCGGCCCAGCCCGCTACGACTATCACCCGCCATTTTTTCCAGACTGCCATCATTGACACTAATCTCGGAAATTAATTGTGCATCCGGATACAAACCGGGATCGCCTGTGAACAAGCCTTTTTGATCGGTTAGAATGATCAACAGCTCAGCTTCAACCAGATTGGCTACCAATGCCGCCAAGGTATCATTATCACCAAAGCGAATTTCTTCAGTGGCAACGGCATCATTTTCATTGATAACCGGCACCACGCCAAATTTTAGCAACGTCAACAAAGTACTACGGGCATTCAAATAACGTTGCCTGTTAGACAAGTCATCATGGGTCAGCAAAACCTGCGCTGCATGTAAACCGTGTTGCTGAAAATTATCATCAAAAACCCGCACCAGGCCCATTTGTCCCACTGACGCTGCTGCCTGTAACTCATGCAAGGTCTTTGGCCTTACCTTCAAACCCAAACGACTCATGCCCTCAGCCACTGAGCCCGAAGAGACCAGCACCACATCAATTGACTGCTGTCTTAAGCCCGCCATTTGCCTGACCCAGGCAGTGATGGCGGCTTTATCTAGTCCTCGCCCGCCTTTAGTCAGTAAAGCGCTGCCTATCTTTACAACAACTCGCTTAACTTTTGCAAACTCATTCCTGCTCACTATCTTTCCGCCGCTGCTCTTCCAAAAAGTTCATGATGGCAAACATTAACTCTCTCGTACCATCGCCATTAATTGCCGCTATCTTAAAGACGGGGGCAGTCCAGCCTAGTTCATCAACAATCGCCTGACAACGTTCCTGTACATCTTCATCCGGCAATCGATCAATTTTATTAAGCACCAGCCAACGCGGCTTATTAGCCAAGTCGTCACTCCATTTCTCGACTTCATGAATAATTTTCCTGGCCGCCTGTACGGGTGTGTCCATACTCTCGTAAGGCACTACGTCAATCAAATGTAACAATAATCCTGTACGTGATAGATGCTTAAGAAACTGCAAGCCCAGTCCGGCTCCTTCCGCCGCGCCTTCGATAACTCCCGGAATATCGGCAATAACAAAACTGCGCAAATCATCAACACTAACCACACCTAAATTTGGGTGCAAGGTAGTAAAAGGATAATCAGCAACTTTAGGTGTGGCAGAAGATACTGCTCGTATCAAGCTGGATTTACCTGCGTTAGGCATTCCTAGCAAGCCGACATCGGCAATTAAAGTCAGCTCCAGAAGAAGCACGCGATGCTCGCCTTCAGTACCTTTACTCGCTTTCTGTGGCGCTCTGTTAATACTACTTTTAAAACGAGTGTTGCCCAGGCCATGAAAACCGCCTTTAGCAACCAGTAGAGTTTCGCCAATTTTAGTTAAATCACCGATGACCTCGCCGGTTTCAGCATCCGAAACTTTAGTTCCAAGCGGCACCGGCACATAACAGTCGTCCCCCTTTCTGCCCGTGCAATTTCGACTCATGCCATTTTGGCCTCGCTGAGCTCTATGCACAGCATGGTACCTAAAATCCACCAGAGTGTTCACATTCTCCACTGCAATTAGATAGACACTACCGCCATCGCCGCCATCACCACCATCAGGCCCCCCCATAGGGATATATTTCTCACGTCGGAAGCCGATGGTCCCATTGCCACCATCACCCGCTTCTACACGAACTTCCGCCTCGTCAACAAATCTCATAACTAATATGCCGCCACACTTTAAAAACCAACCGATTAAAACAAAAAAAGCCCCGCCATGAGGACGGGGCTTTTTTTAAGCTGCCGGATTACACTACACTAACCGGCCTAACATTACTGCTGTCTATAATGCAGCTATAAGTTTTATGCAGCAACAATACTGATAAATTTACGTCCTTTAGGACCTTTAACCTGAAAAACCACCCTACCCTCAGCGGTAGCAAACAAGGTATGGTCTTTTCCACAACCTACATTATCGCCTGCATGAAATTTAGTTCCACGTTGACGAACAATTATGTTCCCTGCCGTCACCAGCTCGCCACCGAAGCGCTTAACACCCAAGCGTTTTGCATTTGAGTCGCGTCCGTTACGAGTACTCCCACCAGCTTTCTTATGAGCCATTTGTTACTCCTATATCCTAAGCAGAAATGCCAGTAATCTGGATTTCTGTATAATATTGACGATGCCCCATTTGCTTCATATGGTGCTTGCGTCTTCTGAATTTAATAATTTTGATTTTTTCATGTCTGCCTTGAGACAAGACAGTCGCTGTAACCTTGCCGCCTTCAATAAAAGGCAAACCAACTTTTACAGTGTCATCTGTTTGAACCATCAGCACTTTATCAAACTCAATGCTGTCGCCTGTGCCCAGCTCCAGTTTTTCTATTTTTAAGTAAGTACCTTCTTCAACGCGGTACTGTTTACCACCTGTTTGAATTACTGCATACATCTGCGCAAGCTCCATCAAGCATTAATCTGTTAAAAGTTAACGGACAATTATATTTTTTTATTTCCAACTTAGTCAACTAAATTTTACCCTTCTATTACCATCACTGCATTTAATTTCCCCCAGACAATCCTATTCATAATAAACCGTCAAGTGAAAGCCATTGACCCAAATAAACTTTATTCACTAGCATGGGCAGTTGGCTTTCTATTGAGTTATAATGCTCCAATAAACTTGATATATTTAAAGTTATCATTATGAAAATTAAACCAAACTTACACATTCAGCGCTAAATCAATGGTATCGCATACAGAATCACCTTCGAACATACCGGCATCCATTGATTTTGATTCAATCAGGAAGTTAACCGCCACCGAAACCAAAGCCGTCGATCAGCTCATTATTAATGAGTTAAGTTCCGATGTTATTCTTATTAATCAGATGGGACATTATATCGTCGGCAACGGTGGTAAAAGATTACGCCCCATGTTGCTGCTCCTTGCAGCCAAAGCACTGGGGGGAGTAAAAGACAACCACCTTATACTTGCTGCTGTAGTTGAGTTTATTCACACTGCGACATTGCTACATGATGATGTTGTCGACGAATCAGATCTCAGGCGCGGCAAAGAATCCGCCAATGCTGTGTGGGGTAATGCTGCCAGCGTATTAGTGGGTGATTATCTATATTCCAGCGCTTTTGAAATGATGGTTCGTACCGGCAATATGCGAGTCATGGAAATTCTTTCAAAAACCACTACCGCCATTGCCGAAGGCGAAGTTCTGCAGCTCTTGAACTGCAATAATCCTGAAACAACAGAAACAAAATACCTCGAAGTTATTGCCAGAAAAACAGCCATTTTATTCAGTGCCGCTACAAGATTAAGCGCCGTTATAGCTGGCGCATCTGCTGAGACAGAAGAAAACCTGGCACAGTACGGCCAACACCTCGGCATTGCTTTTCAATTGATCGATGATGCACTTGACTACAAAGCCAGCAAAGAAAACCTGGGCAAAAATCTCGGCGACGACCTTGCCGAAGGCAAACCGACTTTACCTCTGATTTACGCCATTCAAAAAGGTAACGAAGACGAAGCAAAAATAATTATTGATGCCATAAAAAATGGCAATCGTGATGCCTTCAAAGATATTTACGCAATCGTGCAAAGCACAAATGCTATTGCTTACACAGAACAACGCGCCGACGAAGAAGCTGAAAAAGCTATCAATGCACTGAACGTCTTGCCAGCTTCCGAATTCAAAGAAGCCTTGACTTTATTGGCGAAATTTTCCGTTCAACGAAACTACTGAGACAAAAAATCAGCATTCAGCTACGAATTTATCTACCAAGCCGGTTACTCGCTTAACATTTTGCCTGACCGTACCCACAAAAATGGTCTCATCGGAGACCAGCTTAATCGTTTTCCTTGCTCTCGTGATAGCCGTGTACAGCAATTCTTTTGTTAATACCGGATTGATGGTTTCGGGAAGAACGATTAACACTTCCTCAAATTCAGAACCCTGGCTTTTATGTATCGTCATCGCATAGACAGTCTCGCAATGCGGCAAACGGCCGGGCAAATACTTTTTAACACTGCCGTCTGGGCGTTGAAAAAACACGATGAGTTTTCCGCCCTGGTCTTTATCCGGCATACAAATACCTATATCGCCATTATAAAGATGCAGGGCCGAATTATTTTGTGTGACCATGACAGGGCGACCTGGATACCATAAGCCGGACAGATTGATGAGCCTTTGCCCAAACAGTTTCTGTTCAACACGGTAATTGATATCGCTAACGCTGTTTTTTCCTTCGCGGTTGGAACACAACACCTGAAAGCGGCTGAATGCGCGGTAAATTTCATCGAATCCGGCTCCGGCTTTAATCAGCCGCAAATAATCGGTTTGCTGCGCGGCCACATAATCGATTAAATCCTGTTCCAATAGCGCTATATTTTCATTATCCTCGCGCAAAATCTGCCAGGCAGCACCTTCCTGCTGAAGATTAACCGCTACCGCCAGCCTTTTGATAGTCTCATCAAAGCGGTGTGACTTCTTTAACTCCAGCGTATGTTCCGGCAATGCCATCGTTAAATCCGCCAGCACAGCACCCGATTCAACGGAAGCCAGCTGATCTTTATCACCCAGCAAAATCAACCGGGCTCCAGGCTTTAAAGCATCAAGCAGCTTGCTCATCAAAGCCAAATCAACCATTGATGCTTCATCAACCACGACCAGATCATAAACCAATGGCGTGGCTGCATCATAGCGAAAATAGGGGGATGGCGGCTTCGCGCCTAATAACCGGTGCAAGGTTGTCACGGTTTCCGGAATGTGCGTTTTTATCATTTCCGGACAAGGCAGCGCAGCCTTGCTGAAGCCTATGGATTCCTGAAGACGCATCGCCGCTTTTCCGGTCGGCGCAGCCAAAGCAATAACAAGCGGTTGTTCCGCCAATTCCTGTAACAAGGCCAAAATCTTGACCACCGTCGTGGTTTTACCCGTTCCAGGGCCGCCGGTAATGATGCTGAATGACTGTGTGACGGCTATTTTAGCCGCTTCGCGCTGCCAGTCGGTTTCTTCTGTGCTAAAGCCAAAATACTTATCAAGCAGTGCCTCAGGATTGGTGGCGATCTTCTGTCCACACGTTCCGCTTAATTGACTCATTGCCTTTATCTGCATCGCCAGACGATTTTCATAAAACCAGTAACGATGCAGATACAATCGATCCTGCTCAACAACCAAAGGCAGCGCAGGTGCTGCTTCCCCGGCTCCCGTTTGGCAATGCGGCACCGCCAACCCCGATGCAAGCACCAATGCCCTGCCTTCATCATCAAGCCGGATACAACTGTGCCCCTGGCTTTGTTCATAAGACACAGACATCACCAGATTTTCAAATGCCTGTTTTTGTACCGGATCGAAGGTTGTCCGCTCACCAAGAAAGCGGGCAAAAGCAGTGTCAAGAGGGCTAAATTGTTGTTCTTCGGAAATCATTTTACAGAGGATTTACCTGATTAAAGGCATCTAAGCGGTTCGGCAAGGCTTCGGTGAAAGTAGCTTGTTTCATGATGTATCCTGGAATGTGCAGAATAATGTGATTATAGCTGTATATTTTGGTTCAACGAATTTATGAGATCTACCAATAAAAATGAAGCATTCAGCGGGCATACCCGAACAACCCCGTTAGGCAACGTTTTTCCGCCCACCATCCGATGGTGGGCGAACGATATAGCCGTTACCCACACGCCTTACCGTGTTACAATTTACCATCATGTGGCACACTTTTTAGGTAATATCAATGCAATACCTCATCATCAGAGGAATGCGTAGTATTCTAGGAAAACTTGATCAATTGGTTGAAGAGCAGCAAGAGCTTATTATTACCCGCAACAAACAGGAAATCGCCAGAGTATTACCGATTCAGCCCAAGAAAAAACGCCCGACGCACGCGCAGTTACGGCAATTAAAGCAACCTAGCCCTATATCCTCGACTGAGTTGATTCGGCTTGATCGCGATGACCGATAATCGAGTTGTCTATCTGGATACCAGTGTGTTAGCTAAATGGTATCTTGCAGTGCCCAATTCGGAACAAGTAAGTGATTACATTATCGGTTTGGACAGTGCGGTCATCAGCAACTTAAAGAAAACCGAAATGCGTTGCTTGTTAGCCAGACGTAAACTGATGCTGGAATTCGGGGCTGATTTAGAAGCACAGATTTATGCGACTTTTTTAGATGATATAGCTCAAGGTTATCTAACATTGCAAAAAGTTGAAGACAAGCACCTGGAAAGCGCAGCCAATCTTATTTCAATTCTACCGGGCCACGCTTTACGTACTTTAGATGCCTTACATTTGGCAATCGCTCAGCATCACGGATTGCAGCTTATTGCCACCGCCGATAAGCTATTGGCAAACGCGGCTGAAACCTTAGGATTTAAAGCGGATTTATTTTGATTCATTCTAATGTTCAAAATGATCTACTTAAATTGTACTTTGCCTGCCATAGGTTTTCCGTTCTCAAGCACATGCACGGATTCACCCGTCTCAACAAGATCAAAGTTCCGGTGTTCGATGAAGGAACGGTAGTAACGTAGACTGGGTTTGTAAACCCAGCATTTGCGGAAAATTTCTGGGTTTCCGCTATCGCTCCAACCCAGCCTACGCGCTATACTGCTTGTCAACGCGTAACTTTTATTTATGACTTTGAAAACGGATTCATGAGATTACCCAAACAACTTCGAACCGAGAATATCATTATGCAAGATGGTCTTCGTCCATTGTTTTGATCGATCCTTATCCCGAACTCAGGTTAAAATAAACAATGGCTTGAGACTCGCCGGCAAACTGCCCTCTTTCAGGACAGCCGCTTACTGATCCTTGAGTTGTTTCTCCAGGTTGGGGTGATTTCGCTCCCCCTGCTTCTTTAAGTTCAGCTTCTCCACAAGGGTGACTCCTCAATTGGTTTGAAGGAAAAACGATGAAATCTGATATCAGAATATGGGCCGTGGTTATTCTCTTAAGCTTTCTTATGTCCGGTTGCTCGAGCATACGCGCAAGGACTGTAACCCCCGATAAGGAATGGACTATCTATCCCGGCATTCAGCAAGACATAAAAGAGACGGATGAGTTATTCAGCGGTGAGCGTTCGGAACCGGATTGGGTCAAGGGGCTAATAACAGCCATCCTTATTACCGACTTGCCTTTCTCGGCTGTCTTCGATACGGTTGTGGTACCTTATGATCTATATCGGATTTACATCCCGAAATACTTCAGAGAAGCCAACGAATCATCGAAACAGCCTTCAACACGATAACCGACAGCGGCACAACCAAAGGCGGGCGGTAAAAAGCAGGTATAAAACGTTTTCTGCCCAAGCACAGCTAACACTCAGCATTTGCCCCAAACGACTCTGTCAAAGCTTCAACCCTGTCAAAATCAGGCCTGTCCTGATAAACCCCGCTCATCGCCAACTCAGACTGCATGCCGCGCACGAATAAATAACGCACGCCGCCAAAATGCGTTTCATAGTCATAATCGGGCAGGCGATTTTGCAAGTAGCGATGCAGAACCACGGTATAAAGCCAGTATTGCAGGCCGTAATTATGTTCGCGCATCGCGTGGATTAGGGTTTCGGGCTTGTAATCCGGCAGGCCGTTGGTTTTGTAGTCGATGACATAATAATGCCCCTTATGTTCACAGATAAGGTCTATAAAACCGGTCAGATAGCCGCACATCTGTTTGCTGGTTAAGGGCTGAAAAGCCGGTGTATCCTGCAAAACAAGATTGATTTGATTCGCATCCATAGCCTGCATCGATAAATAAAACGGCATTTCTTTCAAACACCGTTTTTCCGGCAGATTCATCAGGCAAAAATCAGCATCCTTGTCAGACAGCGGCGTGGCGACTACGGCATGCAATAGAGCATCAATCATCTCCGGATGCTCCAGTTTTAAACCATAACGCTGGCAGGCTTTATCCCGTTGCACAGAAATATCCTTACGCTTTGCCAGATCGATGAAGACATTATTTTCCAGTAAATCATGCACAACATTACCGGTATGCGCGCCTCTGGGCAATTCCATTGGCACTTGTTCAGGCTTATCCTGCTGCTCCCTGGCCTTGTCTTCGGGCAATTCAGGCGCTTCTTCCAGACTTAATGCCGATAAAGCCGTATAACTGCTCATCTGCCAGTGGGTGTACAACGATCTTTTGCGTTTTTTTGCAAGATATTCAGCATGTGCAACTGTTTTTTGATAGCTGCCGGTTATTACGCCAGACACATCCAGTAATTGATAGTCAAAGACATGATTTGCCTGCCCTTTAAACGCTTGCAATAGGGCTTGCTGCCGGCCAAAATCAGCATCTGCAAAACCAAGCAACCCGGCCATGGCCGAATCATTGGCGGTTTTCTCGAAACGCGCATCAGCCCAGGCGATATAACAGCGGTATTTTGCGCGTGTCACCGCCACATAAAACACCCGCAAATCTTCCGCCAATTCTTCTTTTAACGCCTGGGCGCGGTGCCGTTCAAAATCTTCCGAACCCAAATCGACTATCATGCGGCCGTTGCTTTGATGTTCCTGCGTAGGCACGTGGCATTTAAGCAACGATTTTTCGCTGTTTAAACGGTTATTGCGCTGCCAAAGACAGGGGCAAAACACCACCGAATATTCCAGCCCCTTGGACCGGTGCATCGTGACAATCTTGACCGTATCATCATCACTTTCAAGGCGCAACTGCTGGTTTTCCGCACCGCTTTTGTTCCGGTCAGCTTTGATAATGGTTGTGCGCAGCCAGTCCAGCGTCTTGTTGATACCTAAATGCTCATCAACAGCCGCCTGTTGCACCAGCTCGATTAAATGATAAAGATTGGTCAACTGTCTTTCAGCCATCGGTGTTTTTGACACACTTGTTCTGATTTTCTCCTGTGCCAGCAAGCGCTGCATCATCGCCAGCAAACCGGTTTGCTGCCAGTCCTGGTAATAACTCAAGAATCTAGACATCCAGCTGTCTATTGCCGTCTCGTTATTGATCAACTGATAGAAGGTTTGTCCATCGAGATCAAACCAGTTTAATGTCAACGCCTGTTTGAGCAAGCCGATATCGCCGGGGCTGGCTATGGCCTGCAACAGCATGTATAGATCGGCTGCCTCCTGTGCAGCGAAAACGGACTCGGTGCTGTTTATTACCGAAGGCACTCCGGCATTGCGTAACGCCGCCTGATAATCTCTGGCCTGGCTGTTTGTTCTAACCAGAATCGCGATGTCCTTGGGCTGTAAGGCTCGATTATCCGGCTGAAGCGTGTAATCATTGGTCAATAAATCGACGACTTCATTGACGACAGCGATGCGGATTGCTTCCGCTGCCTCCTTGCGGTCAGGCCGCCAATAGCCGGTTTTGCTATCGCTTTGCGGCAACTGCCAGAGCATCATCGGGGCGATCGCTTGCCCTGCAAAATGCAATTCGCCATCGCTTGCAGATTTGGCGGGTTCGACATCATGAAACGCCAGGTCTTCCAGCAAAAATGCCTGTTCTTTTTGAAATAAGGCGTTCACTGCATCGACCAGCTGCGGATGCGAGCGCCAGTTTTTGTCTAAAGTAAATTTATGCTCTGCCTGTTTTTGCGCATCCAGATAGGAATAAATATCGGCGCCCCGGAATTTGTAAATCGCCTGCTTGGGGTCGCCGATCAGATATAAATACTGGCTGGGCGCGGCAAAAACGGAAGAAAAAATAAACCACTGGCTGTCATCGGTATCCTGGAATTCATCGATTAAAGCGACTTCAAAACGCTGCTGCAATTCAGCGATCAGCAGCATGCCATTTTCTCCCTGTAGCGCCTCAGCCAGCCGCGTGATCAGATTATCAAACGACATCACATTAAGCTGCTGTAGCTGTTTATCCAGCTCTACGCGCAAGGTTTCCAGCAGCGTTCTGCGCAATATCAGTGTGATTTTTTTAACCGCCGTAGCCAGTGCGTCGAAAGGGCCGGTATTGATCTTCAATTCAGCCAAATAGCCGGCTTTACGTTGCTCGCTGGTCTGGGTCTTATTGGCTTTGAATTTTGTGCCATTTAAAGCATCCTTTATGCCGTTTCCGGTCAATAAGGCAAAAGCTTCGGGGCCGGGAATTTGTGTTGTATGTTCCTCCAGCCAATTCATTAAGGAACAATAGTGCAACTCAAACGTGTCGGTATAGATGGATTTGAATTTTTGGTCTGCAAAATGTTCCATCAGGGATTTTGCACACCGTTCCAGCTCGGTTTTTGCGATATCCGCCGACCGTTGCAACTCATTTAGCGCAGTATCCAGGTTTTCAACAGGCGGATAAATGCTGACATGGTCGGCAATGAAATCAACACTGGCAAGCAGCTGATCCGGGGTTTTATAGTCGGCGGTTAAGACGGCGGCCTCCCAGACTGAGCGGTTATAAATCTGCCGCCGCCAGAAATCATCAGCACATGCCTGTTTAATAAGCGCCAGATCATCAGTCAATTCGGCATCAAATAATTGCCCGCTTTCCAGCGCATGTTCGCGTAAAACGCGCTGGCAAAAGCCGTGTATCGTAAAAATCCCGGCCTGATCTATATTCAGCAGCGCCAAAGCCAGACGCTGTTTGACCAGTTCCGGTTCCATGCCGAGATTATCCAGCCAGTCGATAACAGCGCCGTCACTATCACCTGCATGTCCATCCACCGCCCTTTTGGCTTCGGCCAGTCTGCTCCGCACACGGTCTTTAAGTTCTTCGGTGGCCACCTTGGTAAAAGTGACGACCAGCACCTTGTCAATCGCAATGCCTTGCTCAACCACAAAGCGCAAAACCAACATTGCTATTGCGTAGGTTTTTCCGGTTCCGGCGCTGGCTTCTATCAGGTTTACACCTTTGAGCAACTCTGTTTGAACCGGATCAAAATAGTTGGTTTTTATCAATGAACTCTCTCTGCCCTTTAGTTGTATTATTTTTTACCGTTAAAGTATATCTTTCACTTTCCTGTGAGATGACATCGGCCTAAAAAAACGGCTTCAAAAAATCACGGAGAAATCAGTCCAGGAAGGCCACATATTTTAGCCAATCTAACACCTATACAGGGTAAATAAAGATAGTAAATTTCTAAGATTACATAAAAAAAAGCTAAACTAGTGATCTTTACTTATACTAAACGCCACATCAAATCCAGGATTTGCAGTATTGAGCATCCAAACTAAATCAACGACAAAATAAACAGCCACTGCTGAAAAGTAACTTTTTACACCAAGGTAAGCAAATGAAAAATAAAAAATTAATCACGAAACACCGTCTTAATTCGATAGCTATTGGGCTTCTGGTTTCCAGTTCTGGAGCGATGGCAGCAAACTATGACGCACTGAGTCAACAACAAGGCGGCTTTAGTAGTCTGGATCCAATTGCGCCACTAACTACTGAACAGGGAAGTTCCAGTTCAGCGTTAGAATCATTTCAACAAGCGGAACAAAGTAATATAAAAGCAAATTACCTTGAAGCACTTAATCTTCTGAAAGAGAACAAACTTGAAGAAGCCAAAAACAAGATTTCCGCTTTATTAAAAAAGAATCCTAATGAACCTGAATTCTATAATTTGCAAGCTCTATTTGAATCACTGAAGAAGGATACAACCGCCGCTCAGCAAAACTATGAAAAAGCCATTAAACTGGATGGAAAAAATTTGCTGGCGCATGTAGGTTTAGCAAAATTGGCTTTAGATGGCGGGCAACTTGATAAAGCCAAGGAGTATGCCAACAAGGCATTAGTTATTAATGATAAATCAATCAATGCCTATCTTCTGTTAGCTGATGTTGCTTATCAACAGAAAGACAATGCCGAAGTAGAAAAACTTTTACTAACAGCACAAGAAAAGGTAAAAGGAAATATCACGGCAGAAATAGAAGTCATCCAAAATATAGGAAAGATTTATGCAATACAGAAACAACCTGAAAAAATCCTGACCATAAGCGAAGACCTGGTCAAACGTTATCCCGATAACAGCATGGCACTGTCAGTTCTTGCCGGTGCTCAAATTGTTAATAACAAAAAACCAGCGGCAGAAGAAACATTACAGCACATTATTAACCTGGACAAAGAAGATATTAACAACCGTTTATTATTAGCCAAGTTACTGAGTGAACACCCTGATAAAGACAAGGAAGTACTTAAATTACTCAATGAAACAATTCAAATTTCACCCGATCAGCCGGAAGCTCAGGTATTTAAGACAGCCTATTTAATTAAGTTGAAACGTAATGAAGAGGCAATGGAATTAGCCAATAAAATGGACAAGCAGTTTCCAAAACAGGTATTGGGTAAGTTGTTAAAAGGTGACGTGTATCTGGCAGAGAAAAAACTGGATAAAGCCACTGAGATGTATCAAGAAGCCTACAAAATACAGCCGAATGACAAGGTATTATTAACCTTGGCAGATTTGCTTAATGCTCAGGGAAAACTACCTGACGCCATCAAGCTTCTCAATAACGCATTAGAAAAAAATAACAAAAACGGCTCCATTCATTTTAAACTGGCTACTACTTATCAACAACAAAATGACACCCAAAAGGCCGAAGAACATTATAAAGCAATACTCACCGAGCAACCGGATAATGTACTCGCATTAAATAACCTGGCTTTCCTATATTCACAGAATAATAACCCTCAAGCTCTGGATTTCGCCAAAAAAGCTTACGACAAGGCCCCCGAGTCAGCAGCAATTTTGGATACCTATGGCAATATCCTAGTTAAACAAGGTCAAGCAAAAGAAGGCCTGCCAATACTGGAAAAAGCCGCCTCATTAGCCCCCAAAGAAAACGATATTCAGTTTCATCTGGCCGAAGCCTACTCTGCCAATGACAACAACCAAAAAGCTCTTGAAATACTTGAAGCCATTGTTAAAGCTGAGCAGGATTTTTCTGAAAAAAAAGCCGCAGTCAGCTTGTTAGATAAATTGAAAAAACAATAAAGACTATGGGTTACAGTTAATAACGGAGACTGTTAAAGTCTCCGTTATTTTAATTACAGGTATAAAAAGCATTTCTCAATATTCCATGTCATGATTTTTTGAGCAATATTACACAACCGCCCTCACCCTCAAAATATCGCCTCACAAACATCCAGCAGGCTGGTATAACTCTAACCGGACAAGATTGCCACCGTATATTTGCAACACACTTCAGGTAACATATGGCAAAAGGTATGCAATCAATTTAAATATTTTTCACCAGACAAATATATGAGTTTCATGGAAAACTACAGCTATTACAGCTATTTAACAGCCGCTGTAGCTTATTTATTATTATTGCCCATATCGCTGATAGGAATAAAAAAGAACCCTGTTGCGGTCCCTTTGATCATAGCGATTGTATTTTCTTTGGCCTGGGCTGGTTATGCTGCATTTTTAATTCACAATGATGAATTATTCACTTCAGAAATCCTGCCTATAGAAACATTACGCAATGCAGCCTGGTTCTTTTTATTAAGCTCATTTATTTCGCGTCAGCAATTTAACAACAATTATTTATTACTTTTTAAATCCAGGCTTGCAAATGGCCTGATACTTTTAATCGCATTTATTTTGGCGCTGGAAATCTTTAGCGTCTTACGCTATCAAATCCAGCAATTACTCGGGCAGGATCTGCGCCTTTTTGCCCATGTTGTTTTTGCCGTTATTGGCCTAATGCTGGTAGAACAACTTTATCGTAATGCAACCCTTGATTTGCACTGGACAATCAAATTTCTATGTCTGGGTTTGGGAGCGTTATTTACTATTGATTTCATTGTTTACAGCAAGTCATTACTGTTTGTAAAGCTTGATTACTTACTCTGGAATTCACGAGGCTTCATAAATGCCTTGATAGTGCCTTTGCTGGCTGTTTCCATTCTGCGCCTGCAAATAAGTCATGCCCTAAGAATCGCCCCCTCAAGGAAAATAGTCTTTCATACCACTGTGTTATTGGGCTCTGGACTGTATCTTATATTAATGTCTTTGGCCGGTTTTTATATCAGGGATTATGGTGGTAATTGGGGAGAAATTGCACAGTTAATCTTCTTCTTTTTAGCCATATTGTTGCTCTTGATTTTATTCATTTCAGGTAAAGTCAGAGCCATGGCCAAGGTATATCTTAACAAGCATTTTTTTCACTACCGTTATGATTACAGGGATGAGTGGATCAAACTAAGCAAGACCATTTCACAGCTAAACTCGATTAACGAATTATCTGGTTTTATCATTAATACCCTGTCGGAACTGGCCGATTGCTCAGGTGGCGGCTTATGGCTGAAAAATGAACAGGGTGATTTCTATTTTGCTGAAGAAAATTACCTGGGATTTTATCCGCCTCAATTGATCAAGTCAGATCAATCTTTAATAAAGTTTTTATCGAATAAACAATGGATAATTGATTTTTTTGAATTTTCTGACTCACCAGAAATTTATGATGAAGTTGACTTATCGCAGTGGCATGCTGAGCAGCATAATATTTCCTTGATAATTCCCTTGTTTCGGCAAAATGAATTAGTGGCTTTTGTAGTGTTAACCAAAGCCAAAGTACCCAGACAACTCATTTGGGAGGATCACGATTTATTAAAAACAGTTGGGTTACAATTGACTAACGCTTTGGCGCTCAGCCATGCCAGCGATGCCTTATCCCGGTCCCGCCAGTTTGAAGCCTATAATCGGCTATCGGCTTATCTGGTTCATGATCTGAAAAACCTGGTTGCGCAAGTCTCTCTTATTGTAAAGAATGCAGAAAAACACAAATATAACCCCGAATTTATCGATGATTCTATCGCGACTCTGCAAAATGTGGTTTATAAAATTGAGCATCTCCTTAGCCAGTTGAAAAAAGGGCAGGTAACAACCGATAACAAGATCAATGTTAATCTTGCAGAAGTTATCAAGGATGTTGCCATACAACAAACAGGAAATAAACCCGCTCTGCAACTGTCACCATGCCAGGAAAAAATTGAAGTTGTAGGAGAAAAGGAAAAGATAACAGCCATTCTGGGGCATCTGGTGCAAAATGCTCAAGAGGCAACTCCTGACCATGGCTTTGTCAGAATGGAATTGAGCAAGGATGAACAACAAGCGATTATTAAAGTGATTGATAACGGCTCCGGAATGGACAGTAAATTTATCGCCGAACGTTTGTTTAAACCGTTTGATACCACAAAAGGTAATGCCGGCATGGGAATTGGCGTCTATGAAGCACGTGATTATATAGTCAAACATGCCGGCTCTTGTGATGTTGAGAGTAAATTGGGCGAAGGAACTACTTTTACCATCAAATTACCGCTTGCCAAACAGGAGAGTTAATTTGCTTTACAAAAACATCATTCCTGAATTTTAATAATCCCAATGTTCATTCTGCACAGTTCCAATAAAACCGAGAATTTAGTCGCTCACCTGACCACCGTCATCCAAAACGTGCCACTGGCATCCCCTTTTGAAAAAGAAGTTTTTCTTATTCAAAGTCAGGGTATGGAACGGTGGTTATCGCAGGAGTTGACAAATCACTTTAAAGTCTGGGCGAACTATCAATTTTTATTCCCTGGCAAATTTTTCAGTTCCCTGGCCCAAAAAATCGACGCTAGCTTAAATGATGCGACTTTTGATCGTAACCTGATGCTTTGGCGAATTGAGGCATTATTGCGCAGATTAGACAGTGATAGTTTTTTGCCGTTAAAGCAGTATTTATCCGGTGGAAACAGTTCTTTAAAGCGCTATCAGCTGGCCCGGCATTTGGCGCAGATTTTTGACCAGTACCAAATGATGCGGCCGGATATGCTGACAGCATGGCAAAAAGGTGATTCTCTTTATCATACGGCGACCGAATACTGGCAAAAAACGCTTTGGCAGCAAATTAGCGCACAGACCGGCAATAAACACAGAGGCTCATTATGGCTGGATGCGATAGCCAAATTTAATCGCGCAAAGGAAGGCGCATTTAGTCAATCTTTACCGGAGCGAATCTCGGTTTTCGGAATTAATACGATGCCACCGTTATTTTTGAGCTTTCTCGAAGGATTATCGAAACATTGTCAACTGCACCTTTTTTTACTCAATCCGGCTCAAACATTCTGGGCTGATCTGGCCACCAAACAGCAACGTGCGAAGAATGAAAACTTTACCGGCCATCCACTTTTGTCGACGCTAGGTCAGCAAGGGCGGGAATTTCAGGAGATGCTGCTGGAGCAGGTACAGTTTGATTTTGAGCCGGAAAGCTACGAGCCGAGTGAGGTGAAGAATATTCTGCATCAATTACAAAACGATATTTTAAATAACCGGCTTGATGGGGCTGAAGAAATGCCTTTAGTCACGTCGTTAAAAAAAGATGAGTCCATCAGCATCCACGCCTGTCATTCCCGAATGCGCGAGGTGGAGGTATTAAGAAATCAGCTCTTATATACACTGGAAAATGACTCTGAACTCGAGTTGCGCGATATAGTGGTAATGGCTCCCGATATTCAGGTGTACGAGCCGTTTATTTCAGCGGTATTCAGCGATATTCAACATGCCATAGCCGATCGTAGCTTGCGTTTGAGCAACAATGCACTGGATGCTTTTATCCGATTTTTAGACTTGAGTCAAAGCCGTTTTGGCTGGCAAAGCGTACTGGATCTTCTGGAACAACCGGTCGTATATCCAGGTTTTGGTTTGTCTGAAACCGATCTGGAATTGATTAAATACTGGCTACAGGACACGCATGTCCGCTGGGGTAAATCGGCAAAACACAAGCAGGAACTCGGACTTCCTGAACTTAACGAAAACACTTGGCAAGCCTCACTGGATAGATTGCTGATGGGTTACGCGGTAGGCAATGATTCTGATTTCATTGGCGATGTATTGCCTTATATTGATATTGAAGGCTCATCAGCGCTAGCGCTAGGTGGATTGTGCGAATTTATGCAGTTGTTGTTTAAAGCCAGCACGGAATTAAAACAACCGAAAACACTTAAGGCATGGAGTACGCAACTCTATTATTACGCCGATCAGTTATTGTCTGAAGCAGACCCGGTTGAACGTCAGCAACTCAACGAACTATTGACGGAATTATCCGCCGATCTTGCCGTTGTGCATAATGATACTGTGGAGTTGAAAGTCATTATTAGCTGGCTTGAAGACAGGGTTGCCGAACGCAAATCAGCCAATGGTTTTTTGCGTGGGCAACTGACTTTTTGCTCCATGCTGCCGATGCGTTCCATTCCCTTCAAGGTGATTGCCTTGCTGGGAATGAACGAGGGTGAATTCCCAAAAATTGATCGCAATCCGACCTTTGATTTGCTAACCCATAACTTTCGTAAAGGTGACCGTTCACGGCGAGCAGATGACCGTTATCAATTCCTGGAAATCCTGTTGTCCACCAGACAAAAGTTAATTATCACCTATATCGGGCAATCGATCAGCCATAATGAGACTATCCCGCCTTCGGTGGTTATCAGTGAATTACTGGAGGTTTTGCGGGAAAGTTACCAACTCTCGGAGCTGATTACCCGGCACCCCTTGCAACCCTTCAGTCCGCGTTATTTTAACGGCAGCCAGGATTTATTCAGTTTTTCGGAGGCCGATTGCGAAACCGCCAAAGCATTATCCGCGCCCAAACCTGTACCTGCCCCTTGGTGGCAAGGAACAATAACCACCGAAGCCGAAGAAATTATTGATTTAAATGAATTACTCAGCTTTTACCGGCATCCCCAACGCTATTTTATGCGGCGGCAAATGGACTTGCATTTTAACGGTATTGAGACAGAAGCCGAGGAGCGCGAGCCATTTTTTATAGATAAAATGGAGAGTTACTCCATTTATCATGAATGGATACAGGAAACCTTAAACGGTAAGGCGGTATCGGTAAAAAAATTGCAGGCACAGGGAAGATGGCTATCTGGCGTATTAGGAAAACTCGAGTTTGATCGACAACAAGTAGTGATAAACGAGTTTATCGGACGTATCAGGGCTAAAAATCTGGGCGGTCCTTTGGCAGATTTACCTATCGATATAAAAATCAAAGACTATCGCCTGGTTGGAAAGCTTGAAAATCGTTATGAAAACGGTAGCCTGTTTTATCGCTATGCCGATCTTAAAGGCAAGGATTTTATTTGCGCCTGGCTTCATCATCTGATTATTAATCAGGTTCAGGAACAAACTACGTTTTTGCTGAGTACAGATGAAGATTTGATTTTGTTGTCGGAATATTGCCAGCCCAATCTGTTATCAGCATTCATAGACATTTACCGAGCGGGTAACAACTCCCCCGATGCGTTTTTTGTGGAAGCGGCTCTGGTTTATGTCAAACAAGCCTTTAAATTAAAAAACGGCAACCAGGCCACTAAATCAGCACTGGATGCCGCAAAAGAGCAGCTATCCAGAGCTGTTCAGCAACCCTACGAGCCTGAACTCAAACGGCTTTATCAAAATGTAACAGATTTCGAGCCGGTACTGGGTGAAACTTTTGAGCAGTACTGCCAGCTTTTGTTACAACCGATCTGGAACGCCACACATCAATGACGACTTTATTGTGGGAGCGGCTAAAGCCGCTCCCACAACAATGTAAATACTCAAAATATTCAGAGGTTGGTAGAAGACCTATCCCGCAATGCCTCATAAAGTTGTGCCGGGCCGAGCAAAATCTCCCGCAAGCCGTTACGCACTTTTTCTGAATCCAGAGCCTGCTTGCTCATCGTGCTATGCGCTGCGAAGGCATCGATAATGGCGTTCATCAATTCAGTCGAAAGATCAGGGGAGTTGGCAAATTGCTCTTTGGTGTTATTAGCCGCCTGCTGCACCAGTATTTGCGATTCCAGCAGCTTGCCTTTAATGACGTTGTTCACGTAAACGAGCCGGTCATCATCGGTCAGCTCGCCTTCGAAAAGGTCGTTGACCTTGGCGATAATTTCAAGCAAATAAGCCTTCTCCTCTTCCTGAACCGACCCGGTGCCAAGGCCGGTAATTGGGTCCAATTTTGGGTAATCACCTTGCCCTAAAACCAAGCCTCGCTTGCCCTGATTTTTCAGGTTATGGTGAGTCAGCATGACCTTGGACAAATCAATTCCTTCCCGTTCCCGCCCGAACTCCAGCAACGGCAGCAGCCGCTTATAGAAGATAAAGCGCTTTTCAATAGCCGTGTTGCTGTAATCGAAAATCTGCGACAAAAAAGCATACAATCGTTGAAATGCACCCATGTCATGCTTGAATAGCAACAGCGCGTTCATTTCATTCTGTGCATCCTCGGCGGCTTTACCGTCATCCTTGGCCTTTGCGGTTTTCAGCTTATTCTGTGCCAATTTGTAACTTTGCAATAGCCGTGACACGACCGGCTCCAGTGCCGCAGTCAATTCGCTTTGTTTGGCTTGCGGGTTGAACTCCACCTCGACCACCCGGTTGACCTCGAATTCGTCATAGTAACCTGCCGCGTCCAGTTTCATGCGCAAGTCAAACACCAGATTCGGGTCACTGACATTCGCCAGCTCGGCAGTGTCGTAATAGGTTTTGAATGCGGCAAGAATTTCTTCGGGATCGTTGACGAAGTCCACGACATAGGTGGTGTCTTTTCCGGGATATCCACGATTCAGCCGTGACAGCGTCTGCACCGCCGCAATGCCAGCCAGCCGTTTGTCCACATACATGCCGCACAACAGAGGCTGGTCGAAGCCGGTCTGGAACTTGTTGGCGACCAGCAGGATTTGATAGTCGTCAGTATTGAATGCTTCCCGAATGCCTTGCCCTTTCAGTTTAGGGTTCATCGTCTTGCCGGTTTCAGTGAACGGATCTGGACCGGACTGCACATCATTCACCTCGCCGGAGAACGCCACTAAAGTGCCGATCTGGTAGCCTTGATCCTTGATATAGTTATCAATCGCCAGACGCCAGCGCACCGCCTCCAGGCGGCTGCCTACCACGACCATCGCCTTGCCGCGGCCATTCAGCAGCGGCGCAATATTCTCACGGAAATGCTCGACGACGACCTGCACCTTCTGGCTGATGTTATAGGGATGCAGTTTGACCCAACGCATGATGCCTTTCAGCGCTTCGCTGCGCTCGACCTCCTTGTCATCCAGTTCCTTGCCGTCATGCGCCAGTTTGAACGCCAATTTGTAGGGTGTGTAGTTGTGCAATACATCGAGAATGAAGCCCTCCTCGATCGCCTGCCGCATCGAATAGACATGAAACGGCGCGGGCAGATTGTCGGCGCCGGCCGGCTTGTTCGCGTCGGGACGACGGCCAAACAGCTCCAGCGTCTTGGCCTTGGGCGTAGCCGTAAAAGCCACATAGGTGATGCCGCTGTCGGCCGCCCGGTTCGTCATTTGCGCAGCCAGCAAGTCTTCCGTGCTGACTTCGCCGCCACCGCTCAATGCCGCCAGTTCTTCTGTCGTTAGCACCGCTTTCAGCTTGGCTGCCGCTTCGCCGGTTTGCGAGGAATGCGCCTCATCGGCAATGACCGCAAAGCGCTTGCCCTGTGTGGCGGCCAGTTCCTGCACGGCTTTCAATGCGAACGGAAAGGTCTGAATGGTGCACACTACGATCTTCTTGCCGCCGGACAGTGCGGTCGCCAATTCACCGCTTTTGCTGGCCGATTCGCCCTTGATCGTCGCCACTACCCCGGCGGTGCGTTCAAAGTCGAAAATCGCTTCCTGCAACTGGGAATCCAGCACATTGCGATCAGACACCACCAGCACCGTATCGAACAGCTTTTGATGGTTAGCGTTATGCAAGTCGGCCAAGAAGTGCGCCGACCAGGCAATGGAATTGGTTTTGCCGGAACCCGCCGAATGCTGAATCAGGTATTTGCCGCCCGGACCTTCCTGTAACACCGTAGCCAGCAGCTTGCGGGTCGCATCGAGCTGATGAAAGCGCGGAAAAATGATTTTCCTGATCTGCTTTTTGCTGTCTTTGTGCGCGACCAGATAGCGCCCCAGAATCTCCAGCCAGCTTTCCCGTGCCCAGACCTCTTCCCACAAATAGGCGGTGCGATGGCCGCCGTTTTCATTGGCCGGGTTGCCCGCAGCGCCATTGTCACCGCGATTGAACGGCAGAAAGCTTGTCGCCGCCCCTTCAAGCCGGGTGGTCATCATCACTTCCCTATTGCTGACCGCAAAATGCACCAGCGCGCCAGAGGGGAAAGACAGCAGCGGTTCGGCGCTGCCCTGCCCTTTCGGACGCGGATCGCGGTCGAAGCGGTATTGATCCACGGCATCGTCCACCGACTGCGTGAAATCGCTCTTCAATTCGACGGTGGCGACCGGGATGCCATTCAGAAACAACACCAGATCGATCGCATTTTCGTTGTGCAGCGAATAGCGCACCTGCCGCACCACCCGCAAGCGGTTGGCGGCGTAGTGAGCCAGAATGTCCGGATTCATCGCCAGCGCCGGTTTGAACTGCGCTAAGACCAAAGGTTGCCGCAGGCCGATCAGTTCGATGCCGCGCCGCAGCACGTCCAAGGTGCCGCGTTGATTGATCGAATCGCGCAGCCGGCCCAGCAATACATCTGCCGCCTGTGTGCCGTGATTCTTCTGCAAGGCATCCCAGGCTCTGGCTTGAGTCTCCTGCACCCAGGCAATGACAT
Organism: uncultured Crenothrix sp.; assembly: GCA_964450225.1. GTDB lineage: Bacteria > Pseudomonadota > Gammaproteobacteria > Methylococcales > Methylomonadaceae > Methylobacter_C. The sequence continues at coordinate 132 of CAYVFT010000022.1, read as the reverse complement.
CGGCCGGAAACAGCGCCCGTGCCCGATCATAAACAGAGGCGTCGCCTTGCGCATAGAGCCAGCCCTGAGCGGCCAGGTGCTCGCAGATTTCGGTTTCGAAGTGTATTTCCTGATGCAGATTGTTCATAGTGT
>CAYVFT010000021.1:33486-39108 GCA_964450225.1 uncultured Crenothrix sp. | reverse complement strand
GGCAGGTTCGGCGATTTGTTAGCAGAGGTTAAGGCTGTGACGGGAGGTGCTAGCGATGATTAAGACCGAACTTTGGATTCGTTCTCAACAAAATCAGGCACACCTATGAGCGAACAGTACACTTATGCACGATATTGGCGCTGCGCTTTGCAAGTGAATCCAGTAGGTTATAACAGTGCTTACCGAGGTGACGAGCACGGATTGAGCGAGGCAGACTATAACCAGCAATTATTGGAAAAATGCCTGGAGCACGATATTAAGGTTGTCGGACTGGCCGATCATGGTAGCGTGGACAGTATCGATGCCTTGCGCATGTTTTTGGAACCCCATGGTATTGTGGTTTTTCCCGGTTTCGAGATCGCTTCAACCGAAAAAATCCACATGGTCTGTTTGTTCCCGGAAGGGACGAGCAAAGATCAGTTGAACCGTTATCTGGGAAGGCTCGACTTGACCAATCCTGAAGAAAAAGTGTGGCCATCCAAGCTTGGTTGTTTGGCGTTAGCCAGATTGGTTAGTGATATCGGCGGCTTCTGGTATGCCGCACATATGACCGGAAAAAACGGTTTGCTTCGCCTAAACCAAGATGGCGGTGGTTTGGTTCATATTTGGAAAGATCATGCTCTAGTTCGTGCCGGGCAAATACCAGGACCTGTTTCAGATCTTCCGCTCCAGTTCAAGCGCATTGTTGAAAACGAAGATGCTAACTGGAAACGTGAACGTCCGATTGCCATTATCAATGCCAAGGATGTAGCAAAACCCGCTGACCTGGATGAGAGCAGCGCCACATGCTGGATCAAAATGACCATGCCTTGCTTCGATGCATTCAAGGTGGCTTTTCTTGATCCTGATTCACGTATCCGGCTGAATTCTCAACGCGAAGAGAAACCCACTGGCGAGATCGTATCGATGGCTATTTCCGGCGGTTATCTGGATGGCCTAAATATTAAGTTTTCTTCTCATCTCAACACGGTTATCGGCGGGCGTGGCGCCGGTAAATCGACTCTGTTGGAATGTTTGCGCTATGCACTCGATATCCAGCCAAAAGGCAAACAGGCGCAAAAACTGCATTTGGAGATTATCAAGGAAAATTTAGGCAAAGACTCTGGCCGGATTGAGCTGGAAATTATTTCATCGGCCCAGCATGGCCATCTTTACCGGGTTTCTCGGCGTTATGGCGAAATGCCGATCGTGCGCGATGCTGAAGGCAATGCTTCCACCTTACATCCCCGCGATTTATTGCCCGGCATCGACATCTACGGCCAAAATGAAATCTATGAATTGGCTCAGGATGAACAGAGCCGGCTTCGGCTTTTGGATCGATTTCTGCCGGATGATGGCGACTATGAGCAAACTAATGCAAATTTGCGGAAGCGACTGCATGATAATCAACAGAAATTCCTTAAAACCTTAAGCGAAGTCGATGACTTACAAGCACAGGTAGCACGTTTACCTAAATTGGAAGAACAGGTACAAGGATTTAATTCTCTGGGCGTTCAGGAAAAACTGTCGAAGACACCTTTATTCGCCCGGGAACGACAAATCGTCGAGCGTACGAACGAAGAGATCCAGCATTTGCAAGCCGGCCTGGTTGCGTTACGCGACAATCTTCCGGATTTGGTGTTTATTAGCGACAAAGCTTTGGAAGGTTTGCCCAATGCGGCATTGCTAATTCCTATCCGTGAAACGTTGCAAGATATGCAAAAAAGCTTTGATCGTCATGCCAGCGAATTGCAAGCGGAACTTGTCCAAGGTGAACAACAACTGGCTACCTACCTTAAGGTATGGGAACAATCCCTACAACAAGGTGAAGCGGAGTTGGAAAGGGCATTACGTAGTCTTCCGATGATGTCGGGAAAGAGCGGTCAGGAAGTAGGTACCGCCTATCAACGCTTGCAGCAGGAAATCGAAAGAATCAAACCTTTGAAATCCAGAGTCGCCAACCTCGACAAATTAAGGACATCTCAGGAACAGGAACGTCGTAATTTGCTTGCGGAATTGTCCGATCTTCGGGATCAACACACCAAGAGACTTCGCCTCGCGGCAAAGAAATTGAATAACCATCTGAAAGGCAAGTTGAAGGTTGATGTTGTCATTGAAGCTGACCGCACCCCGTTAAAAAATTTCTTGCTGGGCTGTCGACTTGAGGGAGTGGGCGAAAAACGGTTAGCCTGGATTGATGAGTTGGAAACGATAAAACCATTGGCGTTAGCGAACTGTATACGCCAAGGGCAAGGTATGGTTCAGGTCGAGTTGGGCATTACGCCAATGGTCGCTGATGCCTTGGTTAATCTCTCGGTCTCCCAGTTAATGGAGTTGGAAGCATTGGAACTGGGTCACCGCGTCGATATTTTCCTTAACATTTCGCACGGTGAATCCGAAGCGATCTACAAAACTTTGGATAAACTCTCGACCGGACAGCAATGCACGGCCATTTTACACATGTTATTGCTGGAAAATGTTGATCCATTGATTATGGATCAACCCGAAGACAATTTGGATAATGCATTTATTGCCGAGCGAATCGTCCATGAGTTGCGCGCCGCAAAAACCAGTCGGCAATTTTTATTTGCTACCCATAACGCTAATATTCCTGTTTTTGGTGATGCTGAATGGATTGGTGTATTTACTTCGGAGGATAATCACGGTTCACTGGAAGTCGATGCGCAGGGATCGATCGATGTGCCTGCAATTCGCGATCAGGTAGCTAATATCCTGGAAGGGGGAAGAGCGGCGTTTATCCAGCGAAAAGAAAAGTATGAATTTTAGAGGCCGTTTTAATGTTGAAGTCTGAATTGTTGGAAATTATCGCCAATGGCGAGAATTCCGGTGTGGAATTCAAAAGAGATGACTTACGACCGGAGCAATTAGCTAAAGAGATCGTCGCTCTGGCGAATTTTCAGGGAGGCAAGCTGCTTTTAGGCGTTGAAGACGACGGAACTATCAGCGGCATCCAACGAAATGACTTGGAAATCTGGGTTATGGATACCGTGTTTGGCCGCTATGTTCATCCCATGATTCTCCCTTATTACGAAGAGGTGGAATTCGACGATGGCAAACGAGTTGCCGTTATTTCTTTGACCCAAGGCACTTCAAAGCCCTATGTGGTTAGAAATAATAATCGAGAAGAAATTTTCGTTCGCGTCGGCAGCACCTCCCGTTTGGCAACGCGTGAGCAACAAGCCAGGCTATTCGAAAGTGGCGGCATGCTGCATAGCGAGGTATTGCCGGTTTCAGGCAGTTGTTTCGAAGACCTCGATCAGGGGCGGTTAACTGATTATTTGACGAATATCGTGGGTGATTTAACAGTTCCGCAAACCCATGAGGAATGGGAACAACGCTTAAAAGGGCTAGGATTAATGGTGGGGCGTCAAGATGGCGACTCTGCCGTTTGCACGATTGCTGGCCTGGTATTGTTTGGACGTAGCCCGCGACGAAGCCTTCGACATGCCGGCGTTCGATGGATGTCGTTTACAGGCGACGAGAAGGATTATCAAGCGCAAGACGATACGGTATTGGATGGTCCCATGGTTGCCTTATGGGAGGTACGAGAGGGTGAAGGGCGGATACTCATCGAAGATGGATTGGTTGAGCGCTTGGCTGATCGAATGCGGCCTTTCATATCCGAGGAAAGCTTGAAAAGCAATCAAGATCTCCGGCGAGACTCTTATTACCGTTATCCTCTTGATGCAGTTCGAGAAGCCGTTTTAAACGCATTTGTGCATCGCGACTGGACGCGCTCAAGCGAGGTTGAAGTGGTTAATTACTCAAACCGTTTGGAGGTTATTAGCCCAGGTACCCTGCAAAATTCCATGACTATAGACAAAATGCTGGCTGGCCAGCGTTCTGCCCGAAATCCGATCATTGTTGAAATTATGCGTGATTACGGATACGTTGATTCACGTGGCATGGGAGTTCGTAGAAAAATCGTTCCCCTGACACGTGAATTTGCCGGAAAAGATGCAGATTTTGATCTTACCGATGACTATTTGCGTGTGGTGATCCCCGCACGCCCGGGACTGTAAAAAAGTATTCTCGTTTAATGCGCCGAATAATCTTTTGAATTTATTCTAAAACATAAGGTAAAAAGTTGAGTCTGCAACGCATCACCGATTCGCTAAATGTCTTGTTTGCCTCTCACTCCATTGTGTTTTGGCATGACGTGGAAGGTGAGTTTTCATCAGCCGTGGAAAATCTTTCACTGGAAAACGTCAAGCTCATCCGTTTGCATGAGACACCCGCGCTACAAATTAAAATCGATATAGAACGCCACCCCGAACAGCGGCGGCTCCTTTATAGTTCGATCCCGGAGCCCGATCCAAAGGTGGATTGGCTGTTGGATATTCGACTGCGCAGTAAATCCTTTAAGGCCGATTCCACATCGATTTTGCTGGATGATCTGGGGTTGGCCTCTCAAACTCTACGCGGTTATTTGAAAGAACGAGCCAAGTTTCTGCGTTCCAAGGACCGGGTCGAGCGGTTAAAGCGCCTCGTGGTTGCCGCCGATAGTGCCGACGATCTTGACCGCAAAATGCTGGCCGTGCTGACGCGAGCCGATCAGCCCGAGCTGTTCTCAATCCTGCAACGCTTGTTTGCGACCCTGGTTTGCGAGGGCGAAGTCGATCTGAACGCTCAGCCGAAGATCTGGCAGGACATTATCGCCAACGATTTGGGCGAGGCGTTTTGGCGGCTTGCCAAGGTGCAATTTGGTTATGCCGAAAATGAGCCCAGTTTGCGTGATTTGCTGTTCCGCATCCTGGTAACCGATTTTTGCCGTTCCATGACCTGCGAGCCGGCCGAAGCGCTGAAACATTTCATCCTGCCTGAGCGCAAGCTTGCCGCCAATGCGTCGGTCTTTGCTTCTCGATGGCGTTCCGATTTAACCCATTTCACGAGCTATAACCTGCTTACGGCAGCAGTTGCTCACGATTTAGAGCTGGATCATGTGTTGGGTACTTTTTCTGCAGATGACTTGTGCGAGGTGATGACGTTTGAGGCCGTTGAACGCCGCATCATCAGCGATTTGAAGGACAGGATACTGAGTGGGGCAGGGGCTACGATGGACTCTGTACTTGCGCTGATTGCAAGGCGGAGGGACGGCCATTGGGCAAACCAGATTCTCGCCAATGCGAATGAGCTAAGCCGCGCCTTGGCGGCGAGTTACGATGCCTTGGAAGCTGCCGCGCACTTTTTGACGCTAAAAGCGCAGTATCGCGATGGTTTTAGTTTTGCCTCAGCTGAGGCGGGATTATCTCGTTATCAAACGGAGCTGTTTCGTTTTGATCAACTCTACCGGCACTTTAATCGTGCCGCCGAATATGTCGAGCCGATGGGCTGGGCCGTGCTGCATGAATTAAGGCAGCGCATCGAAGCCATTTATTCAGGCTGGTTTATTCCACAGTTAAGTTCCGCCTGGGCCAAATTGTTGGAAGGTGAAGCGGGTTTACTCGCTTCCTGGCGGATACCCGGCATCATCAATCAACAGGACTTTTTCAACCAGGTCGTCATGCCTTTGTCGGACGGCGGCGCAAAACGGATATTTGTAATCATCTCCGATGCCTTCCGTTACGAGGTGGCGGATGAGCTGGTTCAAACGATCAACAGCAAAAGCCGGCTCAAGGCCAG
>CAYVFT010000021.1:30426-33386 GCA_964450225.1 uncultured Crenothrix sp. | reverse complement strand
ACGGTCGTTGAGCTTGCCCAATTGGTCAGTTTTATCGTCAACAGCTTGAATGGCTCAAATGTTCTGGTAACCGCCGATCATGGCTTTATCTATCAGGAATCGCCCTTGGAAGAGGCCGACAAATCGGCACTCAGCGAAAACCCCGAGGGAACGCTGCGGGCGAAAAAGCGCTATTTATTGGGTCAAGGCATCGGTGTCAACGACAAGGCATGGTCGGGAAACACGGCTGTGACCGCCGGGACCGAGCCGGAAGGGAGTCTCGATTTTTGGGTGCCCAAGGGCGCAAACCGCTTTCATTTTACAGGCGGCGCACGATTTGTTCACGGCAGCGCGATGCCGCAAGAGATTGTTGTTCCCGTCATAGCGGTTCGTGAAAGCGGATCGGAACTGGCCAAAACCAAGGTCGTCAGCATCAGCTTGCTGGGCGCCTCCAACAAGGTCGTCACCAATACCCAACGCTTCGAGTTTATTCAGAACGAGGCGGTATCCGAACGGGTATTACCCCGGTCCGTGGTGGTTTCGCTACGGGATGGCGATAAGCCGATCAGTAATGAGCAGACGGTCACGTTCGACAGTGCTTCGCAGCTGCTGGACGAACGCAAACGCTCGGTGCTGCTGACGGTGTTATCGGGCTCTTATGATCGAAACAAAGACTATTTCCTGATTGCCCGCGATGCCGCGACCAAGGTGGAAGTGCTGCGAACACCGCTGAAAGTGGATCTGGCATTCAGCAACGATTTTTAGGACAGACATGAACGAAGCAGCAATCTCTCCCGAAATGGACAAAAGCCTGGATCGCCTGTTAAACGAAAACTTCGCCGGCAAGGTAGTGCGCAAGGATTTGACCAAGTTGATCAAGGAAGGCGCCAATGTTCCGGTCTATGTGCTGGAATATTTGCTCGGGATGTATTGCGCGAGCGACGATGAAGAAACCATTCAGGCGGGACTGAAAACGGTTAAGCACATTCTGGCGGATAACTATGTCAGGCCGGACGAAGCCGAGAAAGTTAAATCCAAGATCCGGGAAAGCGGCAGTTACAAGGTCATCGATAAAGTCACCGTCAAACTGAACGAACGGCGCGATGTCTATGAAGCCCTTTTGTCGAATCTGGGTGTCAAAGGCGTTGAAATTTCCGACCGCACCGTCAAGGAGTATGAAAAGCTGTTGGCCGGCGGTATCTGGTGCGTAATCACGCTGCACTATGTGTTTGAAGAAGGGCAGGCCGGATCGCCTTTTCAAATCACCGAATTGAAACCCATCCAAATGCCCAATATGGATATGGATGCCTTGTTTGAAGGGCGAAAGGCGTTCGATGCGATGCAATGGCGTGATGTGTTGCTGCGCTCCACCGGCATGGAACCGACGCATTTCAATGAGCGGGCCAAATGGCACCTCCTGGCACGGATGATTCCTTTCGTGGAGAATAATTATAATGTCTGCGAATTGGGACCGCGCGGCACGGGGAAAAGCCATATCTACAAGGAAGTCAGCCCTAACAGCATTTTGATTTCCGGCGGTCAGACGACAGTGGCCAATCTTTTTTATAATCTGGGCCGGCAATCGATCGGTCTGGTCGGTTTATGGGATGTCGTGGCTTTCGATGAAGTGGCCGGTATCTCGTTTAAGGATAAGGACGGCATCCAGATCATGAAGGATTTCATGGCTTCGGGCTCCTTCGCCAGAGGCCGCGATTCGATTGTGGCTTCCGCCAGTATGGTGTTTGTCGGCAATATTAATCAATCGGTCGATACGCTGGTGAAGACCAGCCACCTGTTGACGCCTTTCCCGGATGTGATGATCGATACCGCCTTTTTCGACCGCTTCCACGCCTATATTCCGGGTTGGGAAATTCCCAAAATGCGGCCGGAATTCTTTACCAATCAATATGGCCTGATTGTCGATTACCTGGCCGAGTTTATGCGCGAAATGCGCAAACGCAGTTTTTCCGATGCGATCGATAAATATTTCAAGCTGGGCAATAACCTGAATCAACGCGATACCATTGCCGTTCGGCGCACGGTATCGGGGTTATTGAAGCTGCTCTATCCCCACGGCGAATACGACAAGGCGGCCGTCGCCCAGTGCCTGGAGTATGCCCTGGAAACCCGACGCCGGGTCAAAGAGCAATTGAAAAAGATCGGCGGGATGGAGTTTTTCGACGTACATTTCAGCTATATCGATCAGGACACCCTGGAAGAAACATTCGTGAATGTCCCGGAGCAGGGGGGCGATAAGCTGATTCCGGAGGGCGCTTTAAAGCCGGGAGTCTTGCACACCATTTCGCAAGGGGTAAAAGGCCATTTAGGCTTGTTCAGAATCGAAACGCAAATGACCGCCGGTAGCGGCAAACTGAACCTTTCAGGTTTTGGCAGCGTGACCCAGGCGAAAGAAGCGATTAAAGTCGGATTTGATTACTATAAAGGCAATATTTCACGAGTCAGCGGTTCGGCCAAAGCCGCCGATCATGATTACCATCTGCATTTAATTGAATTGCACAATAGTGGCCCCTCACAGACCTTGACGATGGCCGGCTTTATTGCGTTTTGTTCGGTCATTCTCGGTAAACCGATCCAAAGTCAGATGGTTGTTTTAGGTACCATGACGCTAGGCGGCAACATTATCCCGGTTGAAAACTTGGCGGAAACTCTGCAAATGGCGTTCGACTCAGGAGCAAAGCGTATCTTGTTACCGATGGCCAGCGTCAGCGATATTCCTACGGTCCGGGGTGAATTATTCGCTAAATTCCAAACCAGTTTTTATTCTGATCCGGTTGATGCGGTGTTTAAGGCCTTGGGGGCTGAGTAATTTAATTAGCAATAGCGATATTGAAAAGGTCTATCGAAGGAAAAGTAGGGTTAAACGGTGAATACTTACATTGACAAAATTGGTCGACTATTGATTTCAAATATTCAATACCTTATACGCGTATTGCTTATGATATATCTGTCGATTCGTACCA
>CAYVFT010000021.1:0-30326 GCA_964450225.1 uncultured Crenothrix sp. | reverse complement strand
AATATTCAATACCTTATACGCGTATTGCTTATGATATATCTGTCGATTCGTACCACTATTTTGGATCAACATCAGGGCCTGCGAACTATTATTGGCGTGGTTTCGGCACAAATTTATTTTACCGGCTGGCAAGCAATACCTTTAATCAGTGTGCTGGCCTTGGCCAGTGGTTCCATTACCATTTTACAAAGTTCCTCTGAGCTTTCTTTATTGGGTGGTTCCGAAATGATTGGTAATTTGTTAGTGGTCATCATGATGCGTGAAATTGGCCCCTTACTTACGGCACTAGTGGTAGTAGCTCGCTCGGGATCGGCCGTGGCAACAGAGGTTGGAAACATGCGCGCAAATCGTGAAATTGAAGCGCTCGAATCAATAGGTATAAACCCATTAAGTTTTATAGTGTTTCCGCGTATTATCGGTGGCGTAATAAGTGTGATTTGTTTGTGTTTTTATTTCGTTGTTATTGCTCTTATCGGTGGCTTCTTTTTAACCCGAATAATCGATGAAATGCCGTTAAATTTTTATTTAGACTCATTGGTGCAAGCCCTTACGGTAGAAGATTTTTTTTTATTTTTAATAAAAACCGGTTTTAGTGGAATAATTATTTTTTCCATAAGTTGTTATCAAGGACTTGCAGTAAAAAGAAGTTACCATGAGGTTCCACAAGTCACCACTAAAGCAGTCGTGGATAGCATTATTGTTGTTACTTTATTTAATATGTCCGTTACTGTGCTCTTTTATCTTGAACAATTGATGATGTTGAGAGGCGTATGAGTGCCCTGATAAAATCATTGCATTTTGAAAAATTAACTTTTCATTATGAAGGACAAGAACCTCTGTTAAACAATGTAGATTTTGAATTTCCGATAAGTAAAAGGGAAGCACAGGGCAATGCAGTTGGGTACCGAGCGCTGGACATGCGAAGAACGGCATCCAGTCAGGCAGGAGTATTAGTGATTCGTGGCGCTCAAGGCGTGGGTAGCTCGACGGTTATGCAAATTTTAGCCGGTTTGCAAACCCCCACTTCCGGTAGCTATTTAATTAATGGCGTACCCGTAGAAAATATGTCATTTGAAGAGTTTTTACCTTTTCGTTTGCGTATGGGGTATGGCTTTGATACGGGGGGGTTACTTAGCAATAGAACACTTTTTGAAAATCTTGTTTTGCCTTTAAATTACCATAAAATTTGTTCGCCACAGGAAGCTGAAAGGCGCGTTCTTGCATTGATGGAGAGGTTTCAACTTATAGGTTCTAAGGATTTGAGAATTGCGTACGTTTCTGCAACTTTAAGAAAAATGACAGTTTTGATTCGATCCATAATAATGGATCCGGAGGTTTTATTTTTAGATGATCCCGATATCAGGATTTCCAAAGAAGCGCAACAAATGTATGCTGAGCTTTTGCGTGAGCTAATAAATAATGGAACCTTGCATACGATATTTATAGCTTCTTTTGAAGAATCATTTTGTTCATATTTTGACTACACGCCTATTTATTTAGAAGAAAGGCAACTTTTTAAACCTGAAAGAAACTGCCAGAAAATAATGACGATAAGTCAATGAATGTTAAATTTAATAAATACGAAAGGGCAGCTGGATTATTTGTCATTGCGGCGATAATAGGGAGTTTTGCTATAGCGATCTCTGTCGCAGTTCAGAAGGGGTGGTTTGCTCACAAAGTTCAATTTTCAACTGTTTTTGAAAATGCCGATGGTGTTCATTCTGGAACAGCCGTGCAAATTGCCGGCCTGCATGCAGGCTCTGTTGAAGAGGTTGAATTGAAAGGAGAGAACAAAATTAAAGTCACTTTTACCGTTTTGCAAAAATTTGCTGAACATGTTCGCCAGGATAGTAGGGCTCAACTGGCCCGTCCCTTTATCATTGGCGAGCGCGTACTTGAAGTGACGGTCGGCAAGGATAACACGCCAATGCTTGCGGAAAATAGTTTACTTCCTTCTTATGAAACCCTGGATTTAATGACCATTCTTAGCAATAAGAAGCTTATAAATAACATGGAAAGTATGGCGGAAATGGTCGATAAGTTAAAAGTTCTATTCCTTGCTTTTTCTGACCAGGATAGAGCGAAAAGCATCGTAAGGATTTTTGATAAGCTAGAACCTTTAGTTAATAACCTTAACGATATGGGATTAGGACTTGCAACACTGAGCAAGCAGGCGACTAAGCATGATAATTTGGCAATCGTATTAGATAATACGAAGCTCCTCACCAATGAGCTTAACGCAGTTTTGCCCCTAGTTAAGAAAAATGCGCCAGAATTGGGACGCAATATGACCATCATTGTGAATAATTTGGCACAACTCACTCAGGATTTTAATGATGTTTTACCTATGCTTAAAGCCAAGGCTCCGGGCTTGGGGAGTGATATGACAAAAATCCTGGCCAATCTAGCACAAATCACTCAGGATTTACGAACATTAACCCCTGCCATAGTTGAAATGGCCCCCACTTTACCTAAGACAGGCCGACGAACAGTAGAATTTATAGATGAATTTGTGGTTTTAGCCAAAGCGTTGCAAAGATCTTTTTTATTGCAAAGCAATGTTGAAGAGGTAAGAAAAGAAGAAGCACTCAGCACTAAGGCAACTCGCAAACAATAAACTACCACGGATTAATTGACTGCATTTTTTAAGCGCAACACAAATTTATTATAAATTGTAGGAAAAAGGCGTTATATGCGGATTCACAAGATTGAAGTTTCAAGCGGGATTAAGTGGGTAACAATTCCTGAAGTTAATCTACGCATATTGTGTGGATGCCCAGCGGATGCAGTTAAGCATCTAATTAAGCGTGGACTTATTCTACCACAGGAGATTCAAGGTGTTGCCTGCGAAACCGGGCCAAATGCTATCCTGCTTTCAGATATTTTGTTACAAAATGGAGAGGTAGCTAATCTAGCGGAGTTCCCGGTTTTGCAGATGCTCTACAAACAAGGGTTGATTCTACCTGGGCATCCAAACAACACCGGACGTAAACCCCTACTGATTGGTTCAGCTGATCAGGTTGCTTCTCAATTACGCTATATTTATCGGGGTAATTACGGCTTGGTATCGCGCGAAGAGATCATTCAAACGGGCATATCTGAAGAACAAGCTACCGAAATGATGCGCTTGAAGCTAAAGTTTGCCTTTGGACGTATTCTCCCGGCCAGTGATTTTATCGACACCCGAATCGTCAGCGACGATGTAGTAGAGATCTCGGACGGCATATGTATTCGTCGACTTCAGCCCAATGTTTTTGAGTTTTCTTATCGTGGAGAGAGGGTAACAGTTGATCTCAACCTTCATCCCGGCGATGCCTATGAATGTCCTTATTCGCTCGGTTTTCGCAGGTTTGAACCCGAATATTTCTCCGTCATCCATTCAGGAGATGGTGATGGTTGGAATATCAATAACCCCTGTATGTCGAGCATCATTACTTATCAAGGGAATATATATTTGATCGATGCCGGGCCCTACATTTCCAAAATATTGGCGGCATTGGGTATTGGAATTGATCAGGTAAACGGTATTTTTCACACTCATGCACACGACGACCATTTTGCCGGACTCACTGCGCTGATGCGTACCAGCCAGCGCATTCGCTATTTTGCGACACCGTTGGTGCGGGCTTCGGTGGAAAAAAAACTGTCGGCATTACTGGGAATTGAGGATAAGCACTTCACAGATTTTTTTGACGTTAAGGATTTATTTTTCGACCAGTGGAACGATGTCGATGGCATGGAGATCATGCCGATTTATTCGCCTCATCCGGTGGAGACCAATATCTTTGTTTTTCGCGTGCTGTGGTCCGAAGGCTATCGCTCATACGCTCATTTTGCAGATATCACATCATTGAACATTCTTGAAGGCATGGTCACTGATCAACAAGAAATGCCGGGATTAAGCCAACAAACCTTCGAACGCGTCCGTACTGCTTACTTAACGCCCTATGATCTAAAGAAAATTGACATCGGGGGGGGTATGGTCCATGGTAATGCAAAGGATTTCCAGGAAGATACTTCTGACCGCCTATTGCTCTCTCACTATAGTAGCGAGTTAACTCCGAAGGAAAAGGAGATTGGTTCAAGCGCCCCATTTGGGACCATTGATGTACTGGTGAAAGGACAGATTGAAGATTTCCGCCGCCATGCTTTTGCCTATCTTCAGGCTAATCTTCCCGGAGTATCGTCCTACGATCTGCGGACATTAATCAATCATCCTGTTACCTTGATTAATCCTGGTACTCTTTTTCTCAGGGAAGGTGAAGCGTCTCTGGAGATGTTGTTATTGTTAAGTGGATGGGTGGAAAAGATACGAGCTCGCGATAATATATTTGATACGCTATCATCAGGATCGCTGATCGGAGAAGATACCCTGCTTGATAAGCGTCCATCACGATACACTTATCGCGCGTCCTCATTCGTATGGGTATTGCGATTGCCAGCCGGTCTTTACAACGAGATTATAAAACGCAATGGCTTGTCCGGCTATGTGCGCCGTGTTGCTGATTTACGCACTTACCTTAATACGATAGACCTTTTTAATGAAGGTCTTTCGGTTACAGTTCTTAGATGCATTATTGAAGATGCGACAGAGAGACATTTCCAATCGAACGAATTTATTGATGGTAAGGATATTTTAGCTATAAACATTATTCGATCTGGCCTTGTTGAGCGTACAGTTGGCAGCAAAATACTGGATGTATTGAAGCCACATAATTACTTTGGTGAAGAAGGAGCAATCCTTAATCTCCCTAGCCAGTATCGATATCGAGCGCTAACAGAGACGTCAGTCCTACAAATTCCCGGCGAAATTCTGGGAGACGTACCTATAATTCGATGGAAAATTTTGGAGGATTACCAACATCGGAAAGCACAAATTAGACTTGGTACCGATTAATTAAAACTTACCTTCATTTGGCGAGACTCTTTTCCTTTCCATGTGTCCCAAATGGGTAATCATCATAAGCGAATACTAGAAATCATCAGCATGATTTTATACTCAACAAAAATCTATGAATCTATATCCAATACTTCGACCCCTGTTATTTTCACTAAACCCAGAAACCGCTCATGAAGTAACGCTCAAACTGTTAAACGTAGCGCATGCTTCCGGCTTGGGAAAACTGATCTATCCGGCTATTGAAGATAAGCCCGTGAACGTCATGGGATTAAGCTTTAAAAATCCTGTCGGCCTTGCGGCCGGTATGGATAAGAACGGTGATTATATAAATGCCTTGGCCGCATTAGGTTTTGGCTTTATAGAAATAGGTACGGTCACGCCGCGCCCCCAACCCGGCAACCCTAAACCGCGCCTGTTTAGGCTGCCTGAACATCAGGCGATCATCAATCGCATGGGCTTTAATAATTTGGGGTTGGACCACTTGCTGAACCGGGTTAAACAAAGTGGCTATAATGGCATTTTGGGCATCAATATCGGTAAAAACTTCGACACACCCATTGAAAATGCAGTAGACGATTATTTAATCGGTTTACGCAAGGCATATACGTTTGCCAGCTACATTACCATTAACATTTCATCGCCGAACACTAAAAATCTGCGGCAGTTGCAGCAGGGTGAAGAAATAAAATCGCTGATTGCCGCCTTAAAAGAAGAACAACTTAAGCTGCATCAAGAACACGGTTTTTATGTACCTTTGGCCATAAAAATTGCTCCGGATCTGACCGTCGAGGAAATAATCCATATTGCCAGATTGTTACTGGAATTTGCGATAGATGGTGTGATTGCCACCAACACCACGATTGCCCGCGATAAAATTACAGGTCATCCATTTAGCCATGAAGCGGGTGGCTTGAGCGGCGCACCGCTTAAAGACCAATCGACGCATGTTGTACGCGGATTAGCGGCTGAATTACAGGGTAAAATCCCGATCATTGCAGCAGGCGGCATTTTAAATGCAATCGATGCACAGGAAAAATTAGCAGCGGGGGCGAGTTTGGTGCAAATCTACAGCGGCCTGATTTATCGCGGACCGCAGTTAATAGAGGATATTGTAAAATCCCTGTAGAGAAGCGATTTATTGCAGTCTCTACAGGCTGGGTTATTGCCCGGCAATCGACATCCGCTCAACCAGTATCGAACCTGTACGAACATTACCGCGATAATCAACATCATTGCCCACAGCAATGATGTTTTTGAACATATCTTTCAAGTTGCCGGCAATAGTAATTTCTTCAACAGGATATTTAATTTCGCCATTTTCCACCCAGAATCCGGCCGCGCCACGTGAATAATCGCCGGTAACCATATTAACCCCCTGCCCCATCAGCTCGGTAACCAACAACCCGGTATCGAGTCGCTTCAGCATGTCCAGGTAATCAAGCTCGCCTGGAGTTATAGTTAAATTGCGTACACCACCTGCGTTGCCGGTACTGTGCATGCCCAGTTTACGCGCAGAATATGTACTTAACACATAACTCCGTAGTATGCCGCCGCTAACAATATCGCGGGTTAAGGTAGCGACACCTTCTCCATCGTAGGCGGCACTGCCTAAAGCGCCTTTTAAATGAGGCTGTTCCTGGATATGAATAAATTCCGGAAAAATTTGACTGTCCAGGGCATTGAGTAAAAACGATGACTTGCGGTATAAATTGCCACCGCTGATTGCGCCTATAAACGAAGCCAACAAACCTGAAGCAATTTCTGCACTATACATTACGGGACATTGTCTTGTGCTTAAGCTGCGTCCCTCCAAGCGACGAAGCGCCCGCTCAGCGGCTTTTTTGCCTATTTCGATTGGTTGCTCAATATTCAGAGGATTTCTGGACACGCTATACCAGTAATCGCGCTGCATACTGCCGCCACGCTGCGCCAACACTGAACAACTTAAGGAATGACGTGTTGAAATATAGCCCTGAAGAAATCCCAGACTATTGCCCATCACATATATACCCTGATGGGTATTGACTGACGCGCCTTCGGAATTACTGATTTCGGCATGGTAGGTACGTGCGGCATCTTCGCATTCAACAGCCAGAGCAATCGCTTCGTCAACACTGATGCCCCACGGATGATTAAGATCAAGATCAGGAAACTCAGTTGCCAGTAATTCTTTTTCCGGTAACCCGGCATATTCATCTTCGCTGGTGTAGCGGGCAATACTACAAGCTGCGCTAACTGTTTCCTTAATGGAGTCCGGCGACAAATCCGTGGTACTGGCTGAGCCTTTGCGTTGCCCAAAATAGACGGTTATTCCGAGCCCCTGGTCGCAATGATGTTCTATCGTTTCAACATCACCCAGACGCGCTGACACAGATAAGCCATTTTCCTGACTCAACCCGGCTTCAGCGGCGCTGGCACCCTGATTTTTTGCCTCGTCCAACAAATCTTGAACGGTATTTTTTAAGCGGTTTATTTCTTGCTGATTTTGCACGGTGTTCTCTTAATCTGCTTTTTTAGGCTACTTGACAATTTATCTGCTGAAATGAAGCTTCACTGATATCTGCCTGCAACAATGGGTGTCCATTTATCATTCCAATCAAATTTCCTGCTTCATCCAAATCCAGATAAACTTTTTCATTAATTTCATTAGACTCGAAATCCGGGCGCTGAAAAAATCTCCAGCAATGCTGAATAAAAATCTTCAAAATATTTAATTTTCATGTTGTTTAAACGCTCGTCCCGCCAACCGTCAAACCATCAATCTTCAATGTAGGCTGCCCCACACCAACCGGCACACTTTGACCGTCCTTGCCGCAAGTGCCAACACCGCTGTCCAGTTCAAGATCTGTGCCGACCATAGATACTTTGGTCAACACATCAGGGCCATTGCCAATCAGGGTTGCGCCTTTGACGGCACGGGTTATTTTGCCATTTTCGATCAGATAAGCTTCGCTGGCTGAAAAGACAAATTTACCCGAAGTAATATCAACCTGTCCTCCAGCAAAGCTCTTGGCATATAGACCTTTTTTTACCGATTTTATGATTTCTTCGGGATTATGAGGCCCAGGCAACATGTAGGTATTGGTCATGCGAGGCATAGGCAAATTCGCGTAGGATTCACGGCGGCCATTACCCGTGGGTTTGACGCCCATTAAGCGCGCATTGAGTTTGTCCTGCATGTAACCTTTAAGAATACCGTTTTCAATTAATACGGTTTTTTCTGTCGGCGTGCCTTCATCGTCAATACTCAATGAGCCGCGTCGCCCAAGCAGCGTGCCGTCATCAACGACTGTGCATAAATCGGAGGCAACCCGCTCACCGACACGACCGCTGAATGCGGATGTACCCTTGCGGTTAAAATCACCTTCCAGACCATGTCCGATCGCTTCATGCAGCAAAATACCGGGCCAACCCGGCCCCAGCACTACAGTCATGTTGCCTGCCGGGGCTTCTTCAGCCTCCAGATTAACCAGCGCCTGCCTTACCGCTTCTTTACCGTATTCCAGCGCCCTATCCTGATCGATAAAATAACCATAATCACTCCTGCCACCGCCACCCATGCTGCCCTGCTCGCGACGATTATTTTCTTTAACGATTACAGTTACGTTCATTCGCACCAAAGGCCGGACATCAGCCGCTAGGGATCCGTCCTGATTGGCCACCAGAATACTTTCGTAGGCACCAATCAGACTAACAATTACTTCCTCTATGCGATTGTCCAGTTTACGGGTTTCACTCTCAACCTTATGTAATAAATCAATTTTGTGTTGATCGGCCAAAGATTTTAATGGATTGGTTACAGGATAATACAGCGGCCAGTTTGCAGCTTTCACCAGTCCAACCTGAGCGTTTTGTCCTTGCCGAACAATGGCTTTGACATTATTGGCCGCTTCCAGTAGTACCGGCAGTTCAATCCGGTCGCTGTAGGCAAAGCCGGTTTTTTCGCCCGAAACAGCGCGTACGCCGGCACCCTGTTCGATATTATGGCTGCCTTCTTTGATAATGCCGCCTTCCATTACCCAGGATTCGGCATGACTGGACTGAAAATAAATATCCGCGGCATCAACTGAGGAGTTGAGTAGCCGGTTCATGATTTTTTCAATATCATTATCCTGTATGCCTGCGGGCGTCAGGATAGCTTGTCTTGCAAGATTTAATAGTTCCATAATTATTCTTCTTTCAAATCATCACGTATTGTTTCATACAATGACTGCAACAGTTTTTCAGCGCCATCGGTAGACTCGGCAGCGCTGTTATTGCTAGAGGGGGTACGGCTACCCGAACTGGCTTGTTCAGCTGCATTGCCAAAAGTAGCCGTTACTTTTGTCTCTTTACCATCGCTTTCAAGAGTTAGCACATAGATTGCTTCGTTTTGCTTTTTACTGAAAAAGGAGCCACTTGAATCGTAACTTACATAATAAAGCCCTTTATCATGCTCACGGTCGGTTATTTCGATATCGCTTTGCTTTAATGCAAGGCCCAGCGTATTCCATGCGTCATCAAAAGGCTGTTTGATTATCAATTGCGGTGGCTTTGTAGTCGTCATAGATACAGTTGCCCCCAAACCCGTCTCATCCCGTTTTTTGGGAATCGTACTATTATCATTTATACGCAGTTCCCCTGCTTGTTTAGTGACAGTCAGTTCGGGAGGTCGTTCCAGCATGGCTGTATCCCGATATCGGCTGTCCTCTGAGGTTCCGCAGGAAATCAAGCCCAAGGACAACAATAAAATTTTAGCGATGACTTGCATATTATTCACAAAAAAAACGCCGATGGTTTAAAACCGGAAATGCCCCCCGCACTTTTTCCAGCCTTTCACGATCTATTTCAGCCAAAACATAACCGCCTCCGGTTTTATAGCAATCCAGCACGACCCCCCAGGGATCAACAATCATGCTATGACCAAAAGTTTTGCGTCCATTAAGATGAAACCCCCCTTGGTTCGGGGCAATCACGTAACAGAGGTTTTCCACGGCGCGTGCGCGTAGCAATAATTCCCAGTGCGCGGCGCCAGTTTCGGCGGTAAATGCAGAAGGAACCACCAGTATTTCCACACCCTTATTACTCATTTCGCGAAAAAATTCGGGAAACCGCAGATCGTAACAAACAGCGATGCCCAATTTGCCAAAAGGTGTATCGATAACCAGTGATTGAATACCTGGCTCAATGGAGTCTGATTCGCGATAAACTTCATTGGTACCCGGAACATTGACATCAAACAGATGTATCTTATCGTAGCGTCCAGCTCTTTCTCCTTTATCGTTATAAACAAGACAAGCTGCTCGCGCCTTATTACTGTCATCGGCTGTCATAGGAATAGTTCCACCAACTACCCATACAGCATATTTTTTGGCGATTGTTGCCAAAAAGTTTTGTATAGGTCCTGAACCATCTGCTTCTTTTGCTTTAAGTTTGTCTGCTTCATGATCGCCCATTAAAGCAAAGTTTTCCGGTAATGCCACCAGTTTTGCACCGGCTTTAACAGCTTCAGAGATAAGCTTCTCGGCTTCTAACAAGTTGGAACTGATAACTGGGCTTGATGCCATTTGTATAGCTGCGCATTTACTCATATCGTCTCTCTTTATTGTTTTTTGCTTTGCTGTAGCCATGGAAAATCGGTAATACCATTCCATGTTTTCTGCAACAAGCCATCGTATTCATGAAGTGGGATAATCTTTGCATCCCTCCACTTCCCCTTAACCAGATACTGCGAACCAAAGAAAAAACCTCCTTGATCTTTACCAGTCAAAGTCCGCCCGATAATATCCGCTACTTTTCCCATAATTGTACCAGCTATAGGTACGGCATCTGCACTTTTTGGAACTACGCTGACTCCATAATCAACAGTTTGATTCAGCAAATCTGTATTCCCGGTGAGAGTGATTTTTGCAGGAATTGCATCAACCACAAGGTCATCCGTAGTTGCCTTGCCATTTAATAAACTAAAATGCCCTTTTATGCTGGTAAATGTCAGGCCTTCATCAAACACATCACTAAAATCAAGCTGAAAACGTTTTACCCACT
Source organism: uncultured Crenothrix sp. (assembly GCA_964450225.1). Lineage (GTDB taxonomy): Bacteria > Pseudomonadota > Gammaproteobacteria > Methylococcales > Methylomonadaceae > Methylobacter_C. Next base: position 19,402 of record CAYVFT010000021.1, on the reverse strand, counting down.
GAGCCATTGCCAAAATACCCAGCACCCGGCCAAATCCAGGCTCTATACCTAAGATACGACCGCTTTTAAAATTAACGTCTAGCTGACCTTGTAATTCAGCTAACGAAAATTGATACGGCGCACCATTCCATGCACCGGTTAAATCAACAACAGCGCTGGTTTCTGTAAGATCCTTGGTGATACCCAACTTAGAAAGAAACTGGCCAGCTCGCGGCATGTCCAGATTACCTTGTATGTGGGTTTCAGATTTCTTGCCATTAACTTTCCAAGCACCGGATAAGGCAAGTTTTTGATCACTCCCCGCCAATACGATACATTTAAAAGCAATACCATTATTTATACGTTCAGTTTCCAAATTCAACTGCCCAAGATCAACAGATTGCCATAGCGATTTTTGACTGGTGATAGTTATTAAAGGTATAGCATCCGGGTCCGGAGCTGGCTTCAGCGCGTCGTCCTGAGACTTTAATTGTTTTAGCACAGTAAGATCCATCTCATCCATAACCAGACTGATACTATTAGCCCCATCAAGAACAACAGGAATCTTAAGCCTACCCTTGGCAATTGAGCCGTTGAGGTCACCAACCCAATATGCGCCTTCAGGCTTCAACAACAGATCAATAAAACCCAGATCTGCTTTTTTCCACAGACCATGTTCGCTGTGTATTTTTATTTCTCTAAAACTATTCTCTGCGCCTGTTGTTTCATTATCCTTACCTCGTGCAAGTGATGAGGCCAGACCTATCCAGTCTTGAAAAACCAATCGTTCACGGTTGATCTCCAGCTTTATCCCGGCTTTTTGCGGCTGAGCGACATCGCCTTTACCCACCAAAATATTCCCGGATTCAACACGCCGCTGCTTTATATTGAACTTGATCGCTGCTTTCAATTGGTTATCGTAGATTAAGCCAATCGGCATCGACGCCTCATCAGCCAAGCTAAAGGTCAGGGATAAGGATCGTTGCTGCCCTCTCGTCTTGGCTAAAACACCAGGCAAATCCAATGCTACACCCGCCAGCTTTGACTGCACAAGCAATTCCGGTGATTTGTCGCCATAAGGTAACTGCAATTTTAACCGATAATCTGTCGCCCCTTCGACCACCTGCCACCCAGGTATTTTAAATTGATTCTGTAGCTCGCTAACACCGACATGACCCGCTACATTGACAGTAGTCTCGAGCTCAGAGCTTTTGACATTGATCTGAACAGGATTATCCAAAGTGACTGCTTTAATAGTGTTACTGTAAACGCCCTGTTCATTGAACTTTAATGCACCATTGATCTGATTGACCCCCAAATCAAGCGCTTTCACTTTAAGTCTGGCATTGCCCATCTGCGCCGAGCCATTGACTTTAGCCATGGCTCCATCAGCCAATGGGAGTTTCAAATCCAGTGTTACTTGAGTATTTCCATAGGGTTCTGCAGCATCCAAAAATTTAGCCACTGGCGACTTAAGCGGCGTCTGCTGCAAAAATTCCAGACCTTGCAATATTCCCGTTTCCAACTTGCCCTGGACCAGTAAATGTTCACTTTCACCCAGCGAGGGAATAGTAACCTTGGCCTGCTTAATTTTTACCTTGTTACTTGAGCCCTTATATAAATCAACCTGCAAACCGCCCTGTAAAAATAAAACCTCTCCGCCAAGATCGGTTAAATGAGGCCATTCTGAATTATATGCCAGCTCCAAACGATCAACTTCAAACAGTGTTTCAAAAACACCTTGTCCACCAGTAAACGGAAAATCGCTTAAGTTACCGTAGAACAACATATTGCCTTTGGGCACACTTCCACTGACAAAAGCATGATCCAGCCAATCAACGACCGACTTATTCATAGTGCCTACAGGCAAATAATGGGCGGCTTTACTGACATCATCACCCGAAAATGCCGTTTGCAAATCCATAAACGTCTGCTGACCCTCCGCTTTTGGAATATTTAAACTTACTCTGCTTTTGGTCTTTAAATCCGGGGAATCCAACTCAATTATTGGACTGGATATGATCCAATCGTCTGGTGTTTGCTGCCAGGTTATCGTGCCTTTAAGTGACTTGATTTTCAGTGCATCACGAAATAAACCCGAAGTTGTCATACGAGCATCTTTACTTGCCAATACCACATAACCCTGTTGATCAGTGCCATTTAAATGGCCGGTCAAGTTTTCTATGCCCGGTATTGCAACCGATGGGGCAACGTTGATTTTGGTAAATTTTCCATTAACCACAAAGTGCTTTTCCTTGAGATCGGCAAATAACGAGAACTGTTCCAGAGATCCTTTTAGCTGAGCTTGTGCCAACAATTTGGACCGTTCATCAGTCAACGGTGCAAAAAAATACAATAACCTGCTGGCCTCCTGTAAGTCCACAGATTCAACAAACAGCCCTAACTTAGGCAATAAATCATTATTAGTTCGATCACCAGAAACGCTAAATACTGTGGCGGGCCACTTTTTATCCATCGTTTCCAGCAAAAAATGGGGCACATCCAAGCGCCACTGGCCGTCATTGTGCTTCCAGTAAAATCGCGTATTCAGTTGCTTAATTGAAAACGTCCCCTGTTCCGGTCTGGTCAATTGCAGTTGTTGCAATTGAGCGTCAGCCACCAGTGAAACCAGTTGCGAATGTTGCAACTCACTCCAGATTTTAAAGTCCCCCACGCCTGAACGGATATTCATGGCTAAGGGCAACTCACCCGCAATCCACTTAGCCGGCTTAACATTTTTTCCTTCAATAAAAATGGCGCCATCAACAGATGAAGGTTTAAAAAAATTACCATTCAAATCCAGGGAAACTCTTAACTCATCGCCATATATTTTTGGCAACTTCACCAGGATATTCATCTGATGCCGCTGAGCCTTATTCATAATTGCAAAGTCAATCTTGCCAACAACAGAGAGTTTGGTTTGGCTACGCTCATCCTGCCATCTGATTTCACTTTGTAAAACTTCGTATTTACCGCCCTGCAGCAACCACAGAGGCTGTTCATCGCTGGCTTTTAAGCCAACAATGGCGATGCTTCCATCCTGCTTGCGTTTTACTGTGAGCTTGGCTCCTACCAGGGTAACCCAGGCCGATGCTAACCGATCCCTGTCGATCAGCATATCGAGTAAATTAATACCCATTCGTACTTCTTTAAGTTGAATCGAGGGCTTCTCATTCCCGGGGTGATGAGAGGGATCAGAGGATAAAATCTCGATGTCTTTTAATACAAGTTCAGGATTATAGCCGCGCATATTTGCCCTTATACGCCCTATCGTTACCGGCGCACCCACAAGCTCACTAACGCGGGTCGACAAATCGGCTTTATAATTATCTATCCCCAGTAATAGTAAGCGCACAACTGTCAAGCTGACTGCTGACGCAATCAAAGACCAGAAAATAAGATGTCGGGTAGCACGCTTAATATGATGGATCATGAAATCAGATTAAAGGTACAAGGCAAAAAGATGGGCATTGTTTACTTTGTACATTGCACCTTAAAGCAATACCACATCATACTGTTCCTGATTATATTCCGCCTCTGCCCTGAATTTGATCTGCACCCCCAGAAATATCTCTAACTCAGCCAGCATATCGGCATCCTCATCAAGCAGCATTTCCACCACCTCATTGGAGGCCAGAACCAATAGCGTCTTGACCTTATACAGCCTCACTTCACGAATAATCTCCCGGAAAATTTCCAGACACATGGATTCAGCTGTTTTTAAAACACCGCGACCGCCGCAGGCGCTGCACGGTTCACAAAGTATATGTTGCAGACTTTCACGGGTTCTTTTTCGGGTCATTTCCACCAGGCCCAACACCGAAACCTCGGTAATTTTGGTTTTCGCACGGTCTTTTTCCAAATTGCGTTCCAGTGCCTGCAAAACCTGCTTTTTATGATCTTCACTTTTCATATCGATAAAATCGATAATAATGATGCCACCCAGATTTCGCAGTCTGAGCTGACGGGCAATCGTCTGTGCTGCCTCAAGATTGGTTTTGAATATCGTCTCTTCCAGATTGCGCCCTCCGACATAACCGCCGGTATTCACGTCAACCGTGGTCATCGCTTCGGTCTGATCGAATATAAGATAGCCGCCGGATTTCAATTTGACTTTACGGTCCAGGGCTTTTTTAATTTCATCTTCGACACTGTAAATATCGAATACCGGACATTCTCCGGTGTAATGCTCGATAACCGGCACTATTTCCGGCACAAAAACCTCAGCAAATTCAAGCAATCGATGGTAGGTTTCTTTGGAGTCTACGCGAACCCTGTCAATACCCTCTTTATATAAATCCCTTAAGGTTCTGATACTCAGCGGCAAATCCTTATGAATAAACTGCTTGGGTTTGGCGCCGGAAATTTTGGCAACTATAGACTCCCACAATTTAAGCAAAAACGTCATATCGGCAATCAGGATGGATTCTTCAACACATTCAGCTGCTGTTCTTGCGATAAAACCGCCGCAATTATTCGCCTCTCTGAAGGCATCAAGACAGGCTCTTAATCGAGAGCGCTCCGACTCACATTCAATGCGTTGAGATACACCCGAATTGTTCGAGTATGGCATATAGACCTGATAACGCGATGGAATGGATATTTCGGTAGTCAAGCGTGCACCTTTGCTTCCCAGCGGGTCTTTGACCACTTGCACGACAATATGCTGGCCTTCACGCAGATAATGTTCAATAACTTCGGAGCCTTTTTTTTCCAGATCCTTGGCACACAAATCAGAAAGATGAATAAAAGCCGCCTTGGGCAGACCGATATCAATAAAAGCCGCCTGCATACCTGGTAATACCCGGCATACTTCACCTTTATAGATATTACCCACTAAGCCACGCTCGCGGCTGCGTTCAATGATGAGTTCCTGCAGTACACCATTTTCAATAACTGCAACCCGTGTTTCCGGTGGTGTCACATTAATTAAAATTTCTTCACTCATTTGAAAAGTTCAATTCCTTGTTTAGATAAAAGTTGCGCAGTTTCAAACAATGGCAAACCGACTACGCCGGAAAAACTGCCTTTTATCGATTCTACAAACATGCTGCCCATGCCCTGAATGGCATAGCTACCCGCTTTATCAAGCGGTTCACCGCTATGCAAATAAGCCAGTATTTCCTGTTTTGTCAAGCGCCTGAAAGTCACCTCGGTAATACTGACTGCCTGACCATGCTCACGACCTCTGAGTGAAATCGCACTGTATACCTGATGGGTTTTTCCTGACAACTGTGTCAGCATAGCCATTGCGTCGGCTTCGCTTTTGGGTTTGCCCATAATCACATCGCCCAAAATAACTGCCGTATCGGCGGCTAAAACAGGTATGTCAGGAGTCAGTTGTGCCACACAGGCCGTCGATTTTTCGGCAGCCAGTCGCTGCACGTAATTCAGAGGTGTTTCATAAAGCAAGGGGGTTTCATCAAGATCAACCGGATAAACTTTATAAATGACCTTGATCTGGTCTAGCAGTTCCATTCGGCGTGGCGAAGCTGAAGCAAGAATAATCTGTACGGACATTAGCGATGATAGGGATGATTATGAAGAATGCTCCAGGCACGGTAAAGCTGTTCAGCGACAATAATACGAACCAGTGGGTGCGGAAATGTGAGTTTGGATAAGCTCCATGATTCTCGCGCCAATCGCCTTACAGAATCCGCCAAACCTTCCGGGCCACCAATCAACAAAGCGATATGCTGACCACTTTCAAGCCAACGCTGCATCGCCTGTGCCAATTCGGGTGTAGTCCACGGTTTGCCAGGAATATCCAGAGTCACAATATGTGTACCCTGTGGAATAGCCGCTAACATTCGTTCGCCTTCATCTTTTACGATACGGACAATATCGCTATTTTTACTTCGCTTACCCGGTGCAATTTCTTTAAGCACCAGCTCACATTCGCGCGGTAAGCGTTTGGCATATTCATCAAAGCCCTGCTGTACCCAGGCCGGCATACGGTTTCCAACTGAAATCAGATTTATTTGCATGGGCAAGCAGGATACAGACAACAAACATTTGATGCAATGCGGCCTCCAATTTATCAAAATCAGCCGCAACAATTACTGTCTTATCTGGACATCTATAGCTATTGATTCTTATCAAGAAAATCAAAGTATATGAGTAAATTCGCCGCAACCTGAGATTTTAAGCGTACCCCCCCCCTCAAGAAGGAAAAGTTGCAGCGACTGTAGTAGATTGTTTATTAGATTATTTTCACACCCACGCTATGCGGGCAATCAAAATCAGGCAGCCTGAACAGGAATAGAAGAGGCAGAACGTAGCACTTCATTTTTTTCGTTAAAATAAACCAGCTTGGGCTTATGGTTTTCAGATTCTTGTTGATCTAAAACGGTATAGGCACAAACAATAATTAAGTCGCCAGGACAGGCTAAACGTGCCGCGGCACCATTAACCGAAAACACCCCGGAACCATTTTCTGCACGAATGGCGTAAGTGGTAAAACGTTCACCGTTGTTGATATTGTAAATTTGGATCTGCTCGTATTCTCTGATGCCAGATAGGTCAAGAATAGTGCCGTCAATCGCGCAAGAACCCTCATAGCCCAATTCTGAACGAGTCACTGTGGCTCGGTGTAACTTCGCTTTAAGCATCGTAATTTGCATAATAAAACACTGTAAATACGTTTAAAAACCGGACATTATCCATTAATTAGCGCATTCCATCAACTTTTTAGATATCCAGCATTAGTTGGTTTATCAGCAGGTTCAGAGTACAAGCACTACGTATCTTGTACTCTGAACCTAAGAATTCATACCTCAAGTTTTGCGTACTTGGAAAAACAAACATTATCAATTAAACGCGTTTTGCCCAGTTTTGCAGCCACCAATAAAACCAAATCCATATCCTCAGCGGCGGCTTCTTTTAAATCACTGCTACGGCATACGGAAAAATAATCCGGCTGAAAACCCGCTTTCATTAAAAACCGCAACGCCTGCTGCTCTATGTCCGCATAAGAATGATTTCCAGCTAAGATCGCAGCGCGTGCGACACATAAAGAATGATAAAGCTTGGGGGCAATTTTTTTTTCATCTTCCGTCAAATAACCGTTCCTCGAACTCATGGCTAATCCGTTGGACTCTCTGACCGTCTCTACGCCTGTTATTTCAACAGGTATATTCAAATCCCGGACCATTATTTTAATTACAGTCAATTGTTGAAAGTCCTTAAGACCAAATAATGCGATATTTGGTTGCACAATATTGAATAATTTACAAACAACCGTGGCAACGCCACAGAAATGCCCGGGTCTGGACGCACCACAATATAATTCAGACAAGCCGGATACCGTAACTGTTGTTTTGGCGTCAGGCGTGTAAATATCTGCAACTGAGGGTTGAAACAATAAATCTGTGTTCCCGGCCTCCAATTTTTGCTGATCTTCTCGTTCAGTACGGGGATATGTCTCATAATCTTCCCCTACTCCGAATTGAGTAGGATTAACAAAAATGCTGACGACAACGCGATCTGCTTTTTTTCTGGCCAGACTCACCAACTGCAGGTGTCCCGCGTGTAAATTGCCCATTGTTGGGACAAAGGCAACACTTTCACCATTTGAGCGCCAGGTTTTTATAACCTCGCGTAACTCATCTACTCTGTTGACTATTTGCATTTGACTTAGAAACTATATTCAGGGCCCGGAAATTGTGACTGCTTCACGGCCTGATGATAGGCCTGAATAGCGGCCTCGATACTCACAGCGTTCTGCATGAAGTTCCTGGAAAAACGGGGACGCTTGACAATCCCGATATTAAGCATGTCATAAAGCACCAAAACCTGTCCGTCACAATCAATACCCGCGCCAATTCCGATAACGGGAATGCTAAGCTGAGCGCTTATTTCGCTGGCAAGCACAGCAGGCACACACTCCAATACCAGCAATCCTGCTCCAGCCCGTTGCAGTTGATGGGCATCGTTAATAATTTTTGCAGCATCAGCAGGTTCTTTGCCATGAACTTTATAGCTACCCAATTGATTAATCATTTGCGGTAAAAGACCTAAATGTCCGCAAACGGGAATACCCTGATCAACTAAAAAGCTGACAATGTCAATGCGTGGACCTTCCAGTTTCACCATTTGCGCACCGCCAATCTGCATTAGTCTTGCGGCATTGTTGGCTGCCTCTACAGGAGTGGAATAGCTCATAAATGGCAAATCAGCAACGACAAATGATCGCCGCCTGGCACTGCTGACACAGCGCGCATGATAGACCATGTCTGTGATAGTAACCGGAAGGGTTGTATCATGCCCCTGAACAACCATCCCCAACGAATCCCCGACCAGCATCATATCGATACCCACCTTGTCAATTAACGCGCTAAAACTGGCATCATAAGCCGTTAAACAAGTGATTTTTTCACCACGCCGCTTCATTGCAGCCAGGTCGTTAACAGTCAATGGCTTTAATGCGGAATCGTAACTATTCTGGTTCATGTCAATTCATCCGCCTCAACCCGGACAATGGACACTTTGCAACCAGTTCGGTAATCGGCCCCTTGCCAGGCACAACTATTTCAGGAGCGATTTCAAACAAGGGATATAAGACAAAAGCTCTTTCGGCTAGACCTTTGTGGGGTATGGTTAAATCAGGTAAGTCAATTTCTTGATCACCATACATCAAGATATCCAAATCCAATGTTCTCGCGCCCCATCGCTCAACTTTTCTTACCCGGCCGTGGTCGTTTTCGATATTTTGCAGACAACGTAACAAATCTATCGGTAACAAGTTTGTTGCGACACTCATAACCGCGTTCACATAATCAGGCTGGTTCTGAGGCCCCATAGGTAAACTATGGTATAAGCTGGAAAACGCCAATTCTTGCACACCAGCTAATGAAGTAATTGAAGTTCGAGCTGATTTAATTTGCGCAACCGGGTCGGCAAGATTACTGCCCAACGCAATATAAACAATAACCTGAGTGGTTTCTGAGTATTCCATAGTTAATCCAAAAGCTACAAGGCACAAAGTGAAAGGAAAAAACCATCACTTTCGTCTTACGTCCTAGGCCTCTTTCCCGGTAGCGCTATCTTTAACATTTCTTCGATAGGTTCTTTTTCGCCCTGTTTTACTACCTTGAGCCTTGCGCGGAGGTTGGGTCATTTTTCTTTGTTCATTTTCATTGGCTTGCTGATATTTACCCCACCACAGCGCCACCTCAGGATCTGCTCCGCCTGTCTCTGCTCTCAATAATAGAAAATCATAAGCTGCTCTAAATCGGGGATGTGTAAGCAACCGACTAGGTTTTGAACCGATACATGCATTAAATTTGGGCTGCAAACTCCACACTTCACGCATAGCCATCGTGATATGGCGCGGTAAAGCGGTACTTTTAACTTGCCTGGAGATAACTTCATTGGCTGCATCCTGATAAGCCATAAATTCAACCATGCCTCGCGCCATTTTTTCTTTAGCCAGCATTTGCACAGGCTCCCATAAAAAAGCTGCAAATAAAAAATAGGCAGTAACTGTTTTACCTTCGGCGATTCTGTTATCGGAATTCTCCAGGGCTTTAATCAGCAGTAGTCGAGGGAATCCATCTTCCTCTTCGGATAAACAGTTTTCTGACGACGGAAACAACACTTGAAAAAGCCCATAATGTCTCAGCATTTCAAACGTTTGCAGGGCGTAACCGGACAAAAATAATTTAAGCGCCTCATCATAGAGCCTAGCAGACGGTATGCTGGATAGCAATTTTGCTGCTTCATGCATGGCTTTTTCGCAATCTGGATGCAGCTTGAAACCGAGTTTAACGGCAAAACGTACAGCCCTCAGCAAACGCACCGGGTCTTCACGAAAACGTGTTTCAGGATCGCCTATAAGCCTGAGCATCGCAGCTTTGTGGTCAGACATGCCACCGACATAATCGACAACTGAAAAGTCTTTTATGTTGTAATAGAGTGCATTAACCGTAAAATCCCGCCTCCAGACATCTTCCTCAATTGTGCCGTAAACATTATCTCGTAACAGACGCCCTTCCTTATTCAACATTTGCTTGTCATTTTGCACTTCTCCCAGGCCTCGAAAAGTCGCAACTTCAATAACTTCCCTGCCAAAATGCACATGCGCCAGACGAAACCTGCGACCAATCAGACGGCAATTGCGAAATACTTTTCTAATTTGTTCAGGATCTGCATTAGTTACAACATCAAAATCCTTGGGCTCTCGACCCAGCAATAAATCACGCACACAACCGCCAACAAGGTAGGCATTGAAACCTTCCTTTTGCAGCTTATATAAAACCTTCAACGCGTTTTCACTAATCTGGGAACGTGAAATATTATGCTCCGAGCGCGAATATACTCTGACTTGAGTCACTTCTGGCTCAACTTCATTTCTGACGGAAGTAATCAATTTTTTAAAGAATTTTAAAATAGCCTTTAACCCTGTTTGATTTTTCTAATTATCGCAATCATATCATTTGATACATTTTATCCCACAATCAATCTTCTTTTTTTTTACATCATCCTTTTGAATATAGTAGAATCATTACACTGATTTTTACAAGCACCCATTGTGCAATTTAATAAGATAAAAGATCAGGCAACCATTTTTTAAACATTCGCAGCAAACATTTGCGTACCTGACGAGATTGTTATGTTCAAAAAGATTCTTAATGGCTTTATTGACCATCCTATAATAACCAGCCTTTTTGTAGCAGATTTCGGCATTCTTCTGTTTCATAGACCACCATTCTTATTTTCCCTGATAATGCTGGGTGCACTGATGGCGATGTGCATGTATTTTGGTCAAAAATTAGCTTTATTTAAACTTTAATTGTCCTCGGAAACGAAACTTGTTAAAACCAGGTCATGATTCTCATCCTGCGCCTGGTTTTTTACGCCGATTAGCGGCGCAAATTTACGATCTCTTCCTGCTGATTGCACTTTTATTCCTCGCAACTGCACTATTACTTCCATTTACTGCCGGCGAAGCAGTTAGCACTCAAAAAACATTTATTTACCGCATTTATCTAACCGTCATCAGCTTCTTATTTTATGGCTGGTTCTGGACACATGGAGGGCAAACACCGGGATTGCGTGCGTGGAAAATAAAAGTTTTGACCCTCGATCAAAAATCCATCAGTTGGAAACAGGCTTTATTAAGATTTGCAACTGCTATCGTATCCTGGGGCTTTTTCGGACTGGGCTTCTTCTGGATACTAATTGATAAAAATCGACGCAGCTGGCACGACCATCTATCAAAAACAGCTCTGTTTTTTGACTCTGAAGGAAAATAATCAAAACAATCAATATTTATCGACATCGTCAAAAAATCATCCCCTATGATACAAAATACCAATCTAGCCATGACCCATGATCACAGTATAACCAACCCTTTATTAGGCGATACCGACCTACCTTTGTTTTCCCGGATAAAGACGGAACACATTGAACCAGCCATTACTCAACTCCTGGACGAAGCACGGGCAGTTGCCAGCCAGCATCTTCAGGCCACCACACAATATTCCTGGAAAAATCTGATTGAACCACTGGAAAACGCTGAAGACCGACTTAATAAAGCCTGGTCTCCGGTCAGTCATATGAATTCTGTTGTTAACAGTGATGAACTACGGGATGCTTATAATGCATGCCTGCCTAAACTAAGCGCATATTCCACGGAAATGGGGCAAAACGAACAACTATTCAATGCCTATCAATTTATTGCAAAAAGTGATGAATTTGCCACATTAGATATTGCTCAAAAGAAAATCATCCAAAATGCTTTAAGAGATTTCAAATTATCCGGCGTTGATCTGGATAGCGAAAAAAAACAACGCTACAAGGAAATCAGTCAGGAATTATCCCGCCTTGCCAGCAACTATGAAGAAAACCTGCTGGATGCGACTAATGCCTGGAGCAAGCTTATCAACAATGAACAGGATTTGGCGGGATTGCCTGATTCTGCAATGGCTCAGGCCAAACAAACGGCTGAAAGCCGGAATGAAGAAGGCTGGATGATAACCCTGCAATTTCCATCTTACCAGGCCGTCATGACTTACGCCGATGACAGGGAATTGCGCCGCGAACATTACGAAGCTTTCTCAACCCGCGCTTCAGACCAGGGCCCGCATGCTGGACATTGGGACAACACCCTGATCATGGAACAAATCCTCGCATTACGTCATGAAAAAGCCCAACTATTAGGTTTCAACAATTACGCTGAGCTGTCACTGGCTACCAAAATGGCTGAGAAGCCGAATGATGTAATGCAATTTCTGGAAGATTTGGCTGACAGATCCTGGCGACAAGCACGCAAGGATTTAGCTGAATTACGCGAATTTTCCCAGCGACATTATGGTGTTAATGAGCTTCAATCTTGGGATTTAGGTTATTACTCGGAAAAAATGCGTCAGCATTATTACCAGCTTTCGCAGGAGGAAGTTAAAGCCTATTTTCCCATCACCCGCGTCTTGCCTGGCCTGTTTGCAGTTGTAGAAAAACTGTACGGATTAAGAATAACCGAACTTAATGAATTTGACAGCTGGCATTCCGATGTACGCTTTTTTCAGATACTTGATGATGCAAGCGAACTGCGCGGCAAGTTTTATACTGATCTTTACGCTCGACCCAAAAAACGTGGTGGAGCCTGGATGGATGATTGTGTAAGCCGCAAAAAAACCAATGACACCATTCAAGCCCCGGTTGCTTATTTGACCTGCAACTTTACGCCGCCAATCGGAAATGATCCCGCTTTGCTAACTCATGATGAAGTCATCACCCTGTTTCATGAATTCGGTCACGGCTTGCACCACATGCTTACCAGGGTTGACCATCTGGGCGTTTCCGGCATTAATGGTGTTGAATGGGATGCGGTTGAACTGCCCAGTCAATTCATGGAAAACTGGTGCTGGGAACAGGAAGCGCTGGCGTTGATTTCAGGTCATTACCAAACCGGCGAAACATTGCCCGATACCTTATTTAACAAAATGCTGGCTGCTAAAAACTTTCAGGCCGGTATGGTAATGGTAAGACAACTGGAATTCAGTCTGTTTGATTTTAGAATTCATCAGGACTATAACCCGGAAAAAGGCGGCCGCATCTATGAAACTCTGGAGCAGGTTAGATCACAGGTTGCCGTTGTGCAACCACCTAAATTCAACCGCTTTGCCCATGGTTTTTCACATATTTTTGCAGGTGGGTATGCAGCGGGTTATTACAGCTACAAATGGGCAGAAGTTTTATCCAGTGACGCTTTTTCCTTATTTGAAGAAAAAGGCATTTTTGACCAGGAAACAGGTAAAGCTTTCTTGACCAATATTCTTGAACAAGGCGGCAGTCAGGATGCGATGGACTTATTTATCAAATTCCGAGGCCGCAAACCCACTATTGATGCCCTGCTTAGACATAATGGCATAGCCGCATGAAATACAGGGATCTGCGCGATTTTATCAAACAACTGGAAAAACAGGGCGAACTGAAACGAGTCACCATCCCCGTAGATCCCTATCTGGAAATGACCGAAATTTGTGACCGAACCTTAAAGCAAGGCGGCCCCGCTTTACTGTTTGAAAATCCGACAGGCTACAATATTCCTGTGTTAGCAAACCTGTTTGGTACGCCGCGCCGTGTTGCTATGGGCATGGGGGCGAAGTCTGTGACTGAACTGCGCGGTATTGGCGAATTACTGGCGACGTTAAAAGAACCGGAGCCCCCCAAGGGCATGAAAGATGCCTGGGAAAAGTTCCCTGTCTTCAAGCAAGTGCTGAATATGGCGCCCAAACTGGTTTCATCACCGCCCTGCCAGGAACTGGTTCGGGAAGGCGATGAGATTGATTTGAGCATTTTCCCTATTCAGACCTGCTGGCCGGAAGATGCAGCTCCCTTAATTACCTGGCCTTTGGTGATTACCAAAGGCCCTAACAAAGAACGGCAAAATCTGGGTATTTATCGCCAGCAAATCATCGGCAAAAATAAAGTCATCATGCGCTGGCTGACGCATCGGGGCGGCGCCCTGGATTTTAGAGAGTGGCAAAAAGCCTATCCTGGCAGGCCCTTCCCTGTATCTGTTGCCTTGGGTGCTGATCCTGCAACCATCCTTGCGGCCGTTACACCCGTTCCCGATACCCTGTCTGAATATGCATTTGCAGGGTTGTTGCGCGGCAGTAAAACTGAGGTAGCCAATTGCCTGATAAATGATTTACAAGTCCCCGCAAGTGCCGAAATAGTCCTGGAAGGGTTTATCTATCCCGGCGAAACGGCACCGGAAGGACCGTTTGGCGACCATACCGGCTATTACAATGAAGTCGACGAATTTCCGGTCTTCACCATAGAAAGAATCACCCAACGCCAGGCTCCCATTTATCACAGCACTTTTACTGGCAGACCGCCAGATGAACCTGCTGTCCTGGGCGTTGCCTTAAATGAAGTCTTCGTACCCATATTACAAAAACAATTTCCCGAAATTATAGATTTTTACCTGCCGCCTGAAGGCTGTTCTTATCGAATGGCCGTCATCAGCATGAAAAAGCAATATGCGGGTCATGCCAAACGAGTGATGTTAGGCACTTGGTCCTATTTACGGCAATTCATGTACACCAAGTTTGTCATCGTCGTCGATGATGATGTCAACGTCCGTAACTGGGAAGATGTTATCTGGGCAATTACCACGCGCATGGATCCAGCCAGAGACTTGACCATACTGGAAAATACTCCGATAGATTACCTTGATTTTGCTTCGCCTGTATCTGGCCTGGGCTCTAAAGTGGGCTTTGATGCGACTAATAAATGGCCCGGTGAAACCAACAGGGAATGGGGTAGGCCAATTATAATGTCGCCGGAAATTATCAAAAAAGTGGATGATATGTGGGATTCATTATTTATTTAGATAATGTATTGCCTTAATAAATGATTGCATAAAATCATACCTTACGATTGTTATTGCGCTATGGAATCAATTCGGCTCACAATCTCACTGGATGCCAGCTCCAAGCCATTTTTATAACACATGCTGGCATTGTCTTTATCACCTTGCGCAAACAATAAATCACCCAGTAATTGATATGCCTGAACGGTGGGTTCAGCAGCGATGCTTTTGGCTAAATAGCTTTCGGCCTTAAAGTTATCGCCACATTTGACCGCCAGTTTACCCATAACCGCCAACAAGACAGCATTTTCCTGATGCACATAAGACCATTTTTCAGCGATTTCAAGCTGCCTGGAAACATCCCTGGACTGGATACTGCCAAACAATGCCAATAAAGTCTCATCCCAATTGATTGACAAAATATCAGCCAGCTCCTGTTCAACGTCAGCACCCGCGCCGGCTTCAATCATTGCGGCGAAATAGATAGCCGAAATTCCTGGCATGGTTTTTATGTAATTGGGAATTTCCGACCATAGTGATTGGATTTCTTCAGTGTTGCCTTTTTCGGCGGACTGTTTTAACAATTGACTGTATGCTTCAGTTTCCAACAGTTTTACTTCAGCTTCCATCAGAATCTTATTTTTATGCAATGATGGAATCAGTTTTCTTATGCCTTGCCAATCGCCTAAATGTTGATAAGTTTGATGCAACAATTTTAGAACATTGGCATGAGTCGGGTCGATTGAATGCAATCGGGTAAGCGTTTCCAGCGCTTGTTCAAACTGGTTACCTGACAAATTAAGTTCAGCCTGGGTAAGCCCTATCACTATGCTGGAATCAGGCGCCTGGTCTGCGGCTTTTCTTAAATATTCGTCCCTTTTGTCAAATGCTCCACGAGATTGAGCAGCTCTTGCCGCAGTCAAATAATGAATTAACGGTGCACCACTGTGAGAAGCGTGCTTAATCAAAACATTTTCCGCTTTTTCCCAGTTACCTTCTGCAGAATCGACTAAACCAGCTATCAAGGCTTCTTGAGATCGGTTAAATTTAATGTTTCTACCACGCTTTTTAAGTTGTCCGGGCAGTCTGAACAGCCAGCCCAAAAACCTGAAGAACATATAAAATATAAAAAAACCAATAATCAGGCTCACTGCAAAAACCACTAGCGATGTTTCCAATGACCAATGACCAATACCAATGAGTACATACCCTGGATTATCAAATCTATGCAGCCAGGTACTAACAATAAAAGCGGCTGCGACAGTAACAAGAAGAGAGCCTAGAAAATAAAATATTTTTTTCATCAAGTGTTCTCTAATTATTGCGCAGCAGGTGCTGCTTCAGATGGCTCTGATGGTTCGCCCGGCTTTATTGAATCAGCCGGATTGACAGTATTAACGGGAGCTTCTGTTGTTTCGGGCTGCGTGGCTTTGTCTGTCTCAATTCTCAGCTTGGTGATGTCTCTGAGCATTTTTAACGATGAACTGATGTCAGGAAATTGACTACGAATTTTTATGTTGGAAAACCGGTCAATCTCTGCGATAAAGTTGTTGACCTCTGTATTCTTGTTAAAATGTTGTTCTGCCCATTTTTTTGCATCCGCCAGACTGGATTGGAAAAGCGCTTCATTGTGCTGAACCAGCGAAATTTTCACCATCTCCAATTTTACTCGCAACTGTTCACGAATAAATTGAGCTTCTTCGGGTGTCAGTATTTCTTTAACTTCATGCTCTGTATGCCTTATGGTAACAATGTCTTCCAATTGATTCATGGCGGAATCAAGCAAACCTTGATCTTCTGATGTTTTGTCAGGCTGCTCTTTTTCTTCAGTAGGTGCTGTCATTGTTTTACCTGTATAGGGCAATAACAACGCTAATTTATCAACCTGATCTTGCAGAGATTGTATTGAAGAATAAACACCAACAATATCCGGAACTACAACACTCTTGATTTCGGCAATTTCTCTGGCAATTTCTTCACGCACCTTAAATATTCCTGCATCACCACTTTCTCGTAAACGTTGATCAGCCGCTTCTAATGCTTCACGTGTGGTGTTAACATCACCGATTAAATGCAATCGCTCACTGGCGACACTCAATAGATACTCTGCATCAGCAATTAACCAATCACCGCGGGTCTTTCCCAATTGCCGTTGAACCCGGCCAATTGCCTCATTCAACTCCTTGCGAGTACTTTCCAGCTTTTCGTTGTGCAACTGAGAAAAGTCTGCGAGAGTTTTGGTAAAGTGTGTATCTTTACCGGCAATACTGGCTTCAACGGCGGCAAGCTGGGATTGAATTGCTGTAAGCTGAGACTGATAGTCAGCAATCTGCTTCGACATTTCCCCTTTAACTTCACCACCCAGACCTTTCTGCTCATCGCGCAATTGCGTAAAAAGATAAAAACCGGCACCTGCAAGCCCAATAATAATAAGCAGAATAATAACGCCAAACCAGAATCCGCTACGTGACCGGCGAGTTTGATTAGTTTCGCCCTGTTCTAGTTGTTGTTCACTCAATTCGGCCACTCTATTCCCCCTGTTACACACATTGTTACTGTCTCTAGAATTGCTACATCTGAAGGGCTACTCGCCACCGCAATTCGATTAAATCCCATGTCGGCTGCTATTTGCCTGATTCTATTGCTAACCACCACCAGGGGCACTTCGAATAATTGGTGGTGATGTTTTTCTTCCAGCATGATTAATAAATTCTGCAACGCTTCGCCGCTGGTCACGGTGATGACATCCAGCTTATCTTGCGCAAGCAACAAACTTAACTGCGAGCTATCTACATTGGGAATTGTTCTTTTATATACATCCAGATACTCAACGTTTGCGCCTCTGCTACGCAATGTAGTTGCGAGCTCTTCACGCCCGCCTTCACCACGAACGATCAAACAATATTGACCCTTCATCTGTTGCATCTGTGGCATTGCCAGCAATGCCTCGCTGGTATAACCACTTTCAGGCACTAAATCGACAGGCAACCCGGCAAGCTCCAAGGCTTGTGCTGTTGCCTTTCCTATCGCAGCGATTTGCACCGACTTAAAATTGTTCATTTTACCACCATCTGAATAGTAACTGTGCATTGTTACTGCGTTGGCACTAATAAAAATAAGCCATTGATACCTGTCCAGATCTGCCAGCGTATTTTGTATGGTGCAAGAATCATCCACCGCCACAATAGCCAGGGTTGGAAACCGGACCGCCACTCCATTCCGCTCTGTAATCAAGCGGCTTAAGTTTTCTGCTTGATGCGCGGGGCGAGTCACTAGTACATGCGCCCCGTTCAACAACTTAATCAATCAAACAACGCTTGCAGAACTTTATCCGCACCCTGAGCCAATAAATCTTCAGCAATCAGCCGACCGATAACTTCCGCCTGATCCAGTCCGCCCAAGCGTTCAGCACGATAAAGAACACTGCCATCAGGATTGCCGACTAATCCGCGCATGAATATTTGCTGCCCCTGCAATTGAGCAAAACCAGCAATCGGCACCTGGCAACCACCATTCAACCGTGCATTCATCGCGCGTTCAGCAGTCACGCATAGGCCTGTTTCCGTATCATGCAAAACACTCAAAATATCATTTATTTCCGGATCATCGACACGGCACTCTATGCCTATAGCACCCTGTCCTATTGCTGGTAGACTGACTCCTGCATCCAGAGTTTGGGTAATGCGTTCAGCCATGCCCAGTCTTTTCAAACCCGCTGATGCCAATATAATCGCATCAAAAATGCCGGCATCCAGCTTGGCCAAACGGGTATTGACATTACCTCTTAAAGGCACCACCTCAGCATCTGGAAACTTTTCTTTAATCTGACATTGTCTGCGCAAGCTGGACGTGCCAATTCTGGCATTAGACGGCAACTCATTCAACGCTGCATAATAGTTTGAAACAAAAGCATCAGTTGGATCTTCGCGAGATAATATGGCCGCCAAATGCAGGCCTTCCGGAAAATCAACCGGCACATCTTTCATGGAATGCACCGCAATGTCAGCCGTACCTTCCAGCATACCCTGCTCCAACTCTTTAACAAACAAACCTTTTCCGCCGACCTTTGCTAAAGGTGCATCGAGGACTTTATCGCCACGAGTCACCATCTTAACTAATTGTGTCTTCAATGCTGGAAAGGCCTTTGCCAATAGTTCCGCGACGTGTTCAGCCTGCCATAATGCCAAAGGACTCTGACGGGTTGCAATACGAATAATTTTTTCAGTCAAAAGGAAACCTTTATTGTTCAAAAAAGTTTATTGTAACCTTAATTTAACCAATTATTCTCATTATGGACAAAAGCGATCCGATTTCAGTTTTTCTTGACAATTTACTCTGCAACATTAATATGCAGTCATTGCAGGGAATTATTGTTTTCATTTTCATAGTCTTAAGATGCCCTGCACTTGAGCGTTGGAACAAGTTAATTCCTAATCTGAATCCAGATATCCTGAATCGAATACTTCTCAATCCAGAGTCAGCATCTGCTTAACCATCGGCCACGCCTAACATTGTCTACAAAGTCTCAATTCTCCCGGGATCGTTATGGCTATCACTAAAACTATCTACGGATAGTGTTTTTATAATCATCGAATCATTTAA
>CAYVFT010000020.1:29904-40000 GCA_964450225.1 uncultured Crenothrix sp. | reverse complement strand
TGGATAAAGTCCGTCCGATTCATGAAGTCGTAAAAATAGATTATTTTTTACCCGGTTGCCCGCCTTCGGCGGATGTGTTCTGGAAATTCCTGACCGATTTGCTTGATGGACGCGAACCTTCATTGCCTTATGAGTTGGTGCATTATGACTGAGTTGTCCATGGTGAAAGGATAAAAGCCGAAGAGCTCAGTGCTGAATTCATTTCGTTGCCTGTTGAAGAACTCTTATTAATTGTGGACTCTCTGCTTCGATGTTTAAGTTTACACTAATCGCTCCTCAGTAAAGTCCGGTGGGCTTTTGATTAAGTACAAAAATTTCAGGAGAAAAATATGCGCCAACTGCTAAGTATTGTTCTGATTATTCTTATTTCTGGTTGCACTACTTTTGGAGGATACTTACCGTCGACACCTGGTGAAAAGGCAAGTGGTTATAGCTATATACCATTGGATGGTCTAGCAGTTGATCAAAAATCTTATGCTGATAGCTGTAAGCGTCTTATGGAAAAGAGAAATGAACAACAGTCCTACAATCTTATGGAATACGACTTTCTACCAATAAAAGATTCATTTCCGGATATTTCTGTTAGATTCGCAGTCGGAAGTTTTGATACAAATGGAGGGTTAGTTTATGGTCCGGCCAAAGTAACTGAAAAGTATAAGGAATATAGAGCGATATTAGACTATGTAAATGTGGATGAAATGCCTGTAACCTTTTGGATAACAACTTTTTCTGAAGGTCGTAGCTTAAGTCCAGGAATGGTAGGTATCTACAGAAAAATAAACAGATATGAAGAGGGGAGGATACTTACCTACAAAGTCAAATTAGCAGTTGAATATGATGATGAAGGCAATCCATCCGACATTCCACAGCCTGATCCTAATTCTGAAGAAGTTACTTTTCCTGTCTATGTCGGAATTGGTATGCGACTATCCGCTGACATACAAGCAATTGAAGGCGGAGCCACGTTAACAAGCTTGGGAGCAATTGGACTTGAAGCGCAAGCAAAACATTTGACAGGTACGCTTACTGTCCAAACTATAGGAATATCAGGGGAAAATATAGGATCGTCCCTACCCCTGCCTAGTAACTTAGATCAATCAACTATTGAAAATGCCATCTTAGCCATTGGAAGTATTAGAGCCGTTATGTATAGTGCCAACAACCAGAGTAATCAGTTATTTACCCCTCGAGTGGTTGGATTGTATAGTCCAATTGGTTCCGCCCCTGCATTAATTAATGCAATATACTCTGAACTTTCTAAAACGCGACCTGGATGGCCAAGACCATGCAAATCACATTGACCTCCTCAAAGCTACGTCTAGATATATACGATATATACGATATATACGATATATACAGAGAATAATAAAATCATCTGGAATGAACACCTGAATAAAAATTAAGTATTGACCGGCAATGTAACGGGAAGAATCATGTACAAAATTTCAGAAACGCCCAAAATAATACGTAATATGCAGCTGGGGCATTCTATATGGCAGAATATTCGGTAATGAGAGGGAAATGCGCATTTAACGCACCTTTCTTCTACAAATATTTATGACAGAACTAATTTTAGAATCCGTAATTAAATGTCCTGAATGTGGCTTTGAAAAACCAGAGATCATGCCAACGGATGCCTGTATATATTTTTATCAATGCACCCATTGCCAGTTTTTATTAAAGCCTAAACAGGGTGATTGTTGTGTTTTTTGTTCTTATGGAACTGTTGCATGCCCTCCGATACAAGCTGGACAGTCTTGTTGTTCCAACTAACTATAGAGAATTATTATGTACGAACATTTAGAAACAGCAGAAAACAGAGAAAACCTGAAACGTGTCGTCGTAGATCCTGTCTCTCGCGTCGAAGGACACGGCAAAGTCACTTTATTGCTCGACGCAGACAATAAAGTCCAGCAGGCTAGACTGCATATTGTTGAATTTCGTGGCTTTGAGCGCTTTATTCAAGGCAGACCGTATTGGGAACTGCCGGTTTTAGTACAACGTTTATGCGGCATTTGTCCCGTGAGCCACCATTTGGCCGCCGCTAAAGCAATAGACCAATTGGTAGGAATTGACCCCCAAAATCTCCCTGTTTCAGCCGACAAATTAAGACGTTTACTGCATTTTGGACAATTGTTCCAATCCCACGCCCTGCATTTTTTTCATTTATCCAGCCCTGATTTACTGTTTGGCTTTGAAAGCGATATAGCCAAGCGTTCCATTATTGCCGTGCTGGGTGCATATCCGGATCTGGGTGTTCAGGGCGTAAAGATGCGTAAATACGGGCAAGAAGTAATACGCATGGTGTGTGGAAAGCGTGTTCATGGTTCCGGCGCGATTGCCGGCGGCATGAATAAATCATTAACCAAAGCAGAGCATGATTACTTGCTGGAAGATATCGATCAGATGATCGAATGGTCGGCAGCTTCCGTCGAACTCATTAAGAAAGTGCATTGTTCAAACTTGCCCTATTACGACGATTTCGGCACCATACGATCCAATTATCTAGGATTAATCAAACCGGATGGTGCATTGGAGTTTTATCATGGCGGCCTGCGCGCCAAAAATGAAAAAGGCGAAACGATTATAGATCATGTCGATTATTGCAAATACAACGATTATATACATGAAGAAGTTCGTTCATGGTCT
The DNA here is from genome assembly GCA_964450225.1 of uncultured Crenothrix sp. GTDB lineage: Bacteria > Pseudomonadota > Gammaproteobacteria > Methylococcales > Methylomonadaceae > Methylobacter_C. The sequence continues at coordinate 37,351 of CAYVFT010000020.1, read as the reverse complement.
TACATGAAATTTCCTTATCTATTGTCTATGGGCACGGAAAACGGCTGGTATCGTGTGGGGCCGTTGGCCAGGGTAAATAACTGTGACTATATTGATACACCGTTGGCAGAAGCCGCTCGCGTGGAATTTAAAGCGCACAGCGGCGAAGCGATGGTCCACAGCACGCTGGCATTTCACTGGGCGCGTTTGATTGAAACCTTGCATTGCGCCGAGAGCATTAAAGTACTGCTCAATGATCCTGACATCTTGGGCCATGATTTGGTGGCACAAGGCGAAAAGCGTTATGAAGGTGTGGGCGTAATCGAAGCACCGCGCGGCACACTGTTCCATCATTATCAAGTCGATGAAAATGACATTGTAACCAAAGCCAATTTAATCGTCTCAACCACCAGCAATAACATGGGGATGAATGAATCAGTTCGACAAGTAGCAGCTGAGTATTTATCTGGCAGGGAATTGACCGAGCCTTTATTAAATAATCTGGAAGTGGCGATTCGTGCGTATGATCCTTGTTTGTCTTGCGCGACCCATGCGATGGGAAAAATGCCCTTGCAGCTGGAGTTGATTGATGCCGAAGGCAAACTGATTGATAAACTGGTCAAGCACAGTGATGGCCAAATCGAACGGAATAGTCATGGTTAAACCGGTATTACTGTTTGGCTACGGTAATCTCAGCCGTGGCGATGATGCACTGGGACCATTATTGCTGGAATATGTCGAAAACCACTGTGGTTTGGAAGAGATTGAAATACTAAGCGACTTTCAGTTGCAAATCGAACATGCGCTGGATTTGGAAAGTAGGTCATTAGTATTGTTTGTTGATGCCTCCGTTTCCTGTGTCAACGCATATGATTTTGCCATGCTTGAGCCTGCCAGAGACAAAAGTTATACCACTCACGCCATGAGTCCTGCCGCGGTTTTAGATGTCTATCAATCAATAAAAAAACAAGCTCCGCCGCCCTGTTTTTTACTGAGCATCAAAGCCGAAAAATTTGAGCTTGGCGAGGGCTTAAGTTCAGAAGCTGAAAATAATCTTAATCAGGCTTGTCTGTTTGCAGAGCAATTATTGAAAAACCTTGATATTAAAGTTTGGCTGCAACAAGCAGACCTTTTATTTAGAGCACAATCCATGAGCCAAAAGAGTGTAATGCAAAATAGCATTGCATGACTTATCGCAGTTTGAGAGGCTTCGATTTTCTTAAGAGTTAACAAACTATTACTCATTGCATCACAAAAACTCAAACACTTCCGTCAATTTAATAATGACAGTATTAAATAATAATAAACCTTTAATTGCCCATGTGCTATTTCGCTTGGGGACCGGAGGCCTGGAAAACGGGGTTGTCAACTTAATCAACACTATGCCTGACGAAAAATACCGTCATGCTGTCATTTGCATGACGGACTTTACAGATTTTCGAAACAGAATAAAAAAAGACGGTGTACAGGTTTATTGCCTGAACAAAAAACCGGGAAATGATTTTGCCGTATATTTCCGATTGTGGAAGTTGTTGCGAGAAATAAAGCCGGATATATTGCATACTCGTAATTTATCAGCCCTGGAAGCTCAATTTTCGGGTCTTATAGCCGGTATAAAGCACAGAGTTCATAGTGAACACGGCCGTGATATTGATGACGTGGATGGAACAAATCCGCGTTATGTCTTGTTACGCCGTTTATTTCAACCGGCAATTCAGCGCTATATTCCGATGTCAAAAGACCTCGAAACATGGTTAGTTAAGCAGATAAAGGTACCGACAAAAAAAATCACGCAGATATACAACGGGGTGGATTTAAACCGTTTCAAGATAGGTAACGATAAACCTCTCGACTTATTGCCACCCGGCTTTCGCTCCCCAGAGATGATATTGATCGGAACCGTCGGAAGACTTGATCCGGTAAAAGATCAAATAACCCTGGTACAAGCATTTATCCATTTTGTCAAAACATACCCCGCTGTGAGAAATAAAGTAAGATTGGTAATAGTTGGTGGTGGTTCTCAGTTGCCAAAACTGCGAGAATTAAGTACGGAAGCAGATGTTGAGGATTTGATCTGGTTTGCAGGTGAAAGAAATGATGTGGCTGAAATAATGCAGACCTTGGATTTGTTTGTTTTGCCATCAATTAACGAAGGGATATCCAATACTATTCTTGAAGCCATGGCAACAGAATTACCGGTAATAGCTACCAATGTCGGTGGTAACCCAGAACTTGTTATTGATAATAAGACGGGTTATCTGGTTGAAAAACAGAACTCATTAGCAATGGCAGAAGCATTTAAAAAATATCTGGATAACCCCGACCTTTTGGTCGGTCATGGCAAGGCAGGCAGAACGAGGTGTGAATCAATGTTTAGCCTGAAAAGAATGATTATAGATTATATGAACGTCTATGATAATTTATTGGAAGATAAAGACTTGGTGGGTTTAGGCCTGTGAATTTTTAAAAACCTCGCTGGTCTTGTTAATATTACCTGTGACTAATGAGCAATTACCTAAAACCAAGACAACAATATTGAGGCTCAACGATGAAATCATACAAACCCCTGTGGATACTGATGTTAATTGTTGCTACCAGTAACGTCTGGGCTTATGGCAGTAGCAGCAGTAGTAAAAAAGCCTGTAATAAACCAAAATTTAGCGCGTTTGTCCCAGCCAACAACGCCGAGGTTACGGCAAAGTCGGCTTTTTCTTTTTCAGCATCAGCTAACACCAACCCTGAAAGCATTATTGTTACGGTAAAAGATCAACCAGTAGCTGTCACCGTTACCCCTAAAAACCAGGGTTTTCAGATAGCAGGAACACTGCCCGACACTTTAAAAGGAAACTTTGCCAGAATTAGTATTACCGCAGATGGCCCGAACCAATGTAAAGGCAGTGACGGTTGGCTAGTGAAAATTATTGAATAAAAAATAAATACGAGGTAGTAGGTAAGTTTTGCGTACCTCCAAACTCATGGGCGACCATGATATTTAGACTTGTAATGTACCACAACCTATATTTACAGACAGAGGTAGTTAAATGACTCTAAAAAAGAAACAACCAGATAAAGACAAGCTAAACCAGATAGTTACCGATGCTCGACGCAATCAGGAACTCAGAGAGCAATCTTATCGTGGTCAAGCGCTTAAGCTCTATCCATGGATTTGTGGTCGTTGTGCGCGTGAATTTACGCATACCAATCTGACTGAATTGACTGTTCATCATAAAAACCACAACCACGATGACAATCCTTCCGATGGGAGTAACTGGGAATTATTATGTCTTTATTGTCACGATAATGAACATTCCCGATACGAGGAAACCCGCTTTAGCAATTCGGCGACGAATAGAACCAGCTCATCAGTTGCTACCCACAATCCATTTGCAGACCTGAAAAACTTACTGAGCAGTAAAAAATAAATCACACGGCTCATAAAGTAAGCAATTCCCCTCGCACCTAATTAATTTAATGAGTCGATACCAAGATTGGCCAACGCATCGGCTCTGTCGTTACCTGTGTCACCGGAATGACCTTTTACCCATTTCCATTCAACCTTGTGTTTCGATATGGCCGTGTCCAGTCTGCGCCACAAATCTTCATTTTTAACTGGCGTTCTCGCAGCCGTTTTCCAGCCTCTTTTTTTCCAGTTCGGCATCCAGTCGGTAATACCTTTCAATACATAGATTGAATCGCTATTAAGCTCGACTAAACAGGGTCTTGTTAAAGATTCCAGCGCTTTTATGGCGGCCATCAATTCCATACGATTATTAGTAGTGAGATTTTCCGCACCATAAAGCTCCTTGATCCTGCCTTTGTAGCTGAGTATAACCCCCCACCCACCTGGCCCAGGATTACCGCGGCAAGCCCCATCGGTATAAATAATGACAGCATCAGTCATGTTTTCTGATCCGTACTGATGGGTTAAGTGAATTGACCAGTGCCAAACGAGGGCTCCCGTTTTTCACAGGCGTTAACGGGATTATATTGTAACGGCGTTTTATCGCTTTAACTGCATAAGCCGTAGAAAAAAATGAGTGGCCATGAGCAATAAATTTCCCATGTTTAGAACTGACTGAATCCAGATTGAACTCAGATGATACGGTAACTTCAAAATTTAATAATTTTAACCAGTCCAAGACACTTGAACGAGAAATAAAGTGTCCTCCCCATGAATCAGCCATTTTTTTATCCCACAAATACTGATACCGGACCCATATGCTCCAGGGATTAAAATTTAACATTAATAGCAGTCCTTCGGGCTTTAAAACACGCTCTATTTCTCTCATAGACTGAAAACGATGGGTATCAAATTCCAATAAGTGTGGAATTATAATCATATCTATGCTATCGCTTTGCAATGGTAAACTGTAGGCTTTAGCTTGAATTTTTCTTGCCTCATTACAACCCAAGCCTTTAGCATCAAGTATTGTATAATTTTTGTACAAGGTGCAATCAATAAATTCATTCTCCCAACCCAAGCCACCGACTTGCAAAATAGTTTGCTGACAACTGACAGTAATAGACTTTTGTATATAGTCTGCTTCAAGATCTTTTAAAAGCTTACCTCTTGGAGTTTGATACCAAGCAAACAAGAAATTTCGTTTCATCAATCACACTCGATACTGCAACACATTAATGATTTTTATTAAAAAAAATGCTAGACTTGAAAAAATAATAATAACTATTCCTTTAGGTTTAAAGATGATACGTGTTAATTTTAACAGGTCGGTTAATTTTTTATTAATTTCAATATCTTTAATTGTTACTGGTTGCTCGGATGCACCTAAAGAACCTCTGAGCGTTAATGTTCAAGCCCCTGTCAAATCGACTCAAAATAACAGCTATATCTACCATCCTTACCACACTCTCCGCAAATATAAATTCAACAAAACAGCTTCAACGCACAAAAATACCGTTTGGGAGCGGTTATTGTCGCTATATTCATTACCCGATATTAAAAATCCTCGTATAGACCATGAATTATTCTGGTACTTAGAGCATCCTACTTCACTTGCGATACTTCAGCAACGTGCAGAACCTTATCTGAATCATATTCTCGATGAAATCGAAGCCAAGAATATTCCGGGTGAACTGGCATTATTACCCGTTGTAGAAAGTGCTTTTGTACCTGACGCCTATTCAAAAGCTGACGCATCAGGACTTTGGCAGTTTGTACCGTCCACCGGTAAAGAATACGGTCTTCAACAAAATGACTGGTACGACGGTCGCCGTGATATATATGCCTCAACAAAGGCCGCAACCACTTATCTAAAGGAACTGAGTGAAACTTTTAATGGCGATTGGCTGCTTGCACTTGCCTCCTATAATTGCGGTAAAGGCAGGGTAAAAAAGTCCATTGAAAGAAATGAATATCTCAATCTACCAACTGACTACTGGTCATTAGACCTTCCTGAAGAAACCGAAGACTATGTACCACGGTTACTAGCTATAGCCAGGTTATTTGCCCATGCTGATGAATACAACATTCATTTACAGCACATCCCCAATAAACCTTACTTTGAAGTCGTTGATATTAAATCCCCAATTGATTTGCATAAAGCTGCACAGTTGGCAAACATACCATTGTATTCATTTTTAAAGTTAAATCCTGGTTTTAACCGCTCCAGCACAGCTCCTCAAGGCCCGCATCGCTTGCTAGTTCCTGTTGCACAAGCACAAACATTCAAAAAAAATCTTGCTATGCTTCCATACTCAGAAAGAGTGGCTATAAAACAATACGATGAAGAGTCAGTAGCCATGGTCCGCCCGCAACAAAAGCATGAACAAAAAGCTGCTACGACCCAAATAGATGCCGTCAGACCAATCCTCGCTCAATACAAAGTTAAATCAGGAGACAATTTGGCATCGCTTGCCAATAATAATGCATCTACTAAATCGCTGCGGCAGGTTAGCCATTTATCCAACAATACCACCCGTTCACGTTTACAGCTTCCTTCAGAAGCAAAGTCTAACAGTATTCCGTCCCTTGCCAAAGCTTCCAAAACCAGATTAGTAAATTCTCAAGTCTATGCAATCAAAAAAGGCGACACTTTCTTCAATATTTCTCAACGTTTTGCTGTAACCCCCAAAGACGTTGCCAATTGGAACAATATCTCGTTAAAAACAGCATTAATTCCAGGCCGAAAACTAACCATCAAAAGTGTCAATCAGCAACTTGCCAGCGCATCACCATCAATCCGTTTGATAAGTTACACTGTTGGCAAAGGGGACTCGCTGACACAAATTTCCAGAAAATTTAATGTGTCTGTTGCGGATTTACGCAAATCTAATGCTGCCACACTTGTTAAAGGCCTACGCCCTGGCCAAAAGCTGAAAGTGCTTGTTGATAACAATCAGTCTTCAAGCTAGCTAGCCGCGTCGATTCCATATGTACTATCTGTTTGCCTTTACTGAATTGGATTCGTTATCCTACGAACTTCCAGTTGCTCTCCACCTCATTTCACAATGACGCGGCCACTTTCAGCTACAACGTTATGGCATACGCCGACCGGAACTTTTGACTTGTTGATAAGTTGTCCTTCAGTGCAAACCAGAAAACTGTCCGAAAACTCAGATTATATAATTATCATCGCGATATATAGTGATTGCTGAACAAAATAGCCTCTATATATAGTGTTTACTTTTCGTATTTTCTATTCCCAGACAACCTAATAGACCAGCAGCAAAGGCGCAGGTTTAACGTCAAACGCCACGCAAACCCGCTCCTGATCTGAATGGAACGGAATGGTACGATGAAACAGTGAAGAAGGGAAAAGCACCAGATCACCCACTTGCTGATCGACAATCTGACTGGGAAAATCGTCATGTAACCGGGGGTAGTCGTCACCATCTGTACTGTATTCGAAACTGCCTTCGTGAGCGCTATTCTTGGCAGGCAGTTGGAGGTAGACACAGCCACTGATCCAGCCTTCTTCATGGATATGAGAGGTCAGATATCCGCCTTTATTCATGCGCAGATACCACGAACTGGTAAACTCGATCTCGTGCGGGAATCGCAAAATGATTTCATATCGGCTGCCCGCAAAGCGCTGCTGATAGTCCAGGACTTTTTTACGGATAAGTGTGGCGAGCTTCTGGTAAGAAGGCTCGGAACGCTGGAGTAAATTGCCGGCGGATTGCATGCCGTAATACAAGCGCCCCTGCTTTCTTTCGGCAATCGCAAGATGCTGGATGTCGTGCAATAGCTCCTTAAGTAAAGGGCTGTGGGGCTGGACCAATTCATCAATGCGCGTATGCATAACGTAGTCCATCGGCTCCTTGCAAAAGTTATAGGTGTCCTCCAGACGGAAATTCGTCGCATAATGTGTCGATAAAGTACCGAGCAAAACGGAAGCATGTTGCCCATGTGCAGAAAGCTTATCGAATTTATGCTTGAAGATTTCGAATTGACCGGTTTTATAGAAGCATTGCAAGGCACGGTCTTGGGCATCGGCAAAATTCGATC
>CAYVFT010000020.1:17044-29804 GCA_964450225.1 uncultured Crenothrix sp. | reverse complement strand
CCGGTTTTATAGAAGCATTGCAAGGCACGGTCTTGGGCATCGGCAAAATTCGATCCTTCAAAATAAGGGATGGCATCCTGCAACCGATCCACCAGGCAATAAAATTCACCCAAATTGTATTTGGCACGACCATGATCGGGCTGTACAGTCAGTGCCTCTTTATAGCAACGGATAGCTTCATCCATTTCGCCACGATCACGTAACGTCTCGCCCAGATCGTTCCAGGCATCAGCAAACTGAGGATCAAGCCTGACGGCTTCGCGAAATGCCCGGATCGCATCTTCATGCTCACCCTGATCGTGTAAGGTAGTACCAAGATTAAAATGTCCACGCGCGTCCGGACGCAAAACCAGTGCCTTGCGATAACACTGCTCGGCTTTCTCCAATTGTCCGCGCTGTTGCATAATCGTGCCGAGATTACCCAACGCTTCGAAAAACCCGGGTTCGATATCAACAGCCTTTTGGTAATGGAGAGCCGCTTCCTGCAATAAACCCTGCGCTTGCAACAAGGTTCCGAGATTAAAATGCGCCACTGTAAAATTTGGCTTCAGTTGCAAGGCCTTACGGTAACTTGCGGCGGCGTCTTTAGTTTCGCCTATCTGCGAGAGTATCACGCCAAGATTAAAATGGAGCTCTGCAATGCGCGGATCAATTGAGAGCATCTTGCGAAAACTGATAACAGCTTCGCGGTATTTACCCTGCGCTTGTTGGGATAAGCCAAGAATGTTGTAGAGGGCGAGCACATTAGGGTACATTGCAATCATGGCTTGCGCACTGGCTTCAGCCTGTGGCAAAAGACCGCTCTGAAAAAGTTGTTGCAGCGCTTGGACATCGGCTGAATGTGGTTGCCTAGGCTGCTTTGACTGCTTTGACTGCTTTTTCATGAAAAATTACTTCTCCAAAATACTGGGTAAAATTCTAACACAAGCTGATTATGCCGTCAGTGTCATGGTAATGTAAGGTTTTTGTTATTTTTTTGTCTTTTCTTGAGGATATAGCGCCTATTAAATTTATGGGTTAACTATACAGCTCGTCATCCCGCATGGATCCACTTCGCGCTCTCTGAAGTCACGTCAGGCTACCCTGCTTGACACCGTGTTAATAAAAATCTGTTATATAAACCTGAAAAATTTAAACTACAAAACACCATGAAAATTATTTTCATTTAGTACTGAGTGTTGCATTTATGAGTTGTAAATACTGAATAAAAAATTAATCGGCTATACATGCCATTGGGTATGAATACTTCTAAACTCACGAGGAGAACAACCAAACTGCTGTTTGAATGTGCGACTAAAATGAGCGGCATCATTAAATCCCCAGCGAAACGCGATGTCGGTTAGCCGATGGCCGGCATAAACCGGATTCAGCATATCCTTCCGGCAATTCTCCAGTCTGCGCCTCCAGACATAGCGCATCAGTGAAGTCCCTTCATTTTCAAACAGTCTGTTGATATAACGCGCCGACAAGCCTGCGTAGCGAGTGATCATGCTGGTGTCTAGATCAACATCCCGGAGGTTTTGCTCAATAATAGTCTTGATACCGTTAATCGAGGCTGCCCGGCTCCTGGACAAATTGACATCAACAGGACGCACCGATGTTACTGCCAAGGTCAGCAAATCCAGCGCATGATCGGAAAGTTTGGAAAATTCGTGGACTTGTAACCGGTCGGCCTGAGCGCCGCACGAACGCAGGAAATTTGATGCCACAAAGCCGATTCCTTTCGTGCCGGGAATGCGCCGTGCAGTGCAACAGTCTATCCCTGCAACCCTATCCCTGAGCACAGCCCGTGGAATTGAAAGAATCAGCTTGGTAAATTCGCCAGGACAATGGATTCCATGTGGACGGGTCGCGTCATAGATAGTCATATCCCCAGGTTGGAGCAAAACTTCTCTGCCATTTTGCTCCAACCGGTAGTCGCCGGAAAGAAGCATGACTATGAAGTAGGCATCCTGACTGTTCAAGTGCGGCTCAGTGGGCAACCGCTTTAACGAGATTGCACTGGACTGGATTGTCGACAGTTGAAGATTTCCCCAAGGATAAATAGTCAGGTCTTGAGACAAATCGCCATGAGCAGGTGAGGTTATTTCAACATGGGTATACTCCCGACATATCACCTCGCGCAACCAGTCGTATCTTTCTCGCGGCGAAATAGCGTTGGTCGAAAATTTGAGACCAATCCTGTCAGGAGTGGTCGGCATTTTTTGTGATGATGCATTCATATTCATGATCCAGACTTGTTTGAGAAAATAGTCACTGATTGTTCTCTTAATAAACGTCAAAACAGCCGTTTCAGTCAAGTTTTAGTTCCCTTTCACACCTGCAAGAAACCGCAAAAAACGTCATACTAGAAACTTATCCGGCTAACGGCCCACTGCTTAGGAACGTGCACGAAATAACTTGACTATTAATATCCCCTTTCCCCAACCATTTCCCGGAGGGAGAGGGAGTAAGATGCCTAGTTATTTCATGTTTGTTCCTTAGCAAAAACTTCAAGACACTAAAGGAGAACAAAATGGAAGAATTGCTCAACCATACTGCATCCCGTATTGCGCTAACCACCTCCGGCATTTTTTTTATGGCGGGTTTGCTAACTGGCGTATGGAAATATCTTTGCATGAGACAAAGTCCAAGCGCTGAAGCGCCGCATTATGTAAATACCGCCCACCGTGCGGCACTGATGTATGCGTTTGCGGCGCAGTTACTTGCCGTTTTCGCCGCACTAAGTGCGTTTTCCAATTTGGTCAACACCATTGCTGTTATTCCACCGCTGCTCTTTTTTGGCATCGCCATCGTTCACTATATCAATCTTGGCTTAACCACCGGCAGCAATAACAGTTTGCGAGACTCAACCGACAAAGCCAAGGATTATCTTATCCTCAATATCCTGGCGGTATCGGAAATCGGCGGTTTTTCTGTGCTATTAGTTGGTTTTTTTCTACGCTTATGGGTTTAAAAACTTTAAGGGGTAAATCGGTCATCCTCAATAGTAAGCGTTGCCGAAGCCGATAATTCCAAAAGACTGATCACATTCAGCTTGATCGCCAAGCGCGTTAGCTCTATGTCGCTGGTAACACCGAGTTTGCGCTTGATCAGGTAATGGCAATTGCCGACGGTTTTTGGGCTGATGCTGAGGGTCTGCGCGATATCTTCCGTTGTTCGCGCTTCGACCAGCAAACGCAGAATTTCAAATTCCCTCACCGTCAATGTTTCCAACGCCATACGTTCACTGCCGAGTTTTTCCAGGGCCAGCGTCTGAGCGATGTCGGCGCTTAGGGTGTGGCGGCCGCAGTAAACCTCGCGGATCGCGCGCAGCAATACCTCCGGTGGACTGCTCTTGGTGACATAACCCAATGCGCCGGCGCGGCTGGCCTGCATAGCAAAACCCGGATTTTGATGCATGCTGAAAACCAGAATCTTTGCGTTCGCATCGCGTTGTTTGATACGGGAAATGAGTTCCAGACCGCTGATTCCGGGCATGGAAAGGTCTGTAATCACCACGTCGGGACTGCATTCCTTGAAACGCTGATAAGCCTGGGTACCGTCTGCCGCTTCTACGACCACCTGCAATCCAGGCTGTTTTGCCAGCAGCGCACGGTAGCCTTCGCGGACGATAGCGTGATCGTCAACCAGCAAAATTTTGATCGTTACCATGTCGGTCATTTTTTTGAGCCAGTAATAAAGCGAATCGGCAGCCAGGCTTCAACAATCAGGCCGTGGGGTTGGGCAATGGTTAATGTCAGTTGCCCATGCAGCGCGATGACACGTTCGCGGATGCCGAGCAGGCCTATACCCGGCCCATCGGGAAAAGGGAGTTCGGCGGCGATGCCGTCGTCTTCGACAGTCAAGGCGGCCTCCTCCGCAGTGATTTTCAGTGTAACCTTCGCGTTTGCCGCCGCTGAATGTTTGGCAATATTGGTCAGGCATTCCTGAGTAACTCGAAACAGCGTGACCGTCAGCGGCTCTGGCAGTAATGCGCAATCGCCGGCTATGTTTAATTGATAGCGGATTTTGCCGCCTCCGCGCGTATTCCACCCCGATACCAGGCTGTTCAGGCCGGCGACTAGCCCCATTTCGTCAAGCTCGGCAGGCCGCAACTGCCGCATGAGATCACGCACGCTATCCATCATATGCCGGCTAATCCGGCTGACATGATCGGCTTCCCCCACCAACACCGGGCACTGTTGCTCTGCCGTATGCGCAATGGATGCGGCAACGGCGTTGACCGCGGCCAGACATTGACCGAACTCGTCGTGCAGTTCCCGAGCCAGAAAACGGCGTTCTTCCTCCTGAAGATTGATCAGCTTCACGGCCAGTTTTTGGCGTTCGGCAAGCAATTGTTGCTGACTTGCCGCCAGTTGATTGATTGCCGCAGCGGTACGCTGCCATTCGATCAATTCGAACGGTGGCAGTCGATAGGCCAAATTGCCTTTTTCCATACTCTCCAGTCCGGCGACGATGATTCGCGCCGGTTGCAAAGCACGGTTGATGCTCAGATAAACCAGCAGGCAAACCGCCAAAACAGTAACAGCAGAGAGTCCCAATAAGCTGCGGATATTTTCCCAAGCATGAGTTATTTCCATGTCGGCATTGGGAGTAACCGTCAGTGAGCCATAAACCCGGCTATTGAATGCAACCGGTCGTGTTATCTCAAAACCGGGGTTGAAAAACAGGCGATAAAAGGTCTCAAAACCAACCGGCCAGTTTAGACCGGCTGGTGTTGCGCCGTTGCAAAGACTGCGTGCAGCAGCGTTGCCGGTTGCTACAAAGCGGACACAAATCCCGGGCGCGCTAGCAGTCTGTTTCCATAGATCAAAATCCGGAAACCGGTTGGCTTGACCGACTCCGGCAGTAATGCGCATAAGCTGAATCTCCAACTGTTTGCCCAGCGCTTCGGCAGTGTTCTGTGTCGCCTGCCTGGCTTGCCGGTCACTGTGGTAGAGCACATAGGTTGCAGTGAACAACAGACACATCAGCGCGGCAACTGTGATACGCGACAATAAATGAAATTGGAGATTCATGCTAAGCCTGCTTGGCCGGATAACCCGGCGATGACCGTATTATAAGAGGCGTTGAATACCCTGAAAAGTTGCATGGTTAAACACGGGCAAATTGCCCGTGCTCTGTGGGCAAATATCGGCTTACGGCACATCATTTATTCCATAAGCTATTGCCTACTGCTTTAGGCAGTTCTTATGGCTTGGGTAATTGAAGAAAATAACCAATTTTTCAAAAATTTAACAAAATACATTACAAGGAAAACAAATGACTAACTACCTTTTTGACGACACTAACATCAAATGGCAAACTTTAGGAGAATTCGAACATTTACTTTATTCAATTCTCGATATAGATGAACAGAACCAGATCATTGACATGCTTTTTAAGTTTGCAGCACATCAGCAGATTATCCTGCATAGGCATAAGGTCCTGAACAAGACGTTTGTGATACAGGGCGAGCATCGCCTTTATGAAGCAGACGGCAAACTGAAGGAAATCAGGGCTGTTGGCAGTTACACCTCCAGCCTGCCCAGTGATGAACCGCACAGGGAAGGCGGAGGTGATGTGGATGTCATCGTCTTTTTCAGCATTCGCGGCAACGATGGCGTGCTATATGAGATTCTTGATGATGATTTGAACATCATTGCCACACTCGGTATGCAGGACTTCGTCAATTTATACAAAGAGCAGATGCAGCCATAATTTGCTTGACTAAAACCCTTGGAGGAAAATTCCATGAATAATTTGAAATCAACTGTATTAGCATTGACCATGAGTCTGCTGCTGTTAAGTAACGCCTTTGCCGCGCCCCGCATAGCCATCTTAAACTTTGAACTGAACGATATTACGTCCCTCCCCAACACGCCGCAAGAACAGCTGCGTACCGCAACCATCCGGCCTTTGCTGGAACAGGCGATAAGCCTAACGGGCGACTTCGAAATTATTGATGTCAATGCCGAGGCTCAAGCACAAGCCAATTCGAGCTTCGGCTATCTATTTCGCTTTAGTGATCTTGCCGCCAAGCTGGGTGAGCAATTTGGCGCCGATTGGATTGTCGTCAGTCAGCACAGCAAACCCAGCTTTTTGTTTTCATATCTGATGGCCCATGTGATTAATGTAAAGACCCGGACACTGGCTGCAAGTTATGCTATTGAACTCAAGGGCACCCACGAAAAAGTCACCCAACGAGGTGTTAAATCGCTTGCCAATAAAATTCATACTCTGATTAGCAAGTAGTTACAGAAATCCAAGCATCGCAGCTTTTATCGCGGCTGAAGTTTTATTGGTGGAATTCAACTTGGTGATGACATTGTTGATATGAAAACTTACCGTACGCTCAGCAATATTAAGGATGCACGAGATTTCACTAGCTGTTTTGCCATCGGCAGTCCAGCGAAGCACCGCTATCTCACGGTTTGATAGTTTCACATCAACTTCCGGCATCAATTTCGGCGTCAAGCATTGCGACATGCCCAAGTGCGCTGTCTGGGCCAGCCAAGCCATTTTGAATCGCTTGGCGTCAAGTTCTGTTTTGGTGATCGGTTCATTCGAACGGGCCAGCGTTAACATGCCTATAGTGCCATTGAAATCACGGATGGATTGCGCCCAGCCATGGCGCAATCCAAATGAGCGCGCTTCCTCCCATAAATCAGATGCTGGACGAAATAATTCATCTGACCATAAAATGGGTAAGAGCGATCGCATGGCATGTTGTACTGTAGGGTCAATCGCCAGATAATTTTTGGCTTGATATTGCGCTTGCCAAGCCGTTGGGTAATTATTAAACATGAAAATCCCGGGGTTCGTCATAGGAAGCGGCATACGCAGGCCATAGGCGCAATGGTCAAAACCAAGCTCCTCACTAAACAAAAGCATGGTTTGAAAAAGCTGCTGCTCGGATTGAACGGACTGCAATGCTTGAAGTTGATCTCTTGCCAGGTATTCATGAATTTTTGCTTACAAATATCAGGTTTTGCTAGTGGTTATATTATGACCCTACATCTGGAATATGCTCGATTAAAAATGGCAGAACCTGTCAATATTAACAGTTGTTTCCGGCAACAAAATCCGGTCTAATTGATGTCGTATATATCACGTTAGGCCATATGAAATGAATGCATCTATCACAATCCATAGAGCAACTGCCGACGACGCGCAAGAAGTCGCAGTGATGGTTGGCGAGTTGCTGGCTGAAATCATGAACGCTATTGGTGTTCAGGCGTTCAATTTTGACCTGACGGATACAACAGCCAGACTCAAAGACTTCCTCAGCCATGAGAAATACTTCGTGTTTGTCGCTCGCAGCGTGAGCTTGAGTCTCACCGGGTTTATTGCACTCTATGAAAGTTATGCCCTTTACGCCGAGGGTGTTTTCGGCACCATACCCGAGCTTTACGTTCGACCAGCGTACCGCAATAATAAATTGGGGTATCATCTTGTATCTCAAGCAAAGTCTTTCGGTACGTCACGTGGCTGGACGCGTTTGGAGGTTACGACTCCACCGCTTCCGCAGTTCGACAGAACCTTGGCGTTTTATGAGCGTGAGAGTTTTGCAATAAGCGGCGGTCGCAAACTGAAGGTTGCCCTGTGAACTATTGGCCAAACCCTACGCCCAAGTGGAACTGCGCAAAAGCGCTCAGCCCCTTAATTCCACGATAGAAAGGAGCGTCATCTATGGGATTTACCCTTGCCAAAGTCGTACCTTGGGGACGGTCGTACGAAGAATACGTCAGCATGTTTGGCCTTACGGAGGTTGATCTTGGGCTGCGCATTCTCGGCTGCGGTGACGGCCCCGCCGCATTCAATTCCGTACTCACCCAACGTGGCGGAAATGTTGTCTCGGTAGATCCTGTCTACGTTTTTGACGCAGAACAGATCAGAGCCCGTATTTCTGAAACGTATGAAACCGTGATGACACAAATGCACAGAAATCACGGCGACTACGTTTGGGGTGTCATTCCATCAGTAGAACAACTCGGAAGTCTTCGCATGTCCGCGATGGAAATTTTCCTTGCCGGCTTCGAGACAGGAAAGCGGGAAGACCGCTACATCCCGGGAGAATTGCCCTCTCTCCCTTTTGCAAGTGGAGAATTCGATATTGCCCTGTCGTCGCATTTCCTGTTTTTATACAGCACCCATTTGTCAGCAGAGTTTCATCTTCAGGCTCTTCAGGAAATGTTGCGTGTGGCTTGTGAGGTGCGCGTATTTCCACTGCTCACGCTTGATGGCGCACCATCGCCGCACCTCCATTTCGTAATCGAACAGCTTGCAAATCATAGCATCGGCGTGGAGATCAAGCGCGTACCTTACGAGTTTCAGCGGGGCGGTAATGAAATGCTGGTCATCAAGCATTTATAACACTGCACCAGGCATCAAAATCTAACCCATAACACATATCACAATCATGCTCGAATTATTCATTGCCAACAAGAACTACTCTTCGTGGTCATTAAGACCGTGGGTACTGATGCGCGAACTTGAAATTCCGTTCATTGAACGACTCGTCCCCTTCGACGACAATGCCAAACCAAATCCATTTCGAAGCTTTTCGCCAAGCGGAAAAGTACCGTGCCTTATTGACGGAGCTACCTCCGTCTGGGATTCATTGGCTATCACTGAATACCTGGCAGAGCGAACACCGCAAGTCTGGCCTGCCGATGCGTCGGCACGCGCCTGGGCGCGTTGTGCTGTTGCCGAGATGCACGCGGGGTTTAATGCGCTGCGTGAACGCTGCACGATGAACTGCGGATTACGGATAAGGGTTGACTCTTACACTCCAGAATTGGAAAAAGATCTGGCTCGACTTGATGAACTGTGGAATCAGGGGCTTGCTCGCTTTGGCGGCCCCTATGTTGCGGGCCGGTCATTCACTGCTGCGGATGCATTTTTCGCTCCTGTTGCGTTTCGCGTTCAAACTTATGGGTTGATTATGGCTCACGACTCCATTCTATACACCAGGCACCTGCTGGCATTGCCTTCCATGCAGGACTGGTATGCCGCAGCCCTGCTTGAGACGTGGCGCCATGATGCGTACGATGAGATCGCGCGCAATGCCGGAATCTTACTTAATGACTATCGTGCAATTGGCGCAAATTACACCTAATAAATTGATTTTAATGTTTCCAAAGGAAATTCTAAACGTCCATGAATAACGATGAGCTATTCGAAGCAATCGACACTGAGCGAATTCGCCTCCGGTGTCCTCGTCGTAATGATGCAATCACAGTTGCCGGATTGGTGACACCCGGTATCAGCCGCTGGCTGGCTTCCTGGCCTGCATCCATGACCGAGCAAACGGCAGCAACCAGGATTCTCAAAGTACGTGAAGAAATTGCCGAAAGCCAGGCTTTACATTTCCTGGTTGAGCATCGGGCCGATAACGCAGTGATGGGCTGGATTTGTGTATCTCGTTCTGAGACACACTCGGGAGTTGGTAACCTGGGTTACTGGCTTAACGAGGCTTATCATCGTTATGGCTACACAACCGAAGCCTCGACCGCCGCTGTCACTGTGGCATTCGAGTGGCTGAATCTGGATTCAATGGAAGGCGGTGCTCAGGTTGATAATGTAGCCTCGTTTGCGGTAATGCAGCGTTTAGGAATGGAATTGTGCGGCGAGCGGATCGTATGGGCCTCGACGCGCTGTCGTAACGAGTTGTGCATGTTCTATTCGGTGACGCGAGATAAATTTGCGCAGCATCAGCATAATGGGATTATGCCTAAGATAGTACTCAAGCGGAGCAATGCATGACAAAGTCAACTTCAACCTACTGGAACACTTTAGATTCAGCGAATCAGGAACATTGGACTCCCGTCAGAGGGCTTGAAGGGATGGCTGAAGAATTAACTCTCAGTATTGATCAAATGACAGGCGAATATACCCGCTTGACCCGCTTCTTTCCAGGTGCTAATACCTCCGGATTCGGAGGTAAAACACATCTGTACCCTGAGGAAATATTTATTGTCAGTGGCCATCTCTACGACCAGGCATTTGATATATGGCTGGAAACAGGACATTACGCCAGCCGCCCTCCCGGTGAGCTTCACGGCCCATTCAAAACGGATGTTGGCTGTGTTGTTTTAGAGGTGTCGTTTCCCAACCGGGCTGTGGGAGGCGATGGGTATGATCAAAAGTGCGGGAGGATTCATGACAGCCTTAAGTAACCAAGCAGGGCGTGCCGTGTGCGCCTTCCATCTGGTTTCAAACGTTGGACATCTCGATAAATGACCGATATCTGTGTAATCTTTGATTTGGACGGAACGCTCGTAGACAGCGAGGGACTTTGCAATCAAGCGTTTCTTGATCTGCTTCCTCAGTTGAATGATACGGTGGAATCATTAATCCACCGGTATCGCGGTAAAAAGCTGGCCCCAATTCTTGCTGATCTTGAGGTCCGTCTTTGCCGGAATTTGCCAGATGCATTTGAACAGCATTATCGCCAGCATGTCGCAGAACTCTTCTCTCGTGAGTTGAAACCTATGCCCGGCGTTCTTGAAATGCTCGAAGCCGTGAACTTCCCCAAATGTATTGCCTCAAGCGGACCTCCTGCGAAAATTCGTCAGGTACTGCAAGTTAGCGGCCTCGCGCCTTACTTTGGAGGCAGAATCTTCAGTTCATATGAAGTTGGCTCTTGGAAGCCGGAGCCAGGTCTATTCCAATACGCAGCAAATGCGATGGGCTTTATACCTAACCAATGCGTGGTTGTAGAAGATAGTGAAGTTGGGATTGAGGCAGCTACAGCAGCAAGAATGAAAGCATTCCAGTATGTGCGAAATGGTGAAACTTCGTCATGCCAAACCGGAAATGGAGTGCCATTTGACGATATGTCTCGGCTTCCCCAACTACTCGCTCACTTTGCTAGTAATACCCAACCCATCGTTCCAGGGGATGCTGCTAAATGAAGCCGAGCAGCAGTGCCCTATGAACTCAAAAGTTGGGCTTCTCAGAGAAATTGAAAGGTATGAATAAATCTATTGCATTGCTCGGTGAATACACACCGGCATTCATGCCGCACACTGACACCAATGCGGCCATCGAACATTTTAATTTTGTTCCGGGGTCTCAGGTAGCTGCAATCTACGGAAGCTTGCCGGCAAAAGAACACTACTACTGCAACTTTGGAGTCAACCCGAATTACATTGATGAGTTGAAACAAGGGTCATTGAATATTTCAGGCTCCGATGCCGAGGGTGAAATCCGCGTCATTGAGCATCCCGGTCATTCATTTTTTATCGGAACGCTGTTCGTGCCGCAAGCGCGCTCTACTCCTGAACAGCCGCATCCGTTGGTTACGGCTTTCTTGGGGACGGCAGTTGGCTGAGCAACCTGATATTGCAGTAATGAATCCGAACCTCGTCATTCGTAATACCTTGGACTATCGCCAGTTCGGTACCATCGATGGACAACTGGTGGTATATTTCCACGGCACACCCGGCGCGCCTGAAGAATGCGCGGTGTTCGATCAATATGGGAAAGAAAACAACTTAACTTTCATAAGTTACGACCGCTTCGCTATTGATCCCACACTGGAAGACACTGCCTATTACCAACAATTGGCCGATGAAATTGCTGATAAAGCCGCCGGAAGAGCGGTAGATTTGGTCGGGTTCTCGATCGGCGGATTTATCGCACTGCAAGTATGCCGCCTGATGGAAAATAGTGTGCGTAGCCTGCATCTGATTTCCGCCGCCGCACCGCTGGAAGCGGGTAATTTTATCGATATGGCGGCGGGAAAGGACGTTTTCCGGTTGGCCCAGACGCATCCCTCCGTATTCCAGTTGCTGGCTCGCTTGCAAGGCCTGATTGCTGCTGCTTTTCCCAGCCGGGTGTTTCGCATGATGTTTGCCGACGCTGCCGGTGAAGACAGGGCACTGGCTGCCAACAGAGAGTTTCAAATCGTAATTACCGGAGTGTTGAAGTCGTGTTTTAACCGCCATGCGCAAGGCTACGTCCGAGACATTCAGGCTTATGTCCAGCCCTGGAACAACACGCTTTCCGGCATCGGAGTCAATACGCACATCTGGCACGGAGCAGAGGACAACTGGTCGCCGGTCTCTATGGCGGACTATTTGGCATCGGCGATTCCCGGCTGTATCTCGACCGAAATATTTAGCGCCCTGTCGCACTACCCATGTCTCTATCGGGCGATGCCTGAGATATGCCGTCAGTTAGCCGTGGCCTCTGGCGACTAATACAACTATCTTACGTTCTCGGAGGCATTCATGCAGAAAACTGATCTCATGAAAACTTTAAAACACCTCTTTCTGCCATCGGGTAAGGTGATGCAGATAAATCCAAAACAAGGCATTTAATATGTACGAAATCAGAACCGAAATTGAAATAGCAGCAACTCCAGAACGAGTCTGGTCGATACTTATTGACTTCATCGCTTATCCCCAATGGAATCCGCTTATTCGTTCCATAACCGGCGCGGTCAAGACGGGTGAACGCTTGACGGTTTTCATTCAACCGGCGGGGGCAAAGGCATGACCTTTCGCCCTGCCGTACTTGTCGCGTTGCCGGATCAGGAATTGCGTTGGCTCGGGCATTTCCTGCTGCCTGGAATCTTTGCTGGCGAGCATTATTTCCAGATTGAGCTTATCTCCCCAAGTCGAGTGCGATTTATTCAAGGCGAAAAGTTTTCTGGTATTTTGGTTGCGCTTATCAAGTCTAGCCTTGAGGATGGAACAAAATCAGGGTTTATCGCGATGAATCGGGCATTAAAGATTCAGGCGGAAGCGGTGTAACAGCATACTAGCGG
>CAYVFT010000020.1:0-16944 GCA_964450225.1 uncultured Crenothrix sp. | reverse complement strand
GGTTATTACGCAATAAGGAAAAAACATGAAAGGCAGTTGTTTATGTGGAGCCATTGAGTATGAAATCGACAGCATTGACATACCTGTCGCTCACTGCCATTGCCGGACTTGCCAAAAAGCGCATGCAGCCCCGTTCGCTTCGACAGCCGGCGTAATGCGTGAGCATTTCCGCTGGCTAAAAGGCGAAGAGAAGCTTTTATCCTTTGAGTCTTCGCCAGGAAAATTGCGCTATTTCTGTTCCGGATGCGGTTCACATCTGGTGGCCGAGCGTGTGAACCAGCCCCACGTTATTGTTCGGATCGCAACGCTGGATGAAAATCCAAATGTGATACCTCAGGCGCATATCTGGACGTCGCACGATGTTCCGTGGCTCGGCTATGAAGACATTCCTTGTTATCCGGAATGGCCGCCGGGGCGATGATAAAAGCATATTGAACCTTAAGGATTAATCATGGACAACGCGTTTGCCGAACATTTTGCCAGCGACTGGATAGACTCGTGGAACAGTCACGATTTGCAGAGAATCTTGTCCCACTATGCTGACGATTTTGAAATGACATCGCCTGTAATTATTCAGCTTGCGAATGAACCTGGCGGAACCCTTCGAGGTAAAACAACAGTTGGAGCCTATTGGGCTAAAGCTCTTCAACTCATCCCTGACTTACAATTCAAATTAATAACGACACTGGTTGGGGTGAACAGCATCACTCTCTACTACCAAGGCGCGCAAGGCCGTCTGTCGGCCGAGGTTTTTCATTTTAACCAAGACCAAAAAGTGACCAAAGCATTTGCTCACTATTCACCACCTGCGAGGCATCCATGATAAAGATCAGTATCTTGTACCCTAATAATAAAGGCTCCCGGTTCGATATGAGCTATTACATTGATACCCACATGCCGATGTCCATTGGCCTATTGAGCGCCCACTCCGGATTCAAGGGCGTTTCCGTCGAGCGCGGACTCGGCGGCGCAATGCCGGGAACGGATGCCGCATATATTGTGATGTGCCACTTTCTGTTTAATTCGGCTGAAGACTTCATGGCTGCTTTTACGCCGCATGCCGCCGAACTCCAGGGTGATATGCTCAATTACACAAACATAGAACCGATTATTCAAGTTAGCGAAGTTCTGATTTCCCAGTAGCCATTGAGTATACCCATGTATATACCACCACAGTTTGAACAGCCCAATATTGACGTCATGCACGAACTGATTCGCAAGCGGCCGCTTGCCACGCTGGTTACGCTCGGATCAAATGGTATTAACGCCAACCACATCCCGTTGCATCTTTCGCTGACGCCTGAACCATTTGGCGTTTTACGCGGTCACGTTGCCCGTTCAAATCCAATCTGGAGTGATCTGGACTCAGGTATTGAAGTGTTGGCTATATTCCATGGTCCGGATGCTTACATCAGTCCATCCTGGTATACGACCAAGCAGGAGGCCGGTAAAGTTGTTCCCACCTGGAATTACACTGTCGTTCATGCTTACGGTTCTCTGCGCATCATTGATGATGCGGCCTGGGTACGCACGCAGCTTGAGGCGCTGACAAATTATAACGAAGCCGTTTTTTCTGAGCCGTGGGCGGTATCGGATGCTCCAGTTGACTTCACCGAAAAGCTGATAGCGGCTGTGGTCGGTATTGAAATGACCATTACCCGATTATCCGGCAAGTGGAAAGTGAGCCAGAATCAACCGCCGCAAAATCAAAACAGCGTCATACAAGGGTTGAATGCAAGCGGACAAGCTGAAGCGATAGCAATGGCAGGATTAGTTAAAATTGGAGTTAAATAGGAGTCAAAATGGCACAAGTAAATATGAAAGCCCCGCCTGCAACTGGGGATTTCGCAGACAACATGACGATGAAGTCACGTTAAATTACAAAATAAATGTGTAGCAATTTATCAATTAACCATTAAGAAGGAAGTGCTCAGGCGCATTCAATGAGCTGTCTTACACAATTTTTAACCATTCACCAGGGACACTAAATGCAACACGTTTTAATCATTCATGAGGTCGAGGATTATCCAGCCTGGAAGGCGGTTTTTGACCAGGCAGCGGACATTAGAAAACGCGCCGGAGAAATCAGCTACCAATTACTGCGCTACGACTACGACGCAAACAACATAGTCCACTTCTCTGAGTGGTCTTCGCTGGACAATGCCCGTCGCTTCTTCGAGTCCAACGAGTTGGTAGAAATCAGGAAAAAGGCTGGAGTAAAAGCCCCCGAATTCATCTATCTGCATGAAATAGAGCGTGGCGTGCTATAAACCTGACTGCGATCAAGCAAGATCAGAGTCAGGTAAACGCATCGTCCACGATTGATGTGCTTCGTTCCTCAATGCAAACTTCCATGAACTGGTCCGTCTATATCATCCTCTGTACCGACAACACGCTCTACACCGGTATCACTGTCGATGTCACCAGACGATTCGACCAGCATGCAGCCGGGCGAGGAGCAAAATATTTTCGTGGCCGCCAGCCTAAGCAACTGGTTTACCTGGAACCCGGCCATAACCGAAGTTCCGCGACGAAACGCGAAATCGACCTGAAAAAACTGAGCCGGGAAGCGAAATCGAGAATCATTGCGTCAGATATCAATAAAATTTCAGAATTTTTGTTTTAAGATTTTGGCAGGTTATTTGGCTGATGTTCCCAAAAAGGTAGACGGTGCCTACCGTACCAGGTTACTGAACTGGAAAATCAAAATAAGTCCCCGGATAAGGTTCATTTTGCAGAGTAAAATGCCACCATTCCTGTGGATAGTGGACAAAACCATGTTTCTCCATCAATTGCTTGAGTAACATGCGATGGGCGCGTTGGTCTGCGGTCGGCAAAGATGAAGCCGACCACGACTCTTTACCGAAGAAATCGAAATTGCCGCCCATATCAATTTCTTCCCCCGCAGCCGTTTGCTGAGAAATAATAGTCACATCAACGGTGCTGCCCCGGCTGTGCCCTGAACGCGAGGCGATATAGCCGTCTGTAAAAAGATTGCGTTTGTCTACACCCGGATAATATTCCTTTTTCATACGCTCATCCTGAGGGTCTTTAGCCCAGCGAATAAAATGATCGACCGCTCGCTGTGGCCGATAGGCATCGAAAACTTTTAAACCCAATCCGAAATTGGCTAACTCTTTTTGGACGTTATTCAGGGCATCGGCTGCCTTGCGAGTCAGAATTGCTTTTGGCTGAAGATAGCCTTCAATGGGTTCGCCGACAAAATTGTCATTTGAGAAATACCTGATTTCTATTCGAAGTGAGGGAATGGCCTCGTCCAGATAAACGAATCCCTGCTGAAGTTCTCTTGTCTGTACGGAGCTGACACATGAAACAAGGAATGCAAATATTAACAGGATAAGCCTTGATTGATAAAGCAACGGGGAAAGTCGAGCCATGCTTATACCGAATGAATTTACCAATATTATTGACCACGTGGAAAGTATAACGCATCAAGACGAAAGGAATCGATGTCTGCCGATATGTGGCGAAAAAGATTACTCTAATGTTTTTTGGTTAAGGATATTTGGTTGACTTATAGCGATAGAGCCGAAGGTTGTAGGTATGGTATTAAAATGGGGGTTACCTACCGTTTCCTAAAAAGGTACGCGATGCGTACCAGGCTTGCCCCCGTGTTTTTTGCGTGGGTCTTAATTGACGCATTTGTTAGGGCTTTGTCATAAAAGAATCAAGACGGATACAGTTTTTTATCCTCCACTCTTTTGATTCTGATTGTTTGTTTCTTGAATTCCATATTGGCTGATATTCCCTCATGATATGCTGTTCTAATGCTTTACTCACATTAAGCTCTCCGTGCTCTGCGATTTCGCAAAACGGTGAAATTGCTAACCACAGTGATATTACCTTTCCTTCGTTGAGAGAGTTTTCGATATTGTCATACATATGATGATTCACATGATTTTTACTAATCCATCTGTCCTTTAGATTGTATGTAAACTCGCCCACATACAGTATTTGTTCCTCGCACATTATTAGATAAGCAGTTTCATCTGCTTTTTCATATCTATCATCAAATAGCTTTAACACCAGTTCAGATGTCCAGGTTTTAAACTGATATGGCTCTTCGGAGAATTGAAACTCTCCTGCTTTAACAAAATCAAAACCTGATATTTTAATGAATTCTGACATCGTGGAGTCCTAACCTAAAGCTAACCGGGCGCGGCACGGAAAGCTGAAAAATAAAACCGCATTATAACCGCGCTCCGGTTGAGCGCCATGTTAGGCTGGATGCATGATTGCAAGACTTGACCCCGTGTTTTCTGCTGCAGAAGCAACCGATAGCCGGTGCACATGTTTAGCCCAAACTCAGAAATGTACTTGCGCGTATTCATTTTCCGATCCAGTGGCGCATCGTATGTGACGCATAACGTAGAGCTAACCGGCGCTGCGCAGCTTTATCGCGCAGCGTCCAGCGACCGAAGGGAGCGAGGTTGAGCACCGTGTTAGGTCTCTTAGACATAGCCACAGTCGTAGCGATTAACGTTACACATACCAAGATTGATCGCCCGGACACCTGTCATGTTGAGTTCATTGCACTTTGGCCCCAGCCAAATTTCAGGTATTACGACTGCCATATGCGAGGTAGCTTCATCGTCCTCCCAAAAGTTTGCCTCGACATAGGGAACAATAATTTGGCCAGAAACCCGAGTTAGCACTTCGTTGTATTTGACGCAGCGTATGGCTCGCACTTCCTGCTCCTCTATAAACGCAGGATTCTTTAAGGCAATCAGATCTTCTACCAGCGAATAAAAGTCCTGTCGTTGCGCTTGAATCCAGCCCATGAATTCATTTTCACCACGATACGTCTGTCTTGCTTTGTGGGTTGCTTCAACAAGTGGAAGGTGTTTCTCAACCAAAGTTAGCGCATAAGATTCATGCGACTCGTATTGGCACGGGACTAACTCGATTTTTGAAAAATTGAGAAACCTTTCACTAAACCCCAAAGCGAGGCCAGTTGCATCATCGGCATATGCCCGCCATTGACTCAGTATCTTGGGTGAGTGCGACAGACTTAGAACACAATGATGATTGAATTGATCGTGCCAGAGAAAGGCGCGCTCAAATGATGCCCGTAAAGCCTCTGGAAGTGCTGCAACAAAATGGGTATAGCCCTGCTTCAGTTCTCTTTTGTCATTCAGGAATCGATAGTCTGTCAGCCAAACACGACGCGACCGGACAATCCCGTGGCCCCCTGCGACCGTTGTGTAGTGGTAGTAGATAGCATCCGACATGCTTGAGACCTAACTAAAATTAGACATCCTAATAGACGCAAAACATTGCGTCACGGGTTTGTCTAAATTTTTATACAAATTAAAAATCATTGTTATTTCATTCAGTTGTACAGAATTAGTACTTCCTAAAATAAATACTGGTAGCGTCATGAAAAAACGTGATAAATCTAACCGAAATATTGGAAACGATACTAATCCTAAACCCTGACTATCGCAAACATTCTTGTCTCAAGCCTCTACATGTATGTTTAAAATATTGTGCAATTCGTTAAGATCATTACAATAACTTCAAATAAAGCATCTTTAGCCTTATTAGTCGATTGCCTGCTGATTTAGATTTATATGATAGCCATTTTCAATGGATCATTTCATCTTACTTATCAATTGTTAACACCAAAATGAACAACTCGATTATTTATGCGCTCGATTTTGACGGCGTTATCTGCGACAGCGCGGTGGAAACTGCTATAACGGGCTGGAAAGCTGCCAGCAGCATCTGGAAAGACATACCCGAGGCGGTTCCTCAAGCAATGATTGATCGATTCCGGTTAATCAGGCCGAACATAGAAACGGGCTACGAGGCCATATTGGCAATGCGCCTGCTTTATCTGGGAGAGACGATCGAGTCGATTGGCAACGGCTATGGCGACAAAATTCAGGCCTTGTTAGAAGAGGCGCAAGTCACTGTTGACGACCTGAAAAAGCTGTTTGGAGAAACACGGGATATCTGGATTGCTAACGACTTGCCGGGCTGGGTAAACATGAATCCTTTGTTTGCAGGCGTCGCAGCAAAGCTGCGGATGCTTGGCCATCAGTGTCCCTGGTATGTCATCACCACCAAACAGGAGCGCTTCGTCACACAGATACTAAAAGCCAATGCGATTGAACTGGCGGACGAACAGATTTTCGGTTTGGATCGCAATATGAGCAAGGTGGAGGTCTTGAAGGGACTTGTAAAAATCCCTCACAACGAAACGATTTATTTTGTTGAAGACCGGTTGCCGACGCTATTGAATGTTTTGAAAACCGATGAGCTTGCCAGCGTTAAGCTCATTTTTGCGTTGTGGGGTTATAACACTGCCGAAGATAAAGCGCTGGCCGCAGAGCAACCCTTCACCTTGCAACAGCTTGAAGATTTTCTTGTGTTATAGTCATTGTTGGAGAAAAAATGAGTCTGAAAGGTGGATAAACAGCGTGTATCCGCCTAAAATTCGCCGGCTCCTTATCCGGCTTACTTTCCTATGCAACACCATGTGATACGAGTTGGTATTGCCATCCATGGCTTCTGGATCCCGGCAATCCCTGCCGGGATGACGAGTTGTGTAGATTCCCAAGCTATTAACTGGAGTAAATTGTATGTCACTTACCATGTACCAAGCCTCTATCCCTGTTTTTATCCGTATGCTGGGAAATTTGTCGTCGATACTCGATAAAGCCGCCGCACATGCCGAGGCGAAGAAAATCGATCCGTCAATCTTTATCAACGCGCGTTTGGCACCCGATATGTATCCGCTTAGCCGGCAAATACAAATTGCGACTGATATGGTAAAAGGTTGCGCTGCCCGTCTTGCCGGCATCGAAGTGCCAAGCTATGAGGATAACGAATCCACATTTCCAGAGTTGCAGGCGCGTATCGCCAAGACCGTCGCTTTTTTGCAAAGTGTAAATGCTGAGCAAATTAACGGCAGCGAAGAGAAAACGGTCACGCTAAAAATGCACGGTAAGGATACCGATTATTTAGGCCAGTCTTATCTTCTGAATTTTGTGCTTCCCAATTTCTATTTTCATATCACTACAGCCTACGCTATTCTGCGACATAACGGCCTGGAAATTGGCAAAAAGGATTTTACGGGTGATTACTAAGCTGTTGTTGTGTCTGCTGCCTGAGAACCGCTATTCCGGACTGGCCGGAATAGCAATTGTGGACGGCTTATACACTACAAATGTATAGGCTTTTAACAATCATCCGCTTATGCAAACGGATGCTCCAGAATTATGGTTTCGTCTCTATCGGGCCCTGTTGACACAATAGTTACCTTGACGCCGACCAGTTCTTCCAACCGCTTGATATAGGCTTTGGCATTGTCAGGCAAATCATTAAAATTTGTCACCCCGGCAGTCGTTCCTGTCCAGCCGGGCATTTCTTCAATAATTGCATGACATTGTTCATATTGATCGGCGCCTAAAGGAGCGGTTTCAGTAACATTGCCGTTAAGTTTGTAAGCGGTGCAGATACCAATTTTTTCCAGACCATCCAGCACGTCCAGCTTGGTTAAACAGATGCCGCTCAAGCTGTTCAGTTTTGCTGATTTGCGCATGGCTACCGCATCAAACCAGCCGGTGCGGCGTTTGCGCCCGGTCGTTGCACCGAACTCATAACCTTTCGTGCCCAGATGCTCGCCATTTGCGTCATGCAATTCGGATGGAAACGGGCCATTGCCTACGCGTGTTGAGTAGGCTTTGGTAATTCCCAGTACATAGTCAAGATCAAGCGGACCTAAACCACTCCCTGTCGCCGCGCCACCTGCAGTGGTGCTGGATGAGGTGACATAGGGAAAGGTACCATGATCGATATCCAGTAAGGCACCCTGAGCGCCTTCAAAAAGCAGGTTTTTTCCTTGCCCCTGATATTTATAGAGCTCTTCGCTGACATCAACCAGCATGGGCTTGATTTGCTCACCCAATCGAAGTGCTTCAGCCAATGTCTGCTGATAATCGACTGCATCAGTATGATAATAGTGAGTGAGCATGAAATTATGATAATCAACCAGTTCTTTGAGCTTTTCGGCAAAGCTCTCGGCATTCAGCAAGTCGCCGGCGCGCAAGCCTCTGCGTCCTGCCTTGTCTTCATAAGCAGGGCCAATGCCGCGTCCGGTTGTACCAATAGCTTTACCGCCACGCGCTTTTTCCCGCGCCTGATCTATAGCAACATGTACGGGTAGAATCAGGGTACAAGCCTCACTGATTAATAATCGGTCTCTAACGGAAATACCCGCTTTTTCCAAAAACTCGATTTCCTCCATTAAGGCATTGGGCGATAAAACCACACCATTACCAATCATGCACTGCACATTATCCCTGAGGATGCCGGAAGGGATAAGGTGTAAAACTGTTTTCTCACCGTTTATCACCAGCGTATGCCCGGCATTATGTCCGCCCTGAAAACGCACCACTGCTTCCACATTTTCGGTTAACAGATCAACCAGTTTACCTTTTCCTTCGTCACCCCATTGAGTGCCGATGATAACGACATTTTTTCCCATAACTATTCCTGGCTTAAGCTAAAGGTCTGACGACCCAGTTTTGATTATCTAATTCTAAAATAGAGGTGCAACCCAAATCTTTTGCACTTCCGGTTTGTCCGGGCAATTGTTGAACAACCGCCTGTTGCCGAGCGCGTAAGTCTCTGATTTTTTCATTTAAGGCGACATCATCTGAATGAGGAGCAAAAATAAGCTCGCGCTGCTCTATTTGACAGGATTGTTTGCTGAGTGATGACAGTAATTTCAAATCGGCACTGAAACCAGTCGCGGGACGAGCACGTCCAAACACTGCACCGATATTGTCATACCTGCCGCCCCTGGCAATCTCTCTACCGACTGACGGCACAAAAGCGGCAAAAACCACACCGGTATGATAATGATAACCACGCAACTCAGCCAAATCGAAACTGATCGGCAACGAGGGAAATCGTACTGTCAGCTTTTCCGCAAGGGTTTCCAGATCCGCTAATGCTGTTTTAACGTCATCATTTGCTTTCGAAAACACAGCGCGCGCTTTGTTGATCGTGTCTTTACCGCCATTCAGCTCGGGTAATTTCAACAACATTGCCTTAATATCACTATCGATAGTATAACTGTCCATCAATTCCGCAAGTTCCGGTCTGGCTTTGCGCTGCAATACATCAAACAATTCACTTTCCTGTTGGACGGTCAATCCAGCTTGCCTGGATAAAGCACGGTAAATGCCAACGTGCCCTAAATCGAGATGAACATTTAGCAATCCTGTTATGGCCAGCATCTCCAGCATCAAGCGAATGACTTCCAAATCACTTTCTTTACCTGCGTGTCCATAAAGCTCCGCACCGATTTGCATCGGACTACGCGTCTTTTCCAGTGGGTCGCCACGGGTATGTAAAATAGTGCCCACATAACACAGGCGGGTCGGCCATTGATGTTTAAGGTTGTGAGCGTCTATTCTGGCAACTTGCGGTGTCATGTCAGCCCTTACTCCGAGCATTTCACCACTAATCTGATCGGTCAGTTTAAAGGTCTGCAAGTCCAGATCATGGCCTGAACCCGTCAGCAAGGAATCCAGAAAATCGATAAACGGAGGAATAACCAGGTCATAGCCCCAACAAGCAAACATATCCAGCAGTTTACTGCGCAAGTTTTCCAGATGTTTAGCTTCTTCCGGCAAAATCTCTTCTATGCCGTCAGGCAAAAGCCAGGAATCTTTTTGTTGCATGTTTCGTGTGTCCACTCAAACAAAACGCCCCGCACTGGCGGAGCGTTGTGATGTTTCATTAAGTTTGTAGGTTGGGTTAGGCGAAATCCGTAATCCAACACGTCGAAGCGTCAATTGTTGGGTTACGCTATCGCTAACCCAACCTACTTTTGTTTCTTAAAATACTGAAAGTAATCGGAATCAGGATCGAGAACCATCATGCTTGAACTTGAGAAAGTCTTTTTGTACGCATTCAAGCTACGGTAAAAGGTAAAAAATTCAGTATCCGCGCCATAAGCCTTGGCGTAAATTTCTGCTGATGTTGCATCACCCTCACCTCGCAGTTTTTCGGCATCGCGAAATGCATCAGCAAGCAAAACAACGCGCTGCCTATCGGCATCAGCACGAATTCTTTCGGCGGCTTCCGAGCCTTGCGAACGGAATTCACGTGCCACGCGTTCACGTTCTGCTTCCATTCTACGAAATACAGAACTGCTGACTTCGGGAGGCAAATCAATGCGCATCACTTGAACATCAACAATTTCCATACCTAAATCAGCCGCTACAGCCTTGGACTTGCTGGTCAAAATTTCACGTATGGCACTACGGTCGGTTGAAATCAGTTGCTTGATGTTACGCTTGCTAAATTCACTCCGGAAAGCGTCCTTAATTATTTGGTCCAGACGTAAATTGGCTTGGTCTATGTCACCCGCAACTGTGGTATAAAAAGTACTTACGTTACCAATACGCCATTTAACGAAAGAATCAACAATGACGTTTTTCTTTTCAGCGGTTAAAAACCGTTCAGGTTTAGCATCCATGGTTTGAATGCGTGCATCAAACTTCTTGATATTGTTGATAAAGGGTAATTTAAAATGCAGTCCAGGTTTGTAATCGTCTTTTACGATTTCACCCAATCGGAATTTAATCGCCTTTTCTGTTTGATTTACGGTAAACACACACATCATGCCGACAAGCAACAATGCAGCCAGACCTACTAATACTTTATTTGGTGTCATTAGCGTCCCCTTGCGTCACGGCTACGAATTGAAGTGCGTTCAACGGCCTGCTCTGGTACTGTAATCGGTTGGGATTGAGGCTGAGCGGAAGAGCCGGGTTGTGAGTCCATAGCGGGTGTTGCTGAAGAGGGTTGGTGCTGCATCATTTTATCTAACGGTAAATAAAGCAAATTATTACCTTTAACATCAACCATTACCGTATTTGTTTCAGCCAAAACGGATTCCATTGATTCGATATAAAGACGTTTGCGAGTCACATCTGGGGCTTTAATATACTCGGCAAGCAATTTGGAAAAACGTGTGGTTTCACCTTGTGCCTGGGCAATCACTTGTTCTTTATAGCCTTCTGCTTCCTGTATCTTTCTGGCAGCGGCGCCACGAGCTTTCGGCACAACGTCATTAGAGTAGGCTTCCGCCTCATTAATTAAACGCTGCTCATCTTCACGTGCCTTAATGGCATCTTCAAATGCGTTTTGTACCTGTTCCGGTGGCTGAGCATCCTGCAGGTTGACACTGGTAATTTGAATACCTGATTGATAGCTATCCATGACATCCTGGATTTCTTTTTTAATCAGCGTGACAATTTCACTACGGCCCTGGGTTAATACAAAATCCATGGTGCTACTACCCACTACACCACGCAATGCACTTTCGGTAACCTGTTTTAAAGTTAACGCCGGATTAACAACGTTGAAGATAAATTGCTTGGCGTCTTTAACCTGGTATTGAACAGCCAGACGTACATCCACATAATTTTCGTCCTTGGTCAACATCAGGGCTTCTTTGGGCACTGAACCGGTGGTTTGCTCACTGCCACCGCTACGATAACCTACTTCGATAAAACGTTGTTGTTTTACATTGACAATATCAGCCCGCTCAATTGGCACAGGGAAGTGCCAATTTAAACCGGACTGTGTGGTGCCAATGTAATGCCCAAACCTGGTTTCAACACCGTGGTTACCTTCATCAACGATATAAAAACCGCTCAGGCCCCACAAAACGATTGCACCGCCTGCAAGATAGCCAAGGCTTTTCAAAGAGTTCGCTGAAGAAAAATTTCTGGGCGAACCTTCGTTATCGCCATTACCGCCGCCAAAAAATTTGCTTAATTTTTCTTGCAATGAACGAATTGCTTCATCCAAATCAGGAGGCCCTTTCTGGTCACCTCGACCACTCCAGGGGTCTTTCTTATCGCCGCCAGGCTCATTCCACGACATACTTATGCTCCATATTGAATTACTTTATTAATTTATCCCGCAGGATGTTCGTTGGTATTCTATCGTAAATCTCTAAAAAGGCGAAAGGCACAAGGTACAAGGTTAAAGGCAATGGACAAAAACCGACTGGCTTAGCCTTGCGCCTTGTCCCTTTCTCCTCAAATTTCTTCGGTTCTTACTTCTTTTAACAACCCCAAATGCCTTACATCAATTTCAATGACTAAGTCATTGGCGCCAGAGTCATCAATATGCTCGTCTATTATTTTTGCGCAAGTAAATAATTTGGCCCTGACGTTGCCTTGATCGGGTTCCAAATAGCAGCGTCTTTTAACTTTAGTAACCGAAAACAGTTCCGCTAATACTTGATGTAGCAGATCGACACCTGCCCCGGTTTCGGCCGATAACCAGACCCGAATCGGATTTCCGGCATCATCTCTATCAACATGCGGCTCAATGTTATCCAACAAATCAATTTTATTGAAAACTTCAAGTTGCCTGATTGTATCGGCGTCAATTTCTTCCAGAACCTGATTGACTTGAGCAATAATCTCATCCCTGTCCTCGCTATGGGCATCAATAACATGCAGTAACAGATCGGCTTCACTGGCTTCCTGTAAGGTTGACTTAAATGCCGCGACCAATTCATGTGGCAGATGGCGAATAAAACCCACTGTATCAGCCAGAACAATCTCACTGCTATTTGGTAATTGGCAACTACGCAAGGTTGGATCCAGAGTGGCAAACAGTTGATCGGCCGCGTATATATCCGCGCCTGTCAGAGCGTTGAATAAAGTGGATTTACCCGCATTGGTGTAACCCACTAAAGAAACGGAGGGGACTTCGGCTTTTTTTCTTTTGCTGCGGCCTTGATGCCGTTGCTTATCAACTTTATCCAGGCGCTGCTGAATCTGCTTTATACGCAGACCCAATAGCCGTCTATCAGTTTCCAACTGAGTTTCACCCGGACCACGTAGACCAATACCGCCTTTTTGGCGCTCCAAATGCGTCCAGCCTCTAACCAGCCGGGTTGACAAATGTTTTAATTGGGCTAATTCAACCTGTAGCTTGCCTTCAAAGGATTGTGCTCGTTGCGCAAATATATCAAGAATCAGGCCATTTCTATCAACTACCCGAACACCCAAAGCGCCTTCGAGGTTTCTTTCCTGACTGGGAGCAAGCGGGTGATTGAACAATACAACATCGGCAGAATAAGTTTCTACCGCGGCTTTAAGCTCATCAAGCTTACCTTTACCGACAAAATATTTTGGATCAGGACGTTTACGACTGCCAGTAACAACATAAACAGGATCTGTTCCGGCGGATTTAGCCAATTCTTTTAATTCTAAAAGATCTTCCTGCCCGGAATGAAATGTTAGATGAACAAGTACCGCTCGTTCACCCGAATCGGGACGATCAAACAATAAAACGCTCCGTGAATGAGTGTATAAAAAAACTACTGCGCAACCGAAAGCCCTTACTCGTCACCAGGTTCGTCATCACGCGCCATTTTTACGGCTTTACCTGGCACTATAGTTGATATGGCATGTTTGTAGACCATTTGACTGATCGTATTTTTCAGCATAATCACATACTGATCAAATGAATCAACTTTCCCTTGCAACTTTATACCATTAACAAGAAAAATTGATACAGGGGTATGTTCCTTTCTTAGTGTATTTAGAAAGTTATCCTGTAAATTTTGACCTTTTGACATCCAGTTTCTCCTTATTATATTTATTTAGAAGTTGCTAAAGATAACTGCAATTACAAGTCAATACAAATCATATCTATCAAAATGTAATTGCTTGTTATTGTGTTAGCAGATTTTATCAGTAGACGGCTTAAGTTGCGCCTATTTTGTTGCAGTTGTTTTCAATTTAACAATAAGGCATCGATAATCCTCATCAGCCAGCGCATCGCTTAAAACAAGAAGTGTTTTTTTATGGCCGGACTTGCTTGATTGAGCTTGAGAGCTATGTCTAAAATGTAAAAATAGTACAAACGTTGTAAGTACTGTTGATTTCAAAATCTCAACAGAGGTAAAGCCATCCCCTTCCGATACCTCCCAACCCAGAGCTTCAGAATACTTGATGGTTTGACGTTCAGCGTTTAAGCGCCTGACAGTCAGCCAACAATGCATGCCAATTAATGAAAACAAGCTTATTTTAATAGCAAAAGCCAAAGCACTAGCTATGCTGGCACAAAAGGCTAGCAAATGGGCAAAAAAAACCATCTTTTTCAATCGCTTGGAAGGCTTAAGAGCCAACAGCAAAGCGACTTGATATTTATCGGACATGAGTTAAAGGCTCAAGGTTTCATGCTTGAATTTTTTCGTTATGTTAACGAGTTGATTAGTCACGAATTTATTATGAGATGATTATTAGCATTTACAAATCGATATCTTATTTTACGATAAAATTGACCAAGACTTGGGGTCCCTCGCTGTAACCCAATCCGAATGATGTGGATAATTTAGTCCCATCACCAATACCGCACACATCATCGAAAAAGCCCAAGCAGCCTATTTTGGCCTGGATTCGTTGTCAGATGGGTTGGTCGGCAGTGCCCTCGGTTCGATTCTGCTGGCTGATATCTCGCCGCCGTTGCTAGGGACCGTTATAACTACGGTGTCTCGGACAGACCGCTGAATGTATCTGTCGATGAAGCCGCT
The DNA here is from genome assembly GCA_964450225.1 of uncultured Crenothrix sp. Lineage (GTDB taxonomy): Bacteria > Pseudomonadota > Gammaproteobacteria > Methylococcales > Methylomonadaceae > Methylobacter_C. The sequence continues at coordinate 2,339 of CAYVFT010000020.1, read as the reverse complement.
GAAGTCATCAACGATCCCTTTATTCAGGAATTGAACAAAGGTCGCGGCGCCAAAATTCGGCTGACATAAATCATGCGCACCCAGGTTGTCGCCACCAGCGTCATCCATCCAGGCGTTTTTTCCGGCAATGTCGGTGAACGCCTGATGGATGAGGAAGGCGATTTGTTTGCCCCGCAGTTATTGGGACAACTGCCTGACCTGCATTATATCGCCAAATTATCCGGCGGGCGAATCGCTACAGCCTTTACAACATGCTGGGCGCTGTGTATTTGTTATTTATAGTTTTAACGCTGCCGTTTCCGGTACCGCCGCAATCCTTATCAGTTGGTGTTTTTATAATGGCTATGGCCTTGAATGTGTTTTTAGCCAATACCCAGAAACGGTTTTAGATATTGAGCGGGAAAATAGGGGCTCATCTTTAAGAATTACCAGCAATTCCTAACGGATAGGGAGTTTATCGATTAAAGTGGTCTATGCCAAAGGCAATTACACATCTACACGGCGTTAATCTGCCGTATAAATATCCACCCCACAAAACACATGAGTTTAGTTGATACAGTGTCGAATCGGCTGTTGCGCTTGCTGCATCGCACCCTCTATTTCTTCAGCAATACCTTTCCATCCTTTTGGTAAACCCGCTGCGGTTCGTTGCCTGCATTTGGATAATGAAAATAAATGCTCGATTTTCTTGCAGCCTAGCCGACCTCTTGTGTGCAGTGGTTTTCAGGTGACTCAGGTGACCGAGGATGCCTGTGGTAGCACCATGGAAAAAGCGATGCTATTTTGTCGGAATGGGAGATGTTAACGGGTGTCACGCAACCTTTACCGATGATGAATGACAGTAATTAACCCTCCATCAAATTTTGAGGTTATCGCACTTTGGCGTATTAAAAGTCAAAGTGACCAACAGGAATAACGTAAACCAGCTAACACAAGTTGCTCCAAAGCAGCCTGTGGCAATTATCTAGTTGTGAGTTTTATGATCATCCCAGTCCGGCCAATAAGAGACTGTCAATTGATCAATTGATAACTCTGTCGAAAGTCAAATTCCTGCCCTTAACCGGACATAGGCTAAAAATAATTAGCAGCTTGCCATTGACTTAACAAATCATTATGATCAATATGGTCTTTATTTTAAAATAAAAGGCTAATTATGATTAATGAAGTAAATGCTGTCGCTTTCCGGCAAAACCTGGGGGAAATGCTGAATCAAGTTCAATACCGGCACGATTCAATTTTAATCAAAAAAGACGGCAAACCCGTGGCGGCGCTGGTCGATGCGCAATTGTTTGACCGGATACGCCGCTTTAAAGATCGGTTTGATACGCTCAGCCAACACATAGCCGATGCTTATGCAAACGTGCCTCAAGAAGAAGGGCTAAATGAAATTGATGCCATTGTTTCAGACACCAGGCATTCTCAATTCTAGCTATGCCGCAAATTTGCATTGTCCTAGATACCAATGTTTTACTTTCCGGAACGGCCTATCCAAACTCGATACCGGGAAAAATTGTCTCTGCCTGGCGGGGCGGAAGTTTAGAGGTCATCCTTTCCCAATATATTCTGGATGAAGTCCAACGGGTTCTGCCCAGGCTTAATCATCGTCTTGGCTGGTCAAACCTGGAAATTCGGGATTTTGTCGATAGTTTAGCTTTTCTTGCTGACCTGGTTGACCCTGTTCAAGCCGCCGAGCCACTTCTGCGTGACGAGGCAGACCAACCAGTTCTGGGGACATTCCTGGCAACAAACGCCAATTATCTTGTGACGGGTGACAAAGATTTACTGGTGTTGTCGGCGCTTTATCCCATAGTTACACCCGCTAATTTTTGGCAATTGCATGGGGATTAATCTGTTGTCAATGCAAAAAGAACCAGATCGATTTTAAAGCTTGGTCAATTGCTGATCTTGGTGATGAACTTGTAAAAGCCACGCAATTTTTGACAGGTAATCCAACTTCTCAAGTTAAATTTTATTCACGTAACGATTTTGGCGCTCTTGCCAAGTTGCGCGAACGTTCCCGTACTCAACCTAACGATGTGGTTTATCGGCAAAGACTTACCATTGGACATCAAAAGACCGACGCTGCTTTGAAAAAACATATGCCAAATGCAGGAGGATTAACAACCTACGACTGGCTCCAGCGAACAACTTTTGAGCTTTCACCTGAATTTGAACATGCGAAAGAGCTTCGGATGGAGCGGCTTCGTTACCTTGTATCCAACACCGACAATGCATTTGATGCGCTTTGGACCAAGCTAAATATGCTCGGAGCTCGTATCGGTAATAGTACCTTTTCGCCACCCAACCTCGGTTGCTATATAATCAGCAACTAACTTAAA
>CAYVFT010000019.1:18709-41021 GCA_964450225.1 uncultured Crenothrix sp. | reverse complement strand
ATCGGAATAGCGCATTACCAATCAGAAACTCGTGAGAGAACGGTTTGGGGCGATAAAGGCTACGGCTAAATTCCGTATGAATATATCGTGATTGGACTGACCGACGCTGCGAGACAGGAGTCGAGTAGTCCCCAGAAGCGATAGGGCATGTGTTTTCACGAAGCGTTTTTTGCGTAGTGAAAATGCAGGCTTTACGAAATCGCGTCGAGTCATTGCGTAACTATGTTGCATACCCCTTGTTGGGTATGCAACGAGTGGAGCAGGACGGCTGGGGCCGCCGAAGGCATTAGCGGTCGCGTAATTTTTGCCGCTTGTTGGGCAGGGATGCCCAAAAAAGCTTTCGCAAAAATAGCGACTCCCCGCCGATCTATTGTTTCAGTCCAGCAAGAGAATCGTTGCCTTACTTTTCATGTTCCAGCACAAGGTTAATTGCCATAAAGATTCTTCTAGAATGGCTGAAATGCTGGCGTATTTGTAAATTGCTAGTATGCTGAACGGGCAGGCAATTTAATTTAAGCTGTTAGCATTAATAATGCTTGAATTCCAAATAAGAAAGTATTGGAATAATTCCATTACACAACCAAATATATTCCGCAGGAGGAATCATGGCACTTAAACAATATGGTGTTTTAAAAGGAAAGGCCATCAATAAAATAATTGGTCAAGGATCAAGTCCACATTATGAAGTGCATCTTATAGACGATAACGATGACTATCGTATTGCTATTAATGTGAAATCCAATCTGGCTCCTTCAGAGCTTATGTATTTGATCATTGATGATTTTCAGCATCCCATACTTGAAAGACTGAGTAGCCTGGATATGGGGTTTACCGCGCTGCAGAGTGCGCCTAATAAAATGGCGCTGGATTTTATACGTGGTAATCTGTTCGATCCAAAACAGATGCGCCCATTACCTCATAACATTCCGGGGCCGGACAATGATCTCAATGAAAAAATAGATGCTTATGTGCAACGCGCCATCGGTGACGAACGAGCTAGTATCTATGCGTTCGGGGAACGCTGGGGACCTGAAGCAGGCAAAAAAGACACATATTTTGGTTTTAAGCCTGGTAACGGGATTCACGATATTCACATGAATCAAGGCAATGTAGGGCAATTTGTTAAGGATGACGGCGTTTGGCAGGACGGCGGCTTACTTTTTCATTTTCCAAGTATTGAAAAAGACAATATTGGTGTTGGCGTCGAGATCTGGCCGGAACAGTGGGTTGCCGTTTTCCTGGCATTTCAGTCGCAATGCTGGCATACCGACGATCAAACAGGCCATAGACTTCCTGAATGCGGCGCCATTATTCCCCCGACAATAGATTCCAGCGTCCAAATCATAGCGGCGCTGGTCAATCCGGAAGGCGACGACGCCGGATATGAAACAGTGACTTTGATTAATCTCTCGCCAAATATCGTTGATTTATCCGGTTGGTTTATTGCAGATAAAAATAAAAACCGCTCTGTTATTAATAACATGTTACTTAATCCAGGCGCTACCGGTTTAGTTAAACTGGATGGTCTAGGGGCGCAGCTAGGTAATAATGGCGGCATTATTACCCTTCTCAATCCTAATGGAATTAAATACCACGGCGTATCCTATACCAAAGAACAGGCTCAAAGCGGCTGGACTGTCTTGTTTTGACCGAAACAGGTTAAAAAGGAAACATAGGCGGTTCACATTTTCAAGCCTCTGGCTTTGCCGGAGGTTTTTGCCTTTTGGTGTTGATGGATCATGCGCCATTGAGGGAATTGAGTGATAACAATCATTAATATTAAAGCGGTATGCGCGAAATAAAAACGTAATTTTAAAATCTCATTCACGACATAATGATTACGATCCGTACTAAACAGGAATTGCAGGGCCGAAAACACAACACCATATTTCATAATAAATTGTTCCGTCCCCCATTGTAGTAACAAATAGCCCAATGGATAAGAGACAAAACCAGCAAGCAGGAGCCAAATCAATTTAGGCCATTGTTTTAAAGCCAACAAAGCGGAACATGACGAACCGATAAACGAAATCAGAAATATATAGAGTGCCATTAGGAATGTCCACCAAGAACGTCCTTCGTCTGGTAATAGTTCGATAATGTTATCAGTCGCCGCCACTAATACGACAGCCCAATAATAGATTGGTAAAAGAATAATAAAGGAAACAAATCCAGTCACATAGTATTTGAATAAGTGGCGATAGCAACCCAATAATGAATTGACCATCATCACTGCGCCAAAAAGCAGCAAAGAAAAAATCCCAAACAAAGCCATTAACCGAAGAAATAATTCCAGCTCGGTAGGAATGCTAGTTAGTATTGGGTAGCCCACAATATCATGAATACTCTCCAAGGGAGCAGATAAGCGTATCAGCGGCCAAGCAACAAAGGAATGAACTCCTACACCTGTCCAGCAATACCAAGGATTTTCTCGTTTGCTGGTTAGAATTCTGTCAAGGTACCAGACTGGAAAACCTAGGCACCAAAAAAGCGCAAAGGATAAACCAAAACGGCGCAACCACGCATTCTGCCCCGAAATTAATTCCCGGAGATTGTAAGGAATAAACGACAATTTGCTTAAAGAAAACAACGAGAGAGCGAGTATACTCACACAAATCACTAACATCATCCACAGTTGCAATTTGGATGCTTTTATAGCATTAACTCGACATTCAGTTACTTGATTATCTTTATAATTACCAGAATGGCAGCTAAAATCGGCTGGTGTTTCCTGTTCGATTCGACCAGATAAGCTACGAACAACTATCGTTGACCTCTTAGATTCGCGCTTTAATTTTTGAGAATATCGATTGTTCAAGAGCTGTTTAACAACCACAAAACCGATCACACCACCAGTAAACTCCAGCACCCAATCAGTCAAATCGGTATTTTTTTTAGGCAATAAAAGCTGGCCAGCCTCAATAGCTAGTGCGGCAAGAGCAATACCAAAATAGGAAACAAAACGACTGAAAGTTCTGAAGCGATAGCTCCAGGAAATAAATGCAAACGCACATCCCAATGGAATAAAAAAAAGAATTTTGTGAAATACTTCAGTGGCGGCTCTAAATTCAGAGCCGTAATAATAGGAATAAAAAGGAAGTTTGAAAAATGAGTTCGTACGTTCCGAGATTAATGCGCTATCGATATCAAAGTTGAAAGGGTACCAAAATATAGCCATTAACAGAACGAACCAAACTAAACAGAACAGTGCGACCCACCAACGTGACTCGCTCGATAGGATTTGAAACCTTGTTTGTATTGGTGCGACAGGATAGGTAATACTAAAATATTTTGTTAACTGAATGCCAATACCTCCACCTAAAAGCGCCAACAAGATATCAGTGATATCGGTTACGCGGCTGTAAACAAATAGTTGAAAAAATTCGATCACCAGCGCAGCTATAAACAGTCTTTGGTAAAGCTGAAATTGAGTAAGACGACGTGTACGCTGCCATAACAGCGGCACAGGAAGCCACAGTAACGCTTCACTGCTCCATTGATAAATATTTTCAATCAAACTGGTTTTTGAGTTACCAAATGGCAAAAGAATAATGCGCCCTTCATTCCATTTATGATAAAGCTCGATAGGACTAAGTGTTAAATCCATGGGCAGAACGGCATATAAAAACAATCCGAGCAGATAAATCTGTAAGTAGCGATACAAAGAGTTAATCACAGCCTCTTGATGCCACTGTTGCAACCATTCCATGAATCGCTGCCCGAAAATCCAACCAGCAATACAGCCAATAAATGCTCCCGAACTCTGCGCAATGATGTCATTAATTGAAGTTGTTCGTGAAGGGAAAAAAAACTGGGTAAATTCGACAGCCACCGCTAGTAAAAAACAAGCTAGCCAAATAAAGATGAACAAAAAGATTTTTGTGAAAGGCCTGGCATTTTTTGTTAATAGCGCAAACCATGAAAAAGCCAGAGGTATTAACAAAAGAAAATTAGTCCCCCAATCGGCTGATGAGCCAATACCCAAATTATGATAACGAAGACCTCTAAATTGATCTAATGCCTCATTCAAAGGCATATATTTAAAATCAAGCGGCACTAAACTGCCGTAAATGACAAATAGCAAATATAGCAACGTGGCATAAAAAAAATATCTGGTCATAAATGTTTCTTGTTGCAAAAAGGAATTCCATCCTAACGTGCGGTAAAGTTTACACAAACAGCAACCCAGGAGGAATGAAAGACTTGGCAAGTGTTTGCAGCAGTAAACAGCGGGGTGAGGACTTTAGACTCCCGAAAAAGTCCGCACCTAATCGATCAAAGGTCTTGCAGATTTAAACCTGAAGTCGCAAGGGCATCATAGCTCTAAAAAACATGATGGTGTCGCGGAAAATTAAAAGTATGTAAAAAAGCTATAACTGGGCGATCAGAGTGGGCAAATGTCGTCAAAGAGTTAAGTAGATGAACATTACCTTGAAAAAGAAGAAAATAAAACCGCTATAACCGGGGGGTTCTATTAATGCTTGATGTGCAGAACGTTCACACTATCCCATATGGCCTCGATAAAATCGGCCTCCATTTCAGGCATGCCGTCTTTTATCCATTGAACCAGTACTCTGGCAATATTGGGGTAGGTTATGTGGACTGCATGATTATCATGCAGCCAGTGCTCAATAACCGAAATGTCCATATCGGTCATGGTATGACCATAACCTAGTTGCTGCAGGGCGGCGGCATTGGAGATTTGTTCCATTTGCGCATGCAGCGGTTTGGCCAGAATTTTTTTTCCCAGTTGCAAGGCTTCGCTGGCCAGCTCAAATCCGGCATTGCTGATGATGCCGGCGCTGTCATATAAATCTTTTTGAAATCCCGTGCGTGAAAGTGGATTACAAATAATATGAGCAAATTTTGACGGAATTACTTCCGGTGCATAGATGTGAAACTCAAAATTTTCAAATGGCGATAAAAGCTTGATGACTTCCTGTTGGTCCTCGAAAGGCAGATACACAATAATTTTATTCTTGATGATGTTTTTTGGGGTTTCAGGGGTATCAATAATTGGCGGCAAGATGGGTTGACTAAAATGGTGCCAGTGCAAGCCAACACCTATATCGGCGGGAGCAAAATATTTCATGACCTGGCTGGCAATCGGATCAGCACCGGCTCTGGGGATATTGTGGTTAAATGCATATTGATGACCTATGCCCAAGACAAGCTTTTTCTGGCTTTTCGCGGCCCAGGCAGTAACCGGTTCAAAATCGCTGATGACCAGATCATAGTCACTTAATTTTAAGGACTTGACATCCTTGATAAAGGTTATGGGCTTGGCATCGAATGCCGTTTTCAGATAATTAACATGGCCTTTGTCGGTATTGAAGGTCAGACCGGTCCGCACTTGATAGCCGTTAAAGATATCCATATCGAAATATTTTTCTGCCGGGCGGCCGGTAAATTGAAAGGAAACGTCTATCCCAGCTGCATAGAGTTCTTTTGCCATGACTCTTGCACGTGTAATATGGCCGTTACCGGTCCCTTGTACGCCATAAAAAATTCTCATATTTGTCCCAAACTGAAGAGTGCTGTGCTGATACCGAGAATAATGCCGACCAAAATATCGGTTGGAAAATGAACACCCAGGACAACCCGGGAAAAACCGACCAGTATTGCCCAGCAATAAAGTAAAATGATTAGCTGTGGAAAATAATATCCGAGCAAAGTTGCCATCATAAAAGCAGCTGAGGTATGGCCGGAAGGAAAACTGAACTGATCCGACGGAGTAACAATGCTATGAAAGTTTTCCAGGGCTGCTTCTGGCCGGTTGCGTTTCAGGCTGTTTTTAAGGGCGAAATAAATGGGCCTTTCGATCAAAAAGGCGAGCAGAATCGCTTTTAGACAAAGTCCTTCTGGACCCTCGAGCCAATACAGATAGCCTGCGATTAAAACATACAACTGGCCATCGCCCGTTTTTGACAGGTATCGGCTAGCCCTGGTCAAGGCGCTGTAAATTCTGGCATTGATAAGCCAGGTGAACATGAAAACGTCGTATTTATGAATGGAATAGAGCAGTTTCATTTTTTTTATCCTCTTTATTAAAGAGTGGTTCTGCAAAAGTCGACCGCGAGCTATTGCTGAGATGAAAATCGTAGATTTTCGCTTGTGTTTTGTTTTTGGCTTTCAGCTTAAAGATTAGAGCTCTTTTATGACAAAAAAATGAACGTTTGTTTAAAGTTTGGTGACAATACTGTTTCCTTGAAGTTGCTGGATGAAATTTCAGCAGGTAAAGCAACCGTATTTATTTATCCACTTGTTTTATGTGTACTTAATAGCAACAACTTGTAGCTTTTGTGGTAAAGTATTAGTACATTTAAAATGAAGTGGGGTTTTTTCAGGCGCTGAACAAACAAACCTACGTTACAAGGCGGCGACGGAATCAGGAGGTCAGTGGATTGAACCCACCTTTAAACTCAGCAAGTTACGCGAATGAAATGCTCGCGACAGCATCGAACCACCAAGTTAAAGACGGTCGCTGAGAGGCTTGTAAGAGGATTATTTTTCCGGAGTTATCTTCAATAGCATCCATGATTAAGAGACGACTTTACAATTATTTTTTCAGGTGAATAGTGGCTGAATCAACAAACATGTTATCCAAAAAAATCGCGATTGGCTCACTGCTTATAGCCGTGATTGGTTGTAGTCTTTTAATTTACTCCATGCCGCTAAAGGATGTGCTGAACCAGAGCTATCAAATCAAATCATTACTTGCAGAAACAGGTTATGCAGCGCCGGCGGTATTTACCCTGGTAGCCGCTTTGCTTACTGCTATTGGTATGCCTCGACTGCTGCTATGTACACTGGCAGGGGTAGTATTCGGGTTTACCTGGGGTTTTGTCTGGAGTCACTTTGGTACCTTGCTTGGAGCATACGGGACTTTTATTTTTGCTCGCTGGAGCGGTCGTGAGTACGTTCAGCAAAAATTTCCAAAGATTATCGCTTTGTCTCAGTCCACTCACGCCCGGGGATGGCGGTCCGTGTTATTCATGCGTCAGTTGCCAATCAGCGGTCTTTATAACGATATCCTGTTGGGAATGAGCACGGTTAGCCACTGCGACTTTTGGATCGGCAGTGCATTGGGTTTTCTTCCGCTTGGAGTGACTGCAACCCTGGTCGGTGCAGGCGCCATACAAGCCGATATAGCGCATCTTGCTCAATATCTTGGCATTGCTGCCGTCGCTTTCTTTTTATTGACCCAGTCATTAAAGCGAATTCTAGCTCAGAGACAACGGAAAAACCTGGGTATAAGCTAAGTACTCAGCCATTAGACCTACGAGTTTTTTAAAAATCTCGTAGGTCTTTGTTATACCCGTCAAAACTAAGTTGACCGAGTATTAGAATCACCGTACTACAAGGTGTTCAGCTATCTAACTTCAACTTCGGATAGCCACTCAAGCCATTCGCTAAGAACTATTAAAGTCCAGATTGATCGGGCATGATCGGCCTTTCGTTGCCTGTGTTCCTGCAATAGCTCCAGCGCAACGTAACGATTAACACCGACCCGATCCAGCAGGAGCGAGGATAACCTCGATTTCGCCCATTCATACAGCGGTTCGCGCAACCAGCTGCTTAAAGGCACGGATAGCCCGCGCTTTTTGCGGTGCACTATCTCCGTGGGCAGGTATCGCAAGGCGTAGCGTTTCAAAAAAACTTTGGTTTGCAAGCGATGGATACGTTCATCCTCAGGGAGAGAGGCGGCGAATTCCATTACTTCCTGATCGAGAAAAGGTGCACGTAGCTCCAGGGCTGACTTCATGCTGGCGCGGTCTGCCTTGGTCAATAATCCTTCCGCCAGCGATGTTTCCAGATCGTGCTGTTGAAGCCGATCCAGCATTTCTGCTGAGGAAGAATTTGGTCGCCTAAGCAACGGCGGTGTTACACCGAGGCGGTTCAAAATTGCGGGTGAAATGCAGGACGTCCAGAGTATATGGCGGCCAAGAAAATCCAGCTCATCGCCCTGAATAAAGCGTTTAAGCAAAAAGTTGATCGTTACTTTTTTATCGCTGGCCGGCCAGCTTTCTACTGCTCGTCGTATAAGTGTTCTGACCGGCTTGGGAAGCCGCGCATAATACCCGGCAAGTCCAGCGCCAAAGTAGGTCGGATAACCAGCGAAAAGTTCATCCGCACCTTCGCCAACCAGAGCAACGCGCACATCTTGCGCGGCACGTCTGGCGAGTAGAGCGCTGGGTACCCAGGCGGGATCGGCCAGCGGTTCACCCACCTGCCGGACCAGTTTGGCAATGGTGGGCGGAAAATCCTCGGGGCGCACCCAAACAGGAACAAATTCAACACCCAGGGTATTTGCCACTTGCTCGGCAAAATGTCCTTCATCATACGAGGCTTCACTGAAGCGAAGACTGTAGGCTTTCAATGTTTTTTCCGGGCGAATGGATCGGGTAACCGCCGTAATTAAAGAAGAATCGAGGCCTCCGCTTAAAAACAAGCCAAAATCGACATCAACCTCGCTTTGCCGACGTACTGATTCCCGAAAAATTCCGTCGAACGTATCCAGAGAACTGGCTTGTTTGATAGTCTGCACTGCATTCCAGCACCAGTAATGTCTATGTTGAATGCCAATGACATCTATTGTCACCACTTCTCCAGGCGACACTTTTTGAATGTCTTTAAAGGGGGTTTCAGGCGCAACAAAAAATCCGGATTGCAAATAACCATGAACGGCATTCGTGCTGATGTTCAAGGCTTTTGAGCCTGGCGATACTAGTGCCGCTATCAGCGAGGCAAAAGCAATAATACCGTCGTTGGCCGAGTAGAACAGTGGTCGTTCGCCGGCTCTATCACGGGCAAGCAATAATTTTTTCTCGCGCGGATCCCAAATCGCGATAGCAAAAGCTCCTTTGAGCCGTTCCACAAAGGCATCGCCCAGTTCCAAGTACAAGGCGGGAATTACCGCAACGTCGGTACTCTGCTCAACAGCTCGCCCCCTGCCAAGCAACCATTCTCGAAGCTCCAGGTGATTATCAATCTCGCCATTGCAGGCCATCATGACACCGCTAGCGTGATCAATGATCGGTTGTTTGCCGTCGTTTAAACCTCGAATGGCCAATCGTGTCATTCCAAAGAGTGCCGAATGATCGCCGTCAATTCCGGTATCATCCGGACCTCGATGCATCAACGCATCAACCATCCTGTTCACCTGCTGTGGTATCGAATCCCCATCGGCTGCCCCCTCTAGTACAACTAAACCACAGATACCGCACATATCAGTTCCCTTTGGGTGTGGGCAGTAAGACCGCCCAATATTTGAAACCCAGATCAACTACGTCAACGCCCTGCTCCAGCGCAATTTCCTTAAGTTGTGCCAGGTGGTTTTTCTTGGCGAGAAGGTAGATCGGATGAGTACGAGTAGCAAGCCAGTGTCGCCATTGCTCTAGGGGTATCACACCCTCGGGCCAGGTCTTGCCGGAATTCAGGGTAAACATTACATAATTGCTAGTCAGTTCATTGCCGTCACGGGTTAAAACGGTTACAGAGCGCTTTAAATAAAAAGGCAGGCCATTAGGCATGCATTCCATACAAACCAGTTCGGTTTCTGGAGGCAACGTGGCCGGAATGTTTTCTGCCAGGCCTCGCGCGGAGCGGGTCTGTGCATAAAGCGCCAAAAAATCAAAATTGACGGTCATTAAAAGTATTGGAAAACTTATGAAGGCAGCAAAAATCAGTCGCGTATTCCGAGTCCAAAGAGCGATTATCGAAAGAAGCGCAACGATACCAAACGATAACGCCATGGGTAGGAATGTGGGTATAAAAAGATCAAAGATCTCAGATTTCGACGTGAGCCTACTTTTGAGTATTTCAGGATTGAAAGCAATGGCGCCCACCAACAAAGCCGCTATTATACTCAGCAGTAGCAGAAGTATTGTTCCATGCCATGCAATTCGAGCCGCCCGCCCGGAACTTTTGTTCAAAGCCAGGGCAAAAATACGCGCGGTCAGGATCCCCAAGGCTACCACCGCAGTAAGTATGTAGCCGGGCAATTTCGACTGTGAAACAGAAAAAAACAACACCACGACAATTGCCCAGACAACAAACAGACGATCAGCACGAGACCAGCGTTTCTTTTCCTGCCAGGCTATAACTATGGATTCGGGAAGCAGGAGACTCCAGGCAAAAAAGGTACACGCAATTACTGGTGCGTAGAAATAAAAGGGGGCCGTGCGATGAAATTCGGTCGTGGTAAATCGGGCAATTGATTCTCTCATGATACCGTAATAAGGAAAGTCGGGACGAAGCAGCGACAGCCCGACAAACCACGGCAGCACAATAGCCAGGAATACCGCCCAATTGCGGAGGGAAAAGGCGCGCTTCATCACTCCCAGTCGCCCTTCTAGAGCATTAAAGATCGCAATCACAAGAGTAGGAACAATAAACCCCACAGGCCCTTTTATCAGCGTAGCGACTCCCGCCGACAGAGCGCCAATCAGATACCAGCGTATCCGCTGCTTTTCTTCGCATTCTTCCGCCAGAAAACACGCAAATATGGTGGAGCATACAAAAAAGGCCAAGGTCATATCAAAAATGACAAACCGGGAAAAGGCTATGTATAGCGGAGTCGTGGCTACGATCAGCAATGCCAGAATGGCTGTGCGCTGGTCGTACACTTTTCGGCAAAACAGGAATACCGCCACGAGCAGTGAAAAGCCAAAGAACGCGGAAGAAAGCCTTGCGGCGCCTTCCGATTCACCGAACAGTGAAAAAGACAGTGCTACAGTCTTGAAATAAAAGGCCGGCTTATCCAGATAGACCAGACCGTCATAAGTCGGCACCAGCCAGGAGTGGGACTGACTCATTTCCCTGGCCACTTCGGCGTTGCGTCCTTCATCAGGTGAGATTAATGGCCATCCTCCCAGGCGACCAAACAGCATATAGGCACTGAGAATAAATGAAATTACCAGAATCCAGAGATTATTTGGCTTGAGAGCAATTATTCTATCGTCATCGGCAGAACGACTCACTTGAGATGAGGAAAAAGTCATCGTTATTAATGTTCAGGTAAAAAAGTTAAATAATGCTGTTCAAGCCAAACTTTTGCTTGCCACTTCATAAACATCTTTAGAAATAGACTCAGTGGTCATTATTCTTTCCAATTGTGCTTTCATCAGCGCTTGCCTGCCTGCATCATATCGGCGCCATGACGTTAATGCGCTTAACATGCGTGATGCAACCTGCGGATTTAAGGTGTTGAGTGCAATAATCTGATCGGCGAGAAATTGATAACCTTGGCCATTGACAGCATGAAAATGCAATGGGTTCGCCTGACTGAACGCGCCAATCAGGGCTCTAACCCGATTTGGATTTTTTAAATCAAACGCAGGATGCTGCATTAATGCCTGAACGGTAGCAAAGGTGTCCGGATTATGGCTCGATGCTTGTAGTGCAAACCATTTATCAATGACCAGCGCTTCCGCTTGCCATTGCTGATAAAAACCGTCCAGGCACTGCTGTTTGGCGGGATGTGAACCATTCACGATTACGGCTAATGCGGCCATTTGGTCGGTCATATTTTTAGCGGTGTCAAATTGCCGCTGCGACCATTGTTGAATGTCCTGTTGTTCAAGTCTGCCTAAATAACCTAAGCACATGTTTTTGATGCGCCTGCGTCCAATAGCGCCGGCATCAAATACCCCTGATTCATCCCGATGACTATCAAGGTACAGGGTTTTAAACTGTGTTTGTAGCTGTTCCGCCAAGGTCAGCACAACAAACTCGCGGGCCTTATGAATAGCTTCTACATCGACAACCTGCATTTGCTCTGCCAGATAGGTTTCTGAGGGCAGGCTTAGTAATAAAGAAAAGTACGACAAATCATCCCATGATTGTTCCATGACCTGTTTAAAGGCAGTAATAATAACCGGGTTTACCTGCAACTCCCGGCCATTTTGCACATCAACGATTAGCCCGGCGATGATCTGTCCGGCCAGTTGCTGGCCAGCTTCCCAGCGATTAAAGGTATCGCTGTCATAGCTTAATAAAAACGCCAGTTCTTCAAGACTGCGCTCCATAGACAGCTTAACGGGTGCGGAAAAGCCTCTTAAAATAGAAACTACAGGCGGCTCTTTTACATGCTCAAAGGTAAAAGTTTGCTCAGCTTGGGTCAGTTGTAAAATAACTTCATCACTGGCTTGTGTACTATCTTGCAATTTACACCGCGCGATAGAGCCATCTTTGTTGATTAAACCGACAGTGACTGGAATATGCAACGGTTCTTTAACTGCTTGTCCAGGCGTTGGCGGGCAATGTTGATTGATGGTTAAAGTCAGGGTTTGCGCAGAAGGGTCATAAGATTGCTGAACCTTTAATACCGGCGTGCCTGCCTGGGCATACCAGCGACGGAATTGGGTTAAATCAACGGAGTTAGCCGCTTCCATCGCATTGACGAAATCATCACAGGTAACAGCCTGTCCATCATGGCGTTCAAAATATAAATCACTGCCTTTGCGAAAGCCTTCTGCGCCCAGCAAGGTGTGAATCATGCGCACCACTTCGGCGCCTTTTTCATACACGGTCAAGGTGTAAAAGTTGTTAATTTCTATATAAGCATCCGGTCTTATTGGATGCGCCATAGGACCTGCATCTTCGGCAAACTGGCGCGTGCGCAGATTGTTGACATCTTCAATGCGTTTAACCGCTTTGGAGGTGCGGTCGCCGGTAAATTCCTGATCACGGAATACCGTAAAGCCCTCTTTCAAACTGAGTTGAAACCAATCCCGGCAGGTAATACGATTGCCCGTCCAGTTATGGAAATATTCATGCCCGATAACACCTTCAATATGTTCATAATCGGAGTCAGTCGCTGTATCAGGCCGTGCCAGCACAAATTTGGTATTGAATACGTTAAGGCCTTTGTTCTCCATTGCGCCCATGTTGAAATGACCAACCGCAACAATCATGTATAAATCAAGATCGTATTCACGACCATACACTTGTTCATCCCAAAGCATGGCATTTTTCAGCGATTGCATGGCATGGGCGCATTTATCCAGATCATGTTTTTCAACAAAAATCTGCAAACTGATAGTGCGCCCGGATTGCGTGGTAAAGCTGTCTGCAATGCAGTCTAATTGGCCGGCAACCAGCGCAAACAAATAGCATGGTTTGTTGAACGGATCTTCCCAGGTCACCCAGTGACGGTTTTCTGTTAATTCGCCATGAGCGACTTTATTGCCGTTGGACAATAAAACCGGATAACGATCTTTATCGCCAACCAGAGTCGTGGTGAATTTTGCCATGACATCAGGTCTATCGAGAAAATAAGTAATTTTTCTAAATCCCTCTGCCTCGCATTGGGTACATAGCATACTGTTGGAAAGATACAATCCTTCCAATGCCGTATTGGCTTTCGGGTTAATCGTATTTTCGATGGTCAGCACAAAACTCCGGTGCTGCGGCACTTCATGAATAATTAATGCATCCTGCGTTTGCAGATAGTGTTGTTCAGTTAATTCATTGTCGTCATTCAGAACAACGCTGATTAATTTCAGATTTTCGCCCGCCAAAATCAATGCAGTGTCACCCGTCAGACTGGCAGGATTACGGCTCATGGTGAGCCGTGAAACAACCCGGGTGTTTTCATCATCCAATGAAAAGTTTAACTCGACGTTGTGAATCAGATAGTCCGGTACGGTGTAGTCTTTTAAATAAATGGTTTGGGGATTAGCGTCGCGCACTTGTATACCTGCTGTGATGTTGTTTTTTTGTTGCAAAAATAGCGATTAATAGCCAAGCCATTATAAAACCGACGCCTCCGAGAGGAGTCATCATGCCTAGCCATTTTAGATCAAGTAGTACCAGTAGATATAAGCTGCCGGAAAACAGCAGTATACCAATGAACATAATCCAACCTGCCCAATTCAGTAATCTGGATTCGGGTACTTGCTGGCGCATGAGGGCAATTCCAATCAGACCCAGCGCGTGCCACATCTGATAGGTTACACCGGTTTGATAGACCGTTAACATCTCGGGACTTAAGGTGGTTTTTAAGCCATGAGCGCCAAATGCACCCATGCCGACGCCGATCAGTGCGCTGAGCGCACCCAAAAATAAAAAAGCGGATTTCATGTTATTTTTCCATTAGTCTGGGCATGAGTTGGACCAGGTTGCAGGGCCGCGTGCGGTAATCCAGCTGTTCCCTGATTAATGCATCCCAGGCTGTGCGACAGGCACCTGATGAACCGGGCAGGCAAAACAGATAGGTTGCATTGGCTACCCCTGCGATGGCTCTGGACTGAATGGTTGAAGTTTTAATGTCCTGGTAGGAGAGCATTCGAAAAGTTTCGCCAAATCCATCCAGAACCTTATCCAGTAAAGGTTTCACCGCTTCTGGCGTACCGTCTCTACCGGTTACGCCGGTTCCGCCCGTACTTATCACCACATTAATATTATCTGCTGCAATCCAGTTTGAAACAGCAGCCCTGATCTGATAAATATTATCAGGCACTATTTTCTTTTCAAGAACATGGTGTCCGGCTTCTGTTGCACGCTCTACGAGAGTTTTACCTGATAAATCATCGGCATCGGTGCGTGTGTCGGAAACCACTAATATGGCAATGTTTAAGGGGATAAAGCTTTTATCTGTATTCATGTTTAATGCTCAATACCGTCGGCGTGTAGCGTGTAGGGGCAATCCCTTGTGGTTGCCCTGGGCAGGCACAAGGCCAGCCCCTACTATCTATCATCTTAACACAAGAAAGAATCCTTCCTGACCGCGCTGAATATTAATTAACAGCGGACTGGCTGAATCAACAACCTGTTTTAATTCATCAAGATTATGCACGCGATAGCGATTTGCCGATACGATAACGTCGCCGGGACGCAAACCCGCCCGCCAGGCGTATGAGGAAGTGTGGATTTTGCCAATTAAAATACCTTCTATCTGATCTTTTTGCGTAACGCCTAAAACAGTGCCCTTAAGTAAAGGGTGCACTTTTTCGCCAACCAGTATCTGTTGTTCCGGCTTACCGATAACCGCGGTCACTGTTTTTTTATCATTGCCGCGAAAGTACTCGATATCAACCTTGTCGCCAATTTGCAACAAACCGACGATATTGCTTATATCATGACTGTTTTTAACAGGCCGGCCATTAGCGGACACAATAATGTCGCCCGGCTCCAGACCGGCTTTTGCGGCTGGTGAATTGCTTTCTATGCGACTGATAGCCGCGCCGTACTTGTTTTCCAGGTTAAAGGCATTGACCAGTTCAGGCGTTAAATCCTGAGTGGTTACACCCAGCAAGCCACGTCTCACCTCGCCGTGCTTAACCAGGGAGTCTTTAATAGTCATGATCATATTGGTTGGAATCGCAAAACCGATACCGACATTTCCTCCAGTGGGAGCAAGAATGGCCGTATTCATGCCTATTAACTCTCCACGAAGATTAACCAGTGCGCCACCGGAATTGCCCGGATTAATCGAAGCATCGGTCTGGATAAAGTTTTCGTATTTTTCTATGCCAAGACCGGAACGACCCAAGGCACTGACGATGCCGGAGGTTACGGTTTGATTCAGCCCAAATGGACTGCCAATTGCGACCACAAAATCACCGACTTTCAGTTGACTGGAATCAGCAATGGGCAATTGGGTTAAATTATTGCCTGGAACCCGGATGATGGCGACATCCGACTCAGGGTCGGTGCCGACCAGTTCTGCGTTGAGCTGGCGGCCATCATGCAAGGTAACCATGATTTTATCCGCTTTATCAATAACGTGATTGTTCGTCAGTACCAAGCCCTGGCTACTGTCGATAATAACGCCGGAACCCAGGCTATTTTTTTGTTGCCGGCGCATTTGTTGCTCTGGCACATTAAAAAACTCGCGAAAGAAAGGATCCTGCATCAACGGATTCTGGCTAACCTCAATATTGGTCGAGGTCGAGATGTTCACAACTGCCGGCATAGCGCGTTCAAGCATGGGCGCCAAAGATGGCACTGGCTGTCCATCAGCGTAAGGTGGTAGACCTGCCGCTTGCGATGTAAAAGGCGTAGACAAGCAAACGGCTAAAATAGGCATCAATAACAGCTGTTTTACTAATTGAGTATTCATCAGGATTTCCCAAGGGTTGTTAAAAATGAATAAGAGACAATATATGTTTAAAAACGTTTAATACAAGAGCTACTTGCAAAAAGTGTCAGGGAGTTGTTTTTCCATTCGTTTGAGCAGGTGGTAAGCTTGGGCAAGACTTAAATGACAAAGCTCAGCAACATCCGCTCGCTTGATAGAGCCGTGTTTATCGATGAAACTCAACACCATTTGTTCCTGTTGAATCGGTTCAAAGCCAGCCTGCCGAACATAAGCCGCTTTCTGCCCAGTTTGACGGTAGACTGTGGCGCTCAAGGTATAGGTGCGGCCGCGCCCGGAACCGTGAGCCTCTATAAGTCTAGTTTCAGTCAGTTTTTCAAGGGCTGCGCGGGTTTCCTTTTCAGACTTCTGGACGGAAGGTATTAAATCCGGCAGTGCCAGACGGCGTTCTTCTCGTAATCGCGCAAGAATAATCAGGTTATCCAACGGCATGGCTTTACCGGAACGTTGCTCATGTTTAAGCACCATTTCTAAAAAAGCGTAATCAGCATCGGCATTACTAATACGCAGAATGACTGAGGTATTGTTGGAATGGCCATAGTCAGGTAAAGGCCGACCGTAACGCAGCAAGCCTTAAAAAATAAGGTCGATACCGCGACCAGTACGTTCGGCAAGACCAAGACGTTTAGCGATGTCAGCGAGTAAAGGATTGCGAGGCCTAGGATCGGTCACTAACAGATTTTCCAGGGTGACGCCTTCGACAAATCCGCCAGGATTGGATAGCGTCATGCCATCGTCGTCAATGCGCACATGAACGGCACCCAGTCGATTGAAATCACGGTGTACCAGGGCGTTGACAAACGCTTCACGAAAAGCGCGGTGGTCAAAGTTTGGGATGGGAACGCTTTTAAAACCTCACGCTTCTCTACAACATCAAGTAGCTCAGACGAAAGAGTGCCAAATTGATATTGATAACTTCAGCTCCAAGGTCGTCCGCAACGTCACTAAGGATTCCCGTCTTGCCGGAACCGGTCTCGCCCACCAGCAACACCAGACGGTAGTAGAGGCCTTCAGCTGTCTTGATGGATCGTTTTATCTTGTCTTGAATCAGATTCGCCATATTTTCTATTTATTGATCGGAATTCGGATTCTCGGATTTATCGGCCGCTCCACCAGCTTTTACCCACTCGTCTAATTCATCTTTTTTGAATTTCCAAATCCGTTTAAATTTAAGACTTTATTGAATTGCTAAGGTTATTAAAGCCCATAGCCATCATAGGTCTTTAACTTTTCTTCTTTTACTAGTCCGCTCCATAAGTCTGATTCTTTTCAGCGGTACGCCACGAAGCAGGCGATTTTGGTAGACGACTCAAATCATCAATTACCTGCACTGAATGAGGGACTGCATTTGACCATTGCCACAACACGAAATTGCAGTTGTTTTCCGAACAACCAGGGGCAAAGCTGCGCACCAGCATACCGGCAACACCGTTGGCCTGTAATCGATCAGCCAGCAACCAGGTAGGCGGCTCCAGATTTTGATCGGCCATATCTTCCCAAGCACAGCCAAGCTCAAGGGGTGAACACTCCATGAGATGTTGCGTCTTGGTATCGTTCAGATCAGCGACATCGGCACAGTCCACCTGGTAAGCGACCAGTGTCATTGGCTGTGGCTTGAACGGAAAGCCCTGTTGAGCTTCCATCCAGGCGGTGGTTGGATCTAATGAAGTGTAGAGTGTATTATTTCCAGGCCGATTGAAGCGGCCGCCGTACTTTTTTGCGCCCGTCCCCGAAAGCGGCGTATAGGCCCACATAGGATGATGCGCTCGATAAACGATACCGGTGTATCGACTGACGGGTACTTTCAAGCGTAGCCGCCATCAGCAATCCGGGAGAGATAGGTTTTAACAGCATCTGCACGGCCTTCCTTAACCAAATCTTCAGCCGTTTTGTCGCCGAATGAAGGCAGCGGTTGAGAACGAAACCACGCAAATGCGCGTCCTGCACTACCCGACCACTGAGCTACGCGGTTTATGATTTCCACCGTATCCCTCAATCTGGCTTGTGTCGTTCTACTTTTAAGTCTTGCGCTTTTGGAAACGGAGTCAATCGATAATCCTGTAACCTCGGCGAGGTCAGTTTGCGTAATATGTAAAACCTTGGCCAATACGCTCGCAGTCACAAAGCCATCGGCGGTGATGACCTGCTGTAAAAAATCGACGTTTGACATGATGTGCCCCTAAATTTGACCGTTATAATGTAATAATTATAAGGCAGTTTTTGAAAATCACAAGCTTAAAAAGTACACAAACAAAAAAGGGCGAAGTATGCACCTCGCCCTTTGGCAATCAAGTTAACTGATTTGCTGGCTACACTTTTGGCATTTGTCCCAGTTTTTCAACAACCTTGTCACCAAATTCGACCGTGCTAATCATCTTGACACCGCTGCCAGGCTTGGAAAGATCGGCGGTTGAATAGCCGTCTCCGAAGACGCCCTGCATTGCCGCCCAAACATTTTTGGCCTCTGCTGCCATATCAAAACTGTTTTCCAGCATCATCGCAACCGAACCTATCATGGAGTAAGGATTGGCGATATTTTTTCCGGCAATGTCTGGAGCAGAACCATGAGAAGGTTCATAGTAGGCTTTTTCATCACCCAGGCAGGCAGAAGGCATCAGTCCCAGAGAACCCAAG
Organism: uncultured Crenothrix sp.; assembly: GCA_964450225.1. Classification (GTDB taxonomy): domain Bacteria; phylum Pseudomonadota; class Gammaproteobacteria; order Methylococcales; family Methylomonadaceae; genus Methylobacter_C. The sequence goes on along the minus strand of CAYVFT010000019.1, from coordinate 22,285 downwards.
ATACCGCCGCCCTGGTCACTGAGAATGTCACCAAACATGTTTTCCATGACCATGACATCAAACTGGGTCGGCTTGAGGCAAAGGTTGGTGGCGGCTGAATCAACCAGTTGATGAATAACTTCGATATCTGGATAGCCTACAGCGACTTCATCCAGTATCTCATTCCAGAGCACGCTGGATTTCAGGACATTACTTTTGTGGATGTTATGCAGTATCTTCTTGCGTTTGCTGGCCAGTTTGAACGCCTGGTGCAAAATGCGGCTGATTTGTAATTCATCATATTCCAGGGTTTCCTTGACGTAACGCAAGCCTTGCTCGTTAATACCCATTTCCTTTTGGCCAAAATAGAGACCCCCGACCAACTCGCGCACCATGATGATATCAATGCCTTCGCCAATAATTTCAGGTTTGAGTGGTGAAAAATGGGCTAATGCCTTGGGCAAGGAAACCGGCCGGAAATTGGCGTAGGTATTGTAACGGCGGCGAAGCGGCAGCAAGGCACCGCGCTCCGGCTGTTTATCAACGGGAATTTTTTTGGATTCTTCATGACTCAAGCCAATCGTGCCCTTAAGTATGGCATCCGCCTGATCACAAATATCAATGGTCGCCTGCGGAAAGGCATCGCCAAATTCAAAGTAGGCACAGGCACCGAAAGCGGCGGGCATCAGTTCAAAAGAGACATCATTGCGCTCTTCAATTAGTTTAAGTACTTTGATGGCTTCCTGTGTAATTTCCGGCCCGATACCGTCGCCGGCTAACACTGCGATTTTATAATTATTCATGCGTACCTTTGTTATGTCTGTTTGTGATTCATGAAGTGAGGCTTTGTAAAAACAACTATTTTACTTTACTTTTTTCTTTAGAGCCGCAGTAAAAAAGGGCGAAACCAAGAACCAGGAGTTTGTTACTATGTTATTTTTCTAATCCGTCTCAGGACTGAACAGCCTGATTCTGATCAGTAATTCTGAATGACTGAAGTTTGAAAATTCGAAGCCAAAACAAATCAAAGGATCTACGTAATGCAACCTTATGCCAAATTTCTTTTTATTAGCAGTTTTTTGCTCTCCAGTATCAATATTTTTGCAGCTTCTGACGGAATGAAACCATATCCCCTAGCGGAGGACGGTTATAAAAGGATGGTTATCCATCTACAACCGCTGGCCGATGAAGATAACAATAAGCTTGAAATAATCATCGGAAAAACGATTAAAGTGGACTGTAACAGGCACTGGTTCATTGGGAATTTGTCTGAAGAAATTGCAAAAGGCTGGGGGTTTCCATACTTTATTCTCAAATCAGTAAAGGGACCTGCGTCAACACTGATGGCCTGTCCTCCTGACAAGAAGGAACAAGGAGCATTTGTACAGGTACGATCAGATCAAGGCTTAATTCGCTATAACAGCAAATTGCCTGTTGTCGTCTATGTTCCAGTTGATTTTGAAGTTCATTATCGAATTTGGACTGCCAAGGAAGAATCAGGCGTGGCACAAGCGGAATAGGACATTATTTGTTGCTTTTTTGTGAAATTTGTTGTTTTAGGCAATCAGGAGTATACAATCCCTGCGTACTTCAGAAGAAGTACTAATTTGAGGTAAGCTTGCCAAATCATCCAGGTAACTATGGTAAAACAATAATAAATAATAGGAATTATCATGAAACCACGACAATCATTAAAATTTGCAGCACTAACCCTATGTACTTTTGCAGCTCAGGCTGATCAAGTACTGCTAAAAAACGGCGACAAAATCTCGGGTACTGTTCTGAATAAATCAGGCAGTGTCCTGGAAATGAAAACTGACTATGCAGAAAAAGTGGTCATAAAATGGGATGCGATTGAAACCCTTAAGTCGGATATACCGATGACTGTTATCCTCAACGATAAACAGGAATTAACCGGTATTGCTGAAACCGGTGCAAACGGCACGATGACCTTGGATAGCAAAGGCGTTTATAAGTCCCAGCCGATACCTCTGACTGATGTAAAGGAAATCAACAAAAAATTCTTTACGGGTGCCATTAACGTAGGTGGCGGTCTCGCTGATGGTAACACCACTCGTCAGGCTTATCACGGTGATGCCAACGTTACCTTACGTGGTCGCGATGATAAAGTTAATCTCGGCGGCCAGTATAATTACGCCGACAATACCGATTCCGCTACCGATGTGACTACGCTGAATGCCCGTAACTTCCAGCTTTTCGGCACTTACTCGCATTTCTTTACGGATAAATGGTATGGTTATGCCAACGGATTATTCACCAATGACCGCCTCCAAAACATCCAGTTGCGTTCTGCCTTTGGTGCTGGTGCGGGCTATGCGTTCTTCGAATCTGAAGATCTTAATCTGTCATTAGAAGCAGGCCCCGCATACGTTAACACCAATTTTTATAAAGTTCCCTTTGATTGTACGGGTTATTCTGTATACATACCTGACTTTCTAGCCGGCGTCGAGACCTGCAAGGAGACCGAAGATACCAGCGGTATTGCTGGCCGTTGGTTTCTTAACTATAACCAGTTTATTTTCAGCCGGACAGTACAATTATTTCATTATCACGAAGGCTATGTTGACAGCAATTTCTTCCTTAGAACCGCTACAGGTTTCAATGTTCCCATCTGGAACGGTCTTCAATTTACTAATCAAGTGCAAGTAGATTATTACAACGGCTATACAGCTGCAAATAGCAAAACGACCGATGTCCGTTATTTGTTTACCCTCGGTTATGGCTGGTAAACCCTTATTTATTCATTGATTTTTAGAAAATCTGAAGTTGGTCGGGCAACGTCATTTTGTTGCCCGGCATTCCAGTGAGTTGCTGGACACGGTGAAGCTGTGCCTGACTACGATATTTCCCAGATACCTAAATAATCCAAAAAATTACACGTTCGATTGGTTTTGCAGAATAGTAATTTAATTAGCATTGGATAAAATCGTGATAAGAGAATGCGTTAGCCAACCGATAGGCAATCGCGGCACGACCAGTAATACTTTTGTTGCAATGACTCCCGGTTTTCGCACCCATATGGACCAAAACTGGTTCCTCCTTGGCGCTGTAGAAGTTCCCGTCAGGAAAAATGTTGATATTTATAATGGTTCGGGTAACTTATTCGCTTTTCGATCATATCCTTTGAGTTCTTTAGTTTTACAGGAAAAATTATGCGCTTATATTCGAGTTACTTAAAAAACACACTACTTTATTCAGCGCTTTGTAGCTCAGCACTTGTTATAGCGGGCTGTTCGTTTTCAGACAGCTCAAAAAGCATTTCAGATTCGACAAGTTCCATTATTAGCAGCCCTTCTTCAATTTCAGGGGAAAGCAAAAAATACCAAAATGAAGTTGCTGATTATACGATGGCTTATGTCAAATCTTCCCAGCCCGGTGCGGATTACACTAGTTTCCTCAAGGGGTTAAGCGATATTGCTGCAAAATATGGCGTTACCAATTGGGACCAGGATTCATTGACCTATAGGGGCATCGGAAAAGGTTTGAAGAAAGCTAATGTGGGAGGCGTTGCCTATGAAACGTACAAAAAGAATTTTGCCGGGGGCAATTCCAAAAAAATGGAAGAAATTCAGGACG
>CAYVFT010000019.1:0-18609 GCA_964450225.1 uncultured Crenothrix sp. | reverse complement strand
TACAAAAAGAATTTTGCCGGGGGCAATTCCAAAAAAATGGAAGAAATTCAGGACGGTTATGAGTCAGAATAGTAACATTCTACCCTATTAAATAATTGTTTTTTAAAAGGCTTCAACAGCTTTGCGTGTTATCCATGCACTTTAGCTTGAAGCCTTTTTTTATTAATGCGGTTCTTATCGCATTAATGTTATGTCCAGCTCCCGCTTCGGCAGCATCGTTTGAGTATCTTTATGTGGAAGCGAGCGAGGGTAATTCCAGTGGAGGGCATAGCGCCATACAATTCGGCGATGAAATCTATCATTATCAGCATCATGACTCCGGCTTGATTCGCCTGCTCAAACAAGATAAACCGGAATTTCATTTTCTGTACCGTTTTTTGCAGAATCGTCGCATTCATTTGAGTCATGTTGAAGTATCTGAAGATACCTTTGATATACTCAGAAAGCATTTTAAGTTACAGTTTCTGGCACAAGACCAACAGTTTAAACGATTGAATGATTTACATAAAGATCGTGTTCTGTTGCGTCGATTGATATATAAGCAAAATTCCGATGATTCTTATCTCGATGCCGATTTTTCTACCGTATTGCGGCTAAATGGTGCCGGACTTTTTTATTCCGATCCGGAATTGGAAAAACAAAACAGGGATTGGCACATAAGACACCTAAGTGCTCTGCAATCTCACTCGTCCAAAAGTGTTGAAAGAGTGCGCAAGAAAATTGAGCAAGAATATGGACCAGAATACCTTTCTTATCGCCGTCAGCAAATCACCTCCCGCATAAAGGCATTAACGCCCAGTCGTTGGCCTGTAGTTAAACCGATTCTGTCGAAAGATAACTTTCCACCTGTAATTAATTCATTTGCGGATAGTTATGCAGATTATTTGACCGGCCTGGTAGCCATAAAGGTACTTATGGAAGAGCGTCCATTACGTACTGATGGTTTTTTTCTAACTGATGAGCCAGTGACTCAGGAACAAAAGAAAGTATTGAAGAGATTAAGTGATCAACTGAGCTTAAGCCTGTTAAAGTCGGTCAATTCCGGGCGGCCCGATTGGGGCTATGCTCTTTTAATTAATATGGCCCGGCTTGTTGCAGTTGACCTTTCAATACAGCTGGGTCAATGGGTTTTTATTGACGATTTTGCCATGGATAGTGAATGGGTCAGCGCAGATCAATTTGCTCAATACGCAGAGCAAATGCAAATCCAGATTAACGACGCCCTGGCCAATCTGATGCAGACTCGGAAAGCATTGCTAAACGCTGGCGGCCTTACTGAAGCCAACTATAGCAATCTTGAAATGTCTGTTAACCGGTATTTTGAATTGCTTAAGGGCGGGCAGAAAAAAGCTGTCCGCTTTATTGGTGAAAAAGCATTGCCAACTAAAAGTACCAGTCTACCAGACTGGGTTGCTCCCGAATTAACGCTGCAACAATTAAAATCAGCTTTAAACGATCTGGATAACTATGAAATTAAATTACTTCAGGAATTGGAAGAACATTACCGGTATGATTTGATTACCCGTAATTGTGTTACCGAACTGTTTAGAACAATTGATCAGGCTTTGTTGCAGCAGAGCAAAGTGGATTTCGAGCCATCGAAACAGACCGAAATGCTAAGGCAAGAGTCTACTAAACGCCTCGGTGGCAATATTTCTGCATCTTATAATTTTATTCCCTTCCTGTCTTTTCAATCGGTACAAGAGCACTACAAGGTAACGACGAGTGCAATGTTAAACTCCTACCGCGGCCAACAATTGGAAAAACTTTATGACCGGAATAACGGACTGATGAGTGTTTTGCGTGAATCTAACACCTTCACCAGCACTCTGTATACCTACAATCCCGACGATGCTTTTTTTGTTTTCTTTACCGATGATAACTTGATATTCAGACCATTGTTCGGACTATTCAATACCGCTGCCGGGATAGGCCAAAGTGTATTTGGCTTTTTAAACTGGCCGTTTGACGCCGGAAAAAATCTTAAATCAGGAGCAACCGGAGTTTTAATGAGCCTGCCTGAATTGATGTTCTTCAATATGCGTAAAGGCAGTTACAAATATTTGTCTTACCATCAATTTGTAAATAATGAAAAATTGGCATATTGAAACTCTCCCAATCTGGCAGCATGATTTGTTAAATCAACAATCTTGCCAGAGCAAGCTTTACAAAACCTGAATTGTCTTTATTCTACATCCTAAAGCAAGAAGCTCATTAAAACCCAAGCGTAATAAACTCAATATTTCAAGCAGATTTAATAACATGAAAAACATACGGCTGGATCCTTCACAACTCTATAAGCCTTGCAACATTGAACAATTAAAATTTGACTCTACAGAAGAGCTTGAAGATATTGATATTACTGTTGGCCAGGAACGTGCCGTGGAAGCTATAAAATTTGGCATCCGCATGCATATAAACGGTTATAACATTTTTGCAATGGCGCCTGCCGGCACAGGGAAATTGACCGCAGTAAAGCAATTGGTTGAACACGAAGCCAGCCGGCAAGCCATACCTTCCGACTGGTGCTATGTAAACAATTTTAGGCAACCGGCCAAACCTAAGGCTATTAAACTAATGCCGGGGCAGGGCAAATATTTCAGGCAAGACCTGGAAGAATTGATTGAAGAGTTAAGTGTCGCCATACCGGCTGCTTTTGATGGTGACGAATACCGTTCCAGAGCGGGCGAAATAGAAAGTCAATCACGTGAACGGGAAGTCAATGAACTGAGCCAGTTACGTGATAAGGCCGCAAATGCACATGTCATTCTTATAGAAACCCCGACCGGTTATGCCTTTTCTCCAGCCGATGAAAATAATGAAATTATTAGTCCCGAGCAGTTTAATAAGCTTGATAAAGAAAAGCAGCATGAAATACAGAATTCCATCCTTGATTTGCAGGAAGATTTAGCGAAATTGCTGAAACACTTCCCCGCCTGGCGCAAGGAAACAAAACGCAAGTTACAAGCCCTGAATCGTGAAGTGGCTAAGCTGGCTGTCAATCATTCAATTGATGAACTGATAGAAAAATATGCCAAACAGGACGCCATTCTTAAATATTTGAATGATGTACAAAAAGATATTATTGAACATGTCCGGGATTTCTTGCCGCGTAGCGAAAAAGTACTTTCTTTTATGGAGTTGCCACAGGAACCGAATCCCTTGAAACGCTATCAGGTTAACTTGATGGTTGATTTCAGCAATATGAAATCTGCTCCGGTAATTTTCGAGGATCACCCTAATTACAGCAATCTGCTTGGTCGCATTGATCATCAGGCTTACATGGGTTCGTTAGTCACCGACTTCACGATGATCAAACCTGGTGCCCTGCATAAAGCCAATGGGGGTTACCTTATTCTTGATGCCAGAAAACTTCTGTTTCAACCCTATAGCTGGGAAACCCTGAAAAGAACCTTGCAGGCTCATGAAATACGCATTGAATCTCTGGAACGTGCGCTCAGTTTAATCAGTACTTCATCATTGGAGCCGGAACCCATACCGCTTAACTTAAAACTCATTCTGGTGGGTGAACCGCTGATTTATTATTTATTAAGTGCGTATGACCCGGAATTTCACAATCTTTTTAAAGTTGCCGCTGATTTTGATGAAACCGTTTCCAGGGAAAACAGCAGTCATGATTATGCCCGTTTACTGGCAACTATTGCCCGGAGCGAGAAATTAAGAGCGCTGAGCAAAAATGCTGTCGCCAGGGTTATTGAACATAGCTCCAGAATGGTTGGCGATGCAGAAAAACTGTTAACCCATCTTCGTAGTATCAAGGATTTATTAACTGAATCCAACTATTGGGCGGAAGATAATGGTCACGCCCTGATAACTAACAGCGATGTACAGCAAGCCATTGATCATAAAACCCGCAGACTGGATAAAATCAGAGAAAAGCTGTACGAAAATATTGATCGTGGCACACACTTAATTGATATCGAGGGTAAAGTAACCGGCCAGATCAATGCTCTGTCAGTATTGCAATTAGGTGAATTCAGCTTTGGACAGCCTTCTCGCATTACCGCAACAACCCGCTTGGGTAGCGGAAAAGTGGTCGATATTGAACGTGAAATCGAATTAGGCGGCGCGATTCATTCAAAAGGGGTGCTGATTTTATCGAGCTTGATTGCTGCCCGCTATTCCCGAAAAACGCCGTTCTCAATCGCTGCCAGCGTGGTATTCGAGCAATCCTATGGTCATGTGGAAGGTGACAGCGCTTCTCTGGCTGAACTTTGCGCCATTTTATCTTCTATTGCCCAAGTTCCTTTAAGGCAGGATCTGGCTATCACCGGCTCAATAAATCAACTGGGGCAGGTTCAGCCAATAGGCGGTGTTAATGAAAAAATTGAAGGCTTCTTTGATATTTGCGCAAAAAAAGGATTATCCGGCACCCAGGGCGTTATTATTCCCGCTTCTAACATCAAACATTTGATGCTGCGCTGGGATGTTGTACATGCCGCTCAATCGGGTCAATTTCATATCTATACCGTAACAACTGCGGATGAGGCGCTTGAGTTATTGACCGGGATGGACGCCGGTATTGCCAACCAGCAAGGTTCCTATCCACTGGAATCCTTTAATGGACAGGTTGAAGCCCAACTAATGCAATTTATGTCAATCAGAAAGGATTTTAATAACAAATCCGATAATTGAATCTGATTAAGCTCAAATGGGACGCCGTTTTGGTAATTTGAGTTGATTTTTCATTCATTCTCTCCATGATCAAATTATTAACGCAGTAAAATCATCTTTGGCTGCTACCCGTCCACATCGGTATTAATCATCCACGATTAATACCGATGAAAACCAGCCGCTGCAAAGTCGGACTACTTGATCTCAATGGTTTTGCGCTTGCCTTTTTCTGTTTTGGGAATAGTAACTGTCAATATTCCGTCTTTGAAAGATGCTTTTGCATTTGCATCATCGACATTATGGGGCAACGACACCGTGCGCTGAAATTCACCTCGTGTTATCTCGCGACGAAAATATTTACCTTTTTCTTCTTGTTTTTTTTCTTCCTTGGTGGAAGTACGGATAGTAATTGTCTGATTGTTGATCGATACGTCGAGATCTTCTTTTTTAACACCAGGTAAAGCTGCCTGAACCTCAATTTCATTATCGTGATCGAGGATGTCAACTTTTGGAAACCCTCTATCAAACCCGGCAGGAAAATTCCATTCCAACAGGCGCGGCCACCTGCGTGAGAGAAAATCATCAAAAAAATTATCAAATTCATCAAATGAAAGCAAACTGCCAGTTGGTGTGCTGGGTATTACTTCTGTGTTCTTTTTTGTTTTTTCATCTTTAGTGCTCATAACGTTCTCCTGTATTAATTCAGATTATATGTAACAGGGTATTCGCAGATTTTATGATTTCTGCTCACTACACAGTATGAATTCTCGTTCTGACTCAAGCCAGTCATCCAGTTCGCGCCCCGGCTCAAATCCTCTGCTTTCAGCCTTATAATAGGCAAGCTCAGCAATCTTGGCGTCACGATCTGGAAGATATTTCGTATCACTGGGTTCTTTGGTATCTGAACGGAGTTTATTTTTAACGGTTTTAGCAATCATTCACCTCGGTGTTGTTAAATTAATGGCTTGGCTTTGAGCCTTTAACAACGCATGGCAAAAATCCAACCGTAACCATATTAGAGGGGGGATAAAAAAACAATACGTATAAATACCTATACGAACCGCCCCGTGAGTAACATTTTTACTCAGGGACCTTTCTTATAGAATTGAAGCACTCCCTAAAATTCGTCACTGCCGGGGGGTAAAGCAGAAATAACGATTTAATAGCATAGTTGCCTGATTTAAGGCAAACTCTCCCAAAATCTTGAGGTAATGCAACTATATCGTTCGGGTTTCATTCACTCGCACCGCTTATTTTCCTCGCATTGGAATTCGTCATGCTTACCCCAATTGAAATACTGCTGAACAAAATAAAAGCCCTGGAAACCGAACTGATTGAGGAGTTACAAAAACAGGAGGAAGAGTTTTCCTATGAAATCCGAAAACGACAGGTTTTCTTTAAAGACAACGTCGTGATCCGACACAAGGAATATGTCAAGCATTTATTCAACTACATAACCGATGCGCCACTAAAGCACATAATCAGTGCACCCTTCATCTGGATGTGTATTATTCCTTCGCTGCTAATGGATGCGACTATCAGCTTGTATCAAATTATCTGTTTCCCTATTTACGGTATCCCTAAAGTGAAACGGGAGGATTATATTGTTTTTGACAGGCAGTATCTTCAATATCTGAATTTGATAGAAAAGATTAATTGTGCTTATTGCAGCTACGTTAATGGTCTATTCGCTTATTTGCAGGAGATAGCCGGTCGTACAGAACAATTCTGGTGCCCGATTAAACATGCCAAACGCATTAAAACCCTGCATAGCCGTTATCAGAAGTTTGTCGGTTATGGCGATGCGAAAACTTATCGCTCCAAAGTCGAGAAAATCCGGCATGATTTTAAAGATTTGGAATAAAAAACTGGCTGGGCATTCATGCTTCACATCAGCGCGAACATCCAGCCAACCTGATTATGGATAAACAATACTGGCTTGTGGGCCGAGATCGTCTTTTTCTTCAACATAGCGAATTTTATCGCCAACTGCTAATGAGTCAAATCCTTCTCCTGTGACACTGTTCCGGTGAAAATAAATTTCACGGCCATCTTCAGATTCAATAAAACCATGATCTTTTTCAGGCAATATACGCAGTACTGTTCCGGTAATTTGTAGGTCATGAGTTTTAACTTCCCCACGCTGAACTCGGGAGTAATCTTCCAACTGTCTTGTCGCTGCATTAAAGGCATCACGAATAGCCACATAAATATCTTCATGAGCCTGCTTGTCATAGTGCTCCCGGCTGATGACTAATTCTTTGTGCGGCGTGGTGATGTCAATGCGAATGTGGTATTGATTACCCTGATGATGGTGTTGATGTTCGGCTTCAACCGCAACCCTGCAGCTCATAATATGCGAGTAAAATCTATCCAGTTTTCTGGCTTTTTCACGAATTCTGGCCTCTACAGCATCGGAATGAGGTATTCCGCGAAATGTAATTTGTAATGGTATTTCCATGATGATTCACCTTTTTGTAAAAATTCCAGTTTGTTTGGCGCAGATTGACAAAACGTAAGGTAACCCGCAAAAAATAAACTGCCACAGACTCACTGAATAAACTTATTTATAATTCTGCGAATCTGAGACAGGACGCGTGTGAGTTAGATAATGTTTTGATTATTCTTTATTTGTCAATGACTCGGTAAATAGGTTGGCAAGTGTTTGCGAATATCATCGTTACTATGCGTAGTGATATTTTTATCAAGTTCAAAACAGACCAGCTTCTTAATCTGTTCCGGTAACTGGTTTCGAAGCAAGCCAAGAAAAGAGGGCTCTGCAATGATCAATAGTTGTTCAAATTTTTTTTCATTGTGCGCGCCCTCCAAAAAACCAGCAATCCGATGTGCAAAGATACTTGCTTCGTGCTTTTTCGGGTCGGTAGCCTGTTCAAACGCGTGACCCATTTTGCCTTCACCTTTCACCTTTCCGGGTAAGTCGGAAGTCATTTCCCGGTCGTGTAAACGACCTTCAGTATGAGCGAGTGCTTCGATTTCTTCTAAAGCAGAAGACGGTGTTGCAGCAGTAAAGATGCGAGCGCGACTGCTATCGGCGACGAGTATATAAGTGGATTTCATAATTATTTCCTCTGTGGTATTAGGTTTCTATATAACAAATTTCTTGGAAGCTTTCGCTATAACGGGCTTTTTTCTAACCTTGCAAATATGATTTTTTCAGGCAGGGCCAAGTGTTTTCATATGTGCGCGAAGGCTTTCAAGCTCTTCCATCAAATCAAGAACCAGAGCAATACCGGCCAGATTAACTCCCAGATCACGCTGTATTCTGAGGGCAGAACGAGCGCGTACCAGACTTGCTCCTGAAAAACGCCATAACCGTATATCTTCACCCTGGGGTTCAATAATACCTTCTTCAACCAGGCTGATTATCCAGTCAGCATGAACACCGCAAGCCCGGCACAGCTGCCCCAGTGTCAAGCTATCTTCTTCAATAACTGTTCCAATATGCACTAATAGCAAATCATGAGAGTTCATTGGTGATATACCCCCAGAGCCTGGCGTGGGTTAAAAGCTAGTTCTTGTTGCATTTTTTGGTAAATCCCTTTGGCTTTTTCAGTATCTGCCGGAGGCAGAGCAATTTGCAGTACAACATAAAAATCACCAGGCGTTCCGGCTGGTAGACCGCGGCCTGCTAAACGTAGTTTGCTGCCTTGTCTGGAATTGGGCGGTATTTTTAGATCAACAATACCCTCCGGCGTAGGAACTTTGATTTTTGCTCCTAAGGCCGCTTCCCATGGTGCGACGGGGAGGTCCAGGTAAACATCTGTTTCCAGAACCCGGTAAAGGGGATGGTTGTTAAATACTATCTCTAGGAACAAGTCTCCCGATTGACCACTACCAGAGCCGGGGCTACCTTGACCAGCCAGCCTGATGTGTTGACCTGCCTTGATGCCCTTGGGGATTTTGATATTCAAGCTTCTATGCTTAACTTGTACTTGGCCTTGTGCATTTATTTCAGGGGTGCTCAGGGAAATATTCCGCGTTGCACCGTGAAAGCTGTCTTCCAGATCAATATAGATTTTTGCATGGCTATCCTGCCCACGCGCATGAAAGCTATATTGCCTTCGTTCGTCTTGATGGAATCCTGCACGCCCAAACAATTGTTCAAAAAAATCGCTAAAAGCTCCAGTATCACCACTGGTAAAACCACCGCCTTTAAATTCGAAGCCTTCATTCCAGTTTGGCGGCGGTCTGAAATCCTGTCCGGCTTTCCAATGGGCGCCTAATTGATCATAAGCGGCTCTTTTTTCAGGATCTTTGAGCACTTCATAAGCTTCTCCGAGTTCCTTGAACTTTGCCTCGGCATCCTTTTCCTTGCTGACATCGGGATGATACTTGCGAGCTAGTTTGCGATAAGCCCGTTTGATTTCATCCTTATTCGCATCTCGGGAAAGCCCCATGATCTTATAGTAATCTTTATATTGCATGTTATTGTGTTTACCCGGTTTACAGTTGTATTCGAGATTAAAAATCCTGAAACCATTTAGGTTTAAACATAATCAGATAGAGTATGAATAACTCCAGGATGGGCAGAAACATAAATACATAATGAACAACCAGAAGAACTGCGAATAACAAAAAGCGCTTTAAAAACTTACCATAATTAATTTCACGCATTATATTTTCCTTTTTGGTTATCCTTTGCTTAAACCTGAATTCTGAAGTATCCAGGTTTAAGCGTTTTTACTTTTCAATTACTAAAGTTTTTACAATTACAAAAGCTGTATTAATAGTAAAAAGGAGTGTCGGAATTATTCTTCTGATGAAACATTGATACGTTTTGGTTTAACGGCTTCCCGTTTGGGTATAACAATCTCAAGTACACCGTGTTTGCATTTTGCATTGATTGCTTCACCATCAGCTGAATCAGGCAGACTGAAACGGCGATAAAATGAACCGAATGTGCGTTCGACTCGTTTATAACCTTCTTTTTCAGTTTTGGCCTCGGATTCTTTTTTGCCTTTTACAGTCAGGACCCCCGCTTCCATGCTGACTTCAATGTCTTCGGGCTTGACACCGGGAATATCGGCAAGAATAACAAATTTATCAGTTTCTTCCTTTATATCAACCGCAGGCGCCCATTCGGCAGTTGCAATTGATCCTTCGCTGGTTTTTTCGTCCTGGGTACTGAGCAGTTCCCTTTGTAATTGATTCAATAAACTCCAGGGTTCATAACGTGTAATAGCCATTTTCTGTCTCCAAAAAAGTAAGGTTTAACTAGGTAATAAACTAAAAAACGATTGTTCGTTCTCATCCATGAACGCCTGTGGGAACGGACGGTTATATTTTCTCTATCCCACCTGTTTTCAAATACTGAAACTCTATTGAATTCCTGACTTAGGTCCGTAATTTCTATTTTGGGTTGAAATTGAAATTTTCAATCCTGATAATCAATAAACCGGATATTTTTGTGCGCAATTACTCTATACCATAAATATAATAAGGACTATTCGTATAAATACCTATGTATTCTTACCTTCAAATTTCGTAAATCATTGAAAGTTATAACAGGCCATTATACGTACCGGTTTTGCCGGTTAGTAAATGGTTTGTACCTTCTCATGAGCGAATATGCGGTATCGAGGGATTGGGAGACAACTAAAAATGACACTTGAGCCTGAGAAGCTCAGGCATATCGGGGTTTCGGAATTTATGAAGATCCAAGAGATAAAGACCATGATTGCATGACAGGAGTTTGACCTGCCTTAAGGTTACTTGATCTGGGGGAATAGGGTGAACGGAAGGGGTGTTTTTCAGCTTTCTCAAGCGACACATCTGGCCGAAATCGCTACAAAGATAGAAGCTGTGAACATGGATATAGGGACAGCTTAAAAAATTAGTTCGTGAATGGTTTCCGCATGCAGATATTGTTTTTGATCAATTCCCTGTTATGAAGAACGATGTTCAATGCTAATACGCAAAAACACTCATATGACTGAAGAAGAACCATGGCTCATGGCGTTATAAATAACGATCTTTCTGAAAAGCCATGGAAAAAAGGCAAAAAACGCAAGGGGAGTAACCTTTCGCTTTTCGCCTTACTTTTCTGTTTTATTTTAACGACAAAGTTTCTGTGCGACCTACCACTTCAATTGACAGTTTGTCCTCTTTAAGCAACCAGCCAATTGCGCGTTGCACATCATTCTTATTGATTCCTGTTTCATTAGTAATTTTAGTTACACTAGCCGATCCGTTTTGATCCAGATATTGCCAGATTTTTCCAGCAGCATTACCGATTGTGTCAAGCATATTAAGTCACCTGTAAAAGTATTGATTAAAGACGATTAAGTATTTTTACTCTGAGGGTCAGGTAGCACTATATTTACTTCAAGTGTTTCCTGGTTTTCATCCTGTTCAAAATTAACAGATATGGCATCCTGTCCAACGTTAATATATTTCCGAATAACCTCGAGCAATTCTTTTTGTAATTGAGGAAGGTAAGAGGGCTGATTACGTGAGGACCGTTCATGAGCAACCAGAATTTGTAACCTTTCTTTTGCAACGGAAGCAGTACTAACTTTAGATATTCTAAAATAATCTAGTAAACTCATTACTTACTCCCGAAAAGAGTCCTGAACAATCCTTTTTTATCATTGATAAAACGGTGTGGTCTATTCTCACCTAAATAGCGGGCAACAATATCTGCATAGGCTTGACCAGCATCACTTTTCTCATCAAGAATAACAGGTGTACCTGAATTTGATGCATTTAATACCGATTTTGATTCTGGTATAACGCCCAATAAATGCAGTGATAAAATATCCTGCACATCATCCACACTCAGCATTTCTCCTAATTTTACTCTTTCTGGCGAATACCTGGTTAACAGCAGGTATTCTTTTATGGGTTCCTCGTTTTGCTCCGCCCTCCGTGATTTACTTGCTAAAATTCCAAGCATACGATCAGAATCCCGTACCGAAGAAACTTCTGGATTGGTTACGACAAAGGCATCGTCAGCAAAATACATCGCTAAATGCGCGCCTTTTTCAATGCCGGCCGGAGAATCGCAGACTATGTATTTAAAGTCTTTTTTTAGCTCATCCAAAACCCTGCCAACTCCCTCCTGGCTTAATGCATCTTTGTCGCGTGTTTGCGAAGCTGGCAGGATATAAAGTAAATTGCAGTTTTTGTCTCGAATCAAAGCCTGATTAAGAGTTGCTTCTCCATTGATGACATTGACAAAGTCATAAACAACTCGGCGTTCACAACCCATGATTAAATCCAGATTACGTAAACCCACATCAAAATCAATAACAGCAGTTTTATGACCTTTTTTTGCAAGTCCCATGGCAATAGCGGCACTTGTTGTTGTTTTACCAACACCGCCTTTACCGGATGTTACGACTATGATTCTTGCCACAAAATTTTCCTCTACGTTAGTGGTGTTGCACAATATCTTTGATAATTAATGCTTGGTCTTGTAAATAGATTTGAACGGGTTTGTTGCGTACACCTTCATCCAAATCTTCGCTGATTTTATAATTGCCCGCAATAGAGATCAGCTCAGCCTGTAAATCAAAACAGAAAATGCGAGCTTCAGCATTCCCCCGCACACCAGCCAAGGCTCGACCTCTTAATGTATTGTAAACATGGATATTCCCCTCAGCCATAATTTCGGCACCCGCACTGACCTGCGCCATAACGATTAAATCGCCCGAGGCATAAATGCGTTGTCCGGAGCGAATAGGCTGAGTAATCATTGTTGTTGCTATAACATCTGCATCTATTTCTGTTTTCGGTTCGGGGACGGGGACGGGGATGATTTTTTTTTGTTTTTGAGTTTCGGCAGATATTCCACCGCTATGAATAGAATAAACTGGAATGTGTAGCTCTAACGCTTGTTTATTCTGCTGTACGTTGCCGCCACGTATTCCTATTGGTAATAAACCGGCCTTGCGAACAATATCCGTAAGTGCTTGAATATTAATATCGCTGCCATTTTTGTTTAGTTCTTGCAAGTCAAATACCAATGGCGAATTTTTAAAAAACTCCGGCGCAAGACTTATTTTTTCTTGAAGTTGTTGTTCGATTACAACCAGATCATCACTAGACAGTACTAAAACGGGTACAGAAAAAGTACTGCTTTTAAATTCTAGTAAAAGCGGCCTACTAGGCGTTTTTTGAGAGTCTATTGACATCCGTTAAATCTACTTGAATATAAATATTTAAATTCTAACATTGCTGATAAAAAAAATCATTTCTCAAGGTATTAATACTTGATTTTCTGGCGTATCAACAAACAAATTTATTTTAGTAATCCACAGTAATTAAATCACTGAATCTTTAACGAGAGGATAGGGATAAAAAGCACTCAATCGTTTGCACTGCATTGACTAATCCATAAAAAAGGGTCACATTCTTCCGAATGTGACCCTCCAAAACTCATAATGGGTAACTGGCAGTTACCTGCTCGAAAAGATATTTAACGTTTCGAGTATTGAGGACGTTTTCTGGCCTTATGTAAGCCAACTTTTTTACGTTCTACGATACGTGAGTCGCGAGTTACAAACCCCGCTTTTCTGAGAGCAGGACGTAAGGCTTCATCATAATCCATCAATGCACGCGTCAAACCGTGACGAATAGCGCCTGCCTGTCCGGAAGGACCGCCGCCTTTAACAATCACATTGATATCGAATTTGCTTTCCATATCAATACATTCAAGCGGTTGACGCGAAACCATCTGGTCAGTTTTACGACCAAAATAGTCTTCGATTGTTTTCTTGTTAATGGTGATTTTTCCAGTGCCAGATGTTGCGTAAACGCGTGCTACTGCACTTTTACGACGACCTGTTCCGTAATACTGAGCTGCTGCCATGGTCTACTCGCTTATAATTCTAAAACTTTTGGCTGTTGAGCCTGATGGTCGTGTTCAGGTCCTGCATAAACTTTCAATTTCTTGAACATAGCACGACCTAATGGATTGTTCGGCAACATACCTTTAACTGCGGTATTTAGAATACGATCAGGGAACGTTTTTCTTAACTTACCGAGGCTGACGGTTTTCAGGTTACCTATATAACCCGTATGGTGCTGATATAATTTATCCTTTTCTTTATTGCCAGTAACGCCAATTTTCTCTGCGTTTACGACAATAATGTAATCACCGGTATCAACATGCGGTGTATATTCTGGTTTGTGTTTGCCGCGAAGACGACGTGCAATTTCAGAAGCAAGGCGGCCCAGCGTCTTTCCATCTGCATCAACTACGTACCAATCGCGCTTAACTTCTGCTGCTTTTGCACTAAATGTTTTCATCGTTACTTAGTCTTTCTGTAAAGGCTCAATAAAAGAGCTGGAATTCTACTAAACATTATTATTTTTTTCAATATTTATTTGTTATGTTGTATTGATATTTAGGTGAAAGATAAAAAATAAAGCTCTTATCCTTTATCTCTTCCACCGGAATCATAATTTAATATTTAATGAATGTAATTTACGATAAAGATGCGTCCGCTCCATACCTACTGCAGACGACAACTTTGAAACACTGCCGCCTGTTCGATCTAAATGATATTCCAGATAAGCCTTTTCAAAGTGGTCTCTTGCCTCCTTTAATGGCAGATTGAAAAACTCGGGAACCGATGGCGACGGCATCACATCACTACCAACCGACCCTAATGCCGACTTCACTTCATCCAATTCTATTTCTTCGCCGACACCCAATATCATCAGCCGCTGCACCAGATTTTTTAACTCCCGGACATTGCCACGCCAACTGTAATTACGTAAAAAATTTTGTGCCGCCATAGAAAATTTCCGAAAAGCCAGCTTCTCATGATTGACAAAATAATCAACATAAAAACCTAGCAATCCCGGTACGTCCTCACTATGCTCTCTAAGTGGTGGGATATTGAGAGTGACCTCATTTAACAAATAATAGAGATCCTGCCTAAATCGCCCGGACGTAATCTCCTCATCCATCGCAATCCGGGTTGACGCAACCACTCTGACATCAACACGTACAGCCTCACTACCGCCTACGCGCAAAAAAGAGCTCGATTCCAGGGCACTAAGTAACCTCAACTGGGTTTCCTTGTCCATGCCGCCAATTTCACTTAAAAACAATGTCCCTTTATGTGCTCGCTCTAGCAAACCGGCAAAAATCTTACCGGGTACTTCTTTACCAAAAAACTCTACCGCCGAATTTTCCGGCGATATGCTTCCTACCGCCACATCAACAAAAGGGCCATCCCGATGCCCGCTGTTGTTATGCAGATAACGCGCATACAGCTCTTTACCTACCCCTGCCTCGCCTACGAACAAGACTCTGGCATCATGTTGAGCCAGACGCTTTAATTGATCCTTGGTTCTGGCAACAGTAGCACTCTTGCCAACTGGCTCAATATCAGCAACTAACTGCTGTCTGAGTCCAGCATTTTCCAATTGCAGATTACTCGCTTCCAGAGCTCTATCTACAATCAATAACAACTTTGCCAGCGACAAGGGCTTCTCAAGAAAATCATAAGCACCCAGACGCGTGGCTTCAACAGCCGCTTCGACAGAGCCATGCCCTGACATCATGACCACCGGACACAATAACAAATCCTCGGCAACCCATTCTTTCAATAAGGTAATGCCGTCGGTATCAGGCATCCAGATATCGAGCAATATGAGATTGGGTTGTTGAGATTTTTTCAATTCCCTTGCAGCACTTGCATTTTCGGCCATAGCGACTTGATAGCCCTCGTCTTCAAGAATTTCGCAGACCAGGTGGCGAATATCGGGTTCATCATCTACAACTAATATACGCGGTGTGTTTGCGTTCATAATATTTTACTGCTGCTCAGAGTTACACGCCGGAAGCTGGATTATAAATCCTGCTCCCACCTTGCGACTGGTGTCAATCCATATTGCACCGCCATGTTCTTCAATTATTTTTTTCACAATCGCCAGCCCAAGCCCCGTTCCTTTTGCTTTGGTAGTTACATAGGGCTCAAATATTTTCTCAATTTGCTCATCTTTAATGCCAGGCCCGTCATCATAAAGTGCTATTTCGATAAAATCGGTGTTATTTTTCTGCACCCTGTGCAGACTTATTTCAATCAGCCCATGCAAATCAACCGCCTCCAGCGCATTTTTTATCAGATTATGCAGCACCTGCCTGATACTGACAGGGTCACCATTAATTACCAGCAAGCCAGTATCATAATCAGCTTTGAATTTCACCCCTGGTTTTAGCGCATAAAGGGCTAATACCTCCTGAACCAGGGCCGGTAAATCAATATCTACAGTCTGCTTTTTGGATGGTTTTGCATACTCTGAAAAATCATCCACCATTTCTTTCATCGCCTCAACCTGCTGCACGATGGTCCTGGTTGATCGCTGTAAGATATCGACATCAGCAGACTCCAGTTTATCGGCCAATTTATGCCGCAACCTTTCCGCCGACAGCTGAATAGGCGTCAAGGGGTTCTTGATCTCATGAGCCAACCTTCGTGCTACCTCGCCCCAGGCCGCGTTCTTCTGAGCCTGAATCAAATCGGTCACATCATCAAAAACTACAACCGCGCCAACGCGCCTACCTTCCTGAGAATAGAGTGGCGTTCCCCTGCACAGTAATTCCTGCCGGCCATTAGGTCCTAAAAAAGCAATTCGCTGCTGCCAAATATCATCCGCTTGCTCCAATAAACGCTGAATTGATTTTAGCGGCTCCGCCAGCTCAGAATAACCCTGCACAAGTTCCAATAAAGTCCGACCGACAAACTGATTAACAGGAATATGAAAAATTCTGTACGCTGCCTGATTAGCCGTACGAATTTTATACAATGCGTCAAAACTGATAACACCAGCCGTCAGATTTGCCAAAATCGTTTCCAGATAAGCTCGCTGATTTTCCACTTCAAAACCGACTTTTCTGGTTTCATCGCGGGCGACCGCAATGCGATGAGTCATTTCATTGAATGACTCAACGAGAAAACCAAGATCATCCTGGGCAATAACCGGCAACTGCTGGTCATAATATCCGGAAGCAACAGCTTGTGTACCTTTAACCAGCTCTTTTACCGGTGCAATAATATTACGGATACTGATAAAAGCCACCCATATCGCCGCCAATAAACTCATTAATAAAACTAGCGACATGGCCAGTGAGAAACTCATTTTTAATGAATTTCTTAAAAAATTCATTTCCTGATAGCGCACAAAGGCAAATTCTACCGAATCCGCCAAATCAGCAATTCTTACCGGCACAGGATATAAAGCCTGTAAATATTGCGGCTCCAGAGCCTTGACAGTGACAATAACCCGGATCATCAATTCTTCTTTATGCACCGGCGCTAATGCGACATATTCGGAATTCTGCCGCAACTGTAACCAGATATGTTCATCCGGCAAACTCGGTAGAATATCGCCGGGATTAATACTACTTGAAGCAATAATGCGACCCTGACGAGAAAAAAGGGTCATCTCCGAGGCTCCCGAAATACCACGCAAATTTTCTATTTCCAGAGTCACCAAATTTTCAGATGAATCTTCCAGCTTCTCTGCCAATTGTTGTGTTTGCTTCAGATGCCAGCGCATACGTTGATCTAATGACGCTTGACTTAATTCCAGCGCGTCTTCCATGGCTCGGTCTATTTCCACGTTAAACCAGCTATCAATACCCTGATGTAAAAACTGCATGGAGAAATAAAACACAATAACGGCTGGTGCTAAGGCCAATACTACAAACAGCGATATCATTCGGGTTGTTAACCGCGAACCTGCCTCACGTCTTTTCGTGTGCTGAATCAGGGAATAGATATTGGCTCCAACCAGTATCAGCAGCACAACAGAACCCAGGGCATTCACTAACAGCAGCCATGAATACATTGCACTCAATTCTGACGACTCCTGCGTTGCAGAACTCATTAGCTGCAATGACAGCATAATCAAGCCAAACAGGATTAAAACCGACAGATTTAGAGGAAGTTTTATTTTTTCAGGGGCCATAGCGTCCAGTTACTGGATAAATACCATTGCGGATCAATATAGGCAATCGGGCGCAACGGCAATGGCAGCGCTTCACGATCAAAATTTACTTTTACGGCGCACAGATACTGTTTTTCAGGTGCAAGCTCAGCCTTTTCTATCAGGCGAAAATCACGTACTGCCGACATCAAATCCAATGCTGCAGACAGCGTGGAAAAATTATAAACCTCGCCATTACTCTCATTGCTGACTCGGTACATATTCAATAAAGCATGATATTGAATGCGATAACGTATCGCTGTATCAACGAGCGTCTTATCCCAAAGTACATCCCGGTGTTGCTGGATTTTGACCTGGATATCCCAGAATAAGGGCACACCATTTTGCAACGCTTCCATTGCTTTCTTACTGAGTTGATAAACAATGTCTGCAGACAACACATAACCGCCTCCTTGCAATGTTATCTCGGCTTGTTTGACTTCCGCGGAAAATTCGTCGGCGTAACCAGCAAATGGCAACAGCCCGAGTAATACGCTGCATAAACAAGCAGACAAGCAAAAGTTTTTTAACAAAATGGGAATCTTAATTATCAAAAATAACGCAGGAAGTTACCATAAAAATACAAAAAAAAGCGTAAAACATTATTTAATATAGTGATTAACGGGTTGAATTACTTATTGCAAGTTATGTACTAATAAATTCTTTGGCCATAACTTTAAACACAAATTAAGAGCAACTTCGCATTTTATTATTCGAATTGGACAGCCAGCTTTATACGATATATCAACATTACAGAAATGGTAAAAGCACGAGTCTTCAGACTTTATTTATTTCCCTCTAATATCTCTCAACCAATCCATAGGTCTTTGATAACCATATTTTAAGTATTTGGCGACAAAATTATCCGCAGAACATCCTCTCAATTTCCCTTGATTTTCAAGGTTCATAATTATCTCCCTGATCGATTCTTCCGGGTAGCCATAAGAAGGGGGGCTCTAGCATCGCTTGCCAAACATCTGCTGCTTCAAATGGATATGTTTTACTAAG
>CAYVFT010000018.1:17707-41852 GCA_964450225.1 uncultured Crenothrix sp. | reverse complement strand
CCGGCCTGGGAATATAAGTTGGTCACCAGGGAATCGGCAATCCCTACCACGCATTTAGCCACCGTATTTGAAGTCGCCGGGGCCATCACAAAGGTGTGGTAATAACCTTTATAAAAGTGCCCCACCGGCGGCGATGATGCGGTTTTATCACGGTACACAGGCATTTTTTCACGGATGTCGCTGAGATTGATACCGTACATTTTTATCACCTCTTCCGCCGCCTGACTGAGATAAAGATCAACATCATGCAGGGTGAGCAGGAAATCCAGACATTCTTCTATATAATGACCGGAGCCAGTAATCGCCCAGGCTAATCGTGGTTTATTCATTACAATATTCAGAATTGAAAGTATTGGTCATTATACCCGAATCCAAACAACGCAACGCACAGGAGCCAAGAGATATGTTCAGTCAACTCGATAAACCGCTGATTATGGGTATTTTAAATATTACGCCGGACAGTTTTTCAGATGGCGGTAAATACACAAGTATCAACGATGCGCTACAGCAGGTTGAGCGGATGCTGGCTGAAGGTGTGGACATTATTGACATAGGCGGTGAATCAACGCGGCCCGGTTCAGATTCAGTTGCAGCAGTTGAACAGCAACAGCGGGTAATTCCGGTTATAACCGCCATCAGGCAACAGTTAAAGAGCACTGTTTTAATCAGCATTGATACCACCTCCAGTGCAGTTGCCAAAGCGGCACTGACGGCCGGAGCCAATATAATCAACGATGTTTCTGCAGGACAGGATGATGAAGCCATACTGGCACTGGCGGCCCAAACGGAGGTGCCGATTATTTTAATGCATAGCCAGGGCACACCAAAAACCATGCAAGATAATCCTTATTATGATGATGTTGTTCAGGAAGTTATCAATGCCCTGAATAAGCGCATCAATGCCGCATTGAACGCAGGCATTAAAAAAGAAAACATAGCGCTGGATCCGGGCATAGGCTTTGGTAAACGTAGACAGGATAATCTTGATTTACTGGCTCATCTTGATGCGCTAGTGGCATTAGGATTTCCGGTTCTCTTGGGCACCAGCCGCAAGCGCTTCATGGGCACCTTATGCGATGTGACCGAACCCTCGGAACTGGTTACCGCAACAGCAGTTACCACCGCTTTAGGCGTTATGGCAGGCGTACGGATATTCCGGGTACATGATGTCAAAGAAAACCGGCAGGCGGCTGATGTGGCCTGGGCGATTAAGCAAAGTCGTTAACCAAGACTTAAAAAAAAAACACCACGAAGATCCCGTAGGAAATGAAATTTATATTTTCTTCGCAATCTTCGTGTCCTTTAACTATAGCGGCGCTTATGTTTGCCTGTACTTCAAATCAGTTGAAACCATCGCTTAATGACACTTTCTCACGATTGCAGTAATGAGTTGAATGTAAGAAAGGAATCAAGAACGAGATGGATGAAATCCTTTCTTATCAGGCAATAGACTAATACCTTATTTCCCTACAATATCCAGAGTTTTCAGTTGCTCTCCTGTGCTAGACTAGCCCGCAACATATGTTCCTTCACTAAAACAGCGCGACTAGCGCAGGAGGCAAAAATGCCAGCACAAAATTGGATCAATGATCAATCTCAAACACTGACTGAGATGATTCGTAACCAGGGACGTTTTAGACGGCCAAAAAGTGACATAGAGCTCATCGAGCACTCGATTCAACGAGAATGCAAAGCACCTATCAACGCGCGTTTGGCATCGAATGGCGCGCTATGTGTCGACACCAATCGCACAGGACGTTCTCCCGCCGACCGATACATCGTAGCGGGGAAATATTCTGCACAGATCAACTGGAATTCGGTCAATAAAGAAATGCCGCGAGGAGTGTTTCTTTCGCTCATGGAGCGGGTCATGAAGCACGTGGAACACCTTGCCGAGCCGCTATTTTTCTCTGATGACCTTTATATCGGAAAAGCTGGCCAATACCGTCAGCCGATCCGGCTTGCGACAAAATACGCCTGGCATCAACTTTTTGGACGCAATTTTTTCATCAAAGGAGAGCAACACGACGGGAGCAGAAAACCCTGGACTTTACTGAGTGTTCCTTCATTTGTCACCGTTCCGGAACGGGATTTCACTCATGGTGATGGCGTCATTGCCATCGACCTGGATGAGCAAGTTATCTTGATCGCAAACCGTACCTACGGTGGTTGTGAATGGAAAGCTTTCTTTACAGCAATGAACACTCTCCTCCCCCTCGAAGGTATCCTCACCATGCACTGCGGTGCGAACATTACCAAGAAAGAAGGTAAAGTTACCCTCTTCCTGGGGCTCTCGGGTACCGGGAAAACAGCACTCTCTGCGGATCCGGATTGCCTGCTCATTGGCGACGACGGCCACGCATGGGGACCTGATGGCGTGTTTAATCTTGCGGGAGGTTGCTATGCGAAACTCCACGACATCACCCGGGAACGGGAGCAATTGATCTGGGACGCGCTTCGCTTCGGAACGATCATGGAAAATGTCGTCCTGGATAATGATCGCGCTGCTAATTTTGAAACTGGACCTGAGAACATCCGTGGACTTTACCCAATGGAGTTTATTGACGATGTCTATCCCGGTGAACACGCAGGACATCCGGACGCAATCATTTTCCTCACTTGTGATATGTTTGGAGTACTTCCTCCTGTCGCAAAACTGTCATCTGAACAAGCTGCGTATTATTTTGCAGCGGGATACACCACAAAGATCGGCAGTACCGAGGCGAATAGCCTGCATGACTTCGAACCCACCTTCAGTGCGTATTTCGGGGAAGTATTCTTCCCGCTCTTGAGCACTTACTATCTTGAGCTATTCCAGGACAAATTGCGCCGACATAACGTACCGGTATACCTCGTCAACACCGGGTGGACTGGCGGCCCTATGGGTTCACCTGCCGGGAGAAGATTTTCCATCGCAACATCAAGAAATATTGTGCATGCCATACAGCACAACAAAATCCATGATGAAAATCTGGTGCTTCTCCCTGAGCACAACCTGCTTGTTCCCAAACATATCCCGGGGGTTGATGAACGAAATCTCAACCCATCGAATATGTGGCAAGACCAGGCTGACTACCATTCAGCTTGCCGGGAACTCAATCAGCTCTTCCATGCCAATATGGCACAAAAATTCCCCGATATGGACTCCGCGATTCTCGCGTCCGGACGTCCACAATCGTAACGATAATTTTAAAAGGCCCCGACTCTACCGGGGCCAACTTTATATTAATATCACGCTCCTGAAGTTGATCTTGTTTGGGTTAATGTTAAAAACCGTGAAACCATGGCTGGCTAACATCGGCTAAACACTTTTCGTCATTTCTAAATGCCGTTTTTTCAGTTAAAGCTCCGCTTCGGCATTGATTAAACGACTGGAAATGTCGCGGCCTTTGGACCATAACGGTATCAAACCCCAGTGCAAATTTACGGCTTTGTTGCGATCAAGTTAAAACGCCCACACTTAAATGCACCCTGAACTTATCAAACTGGAAAAAACCTTCAAATCATCGATTCTAACAAAGATTGATGATCCACTGCTTGATCGATATGAAGTCGAATTATGGATTAAACGCGATGATTTGCTACACCGTGTCATTTCCGGGAATAAATGGCGTAAACTTAAATACAGCCTTGACCATGCCCTGTCGTCAGGCGCCGATACACTTATCAGTATGGGTGGGACTTATTCCAATCATTTACATGCACTGTCTTATGTGGGTAAGACGTTGGGATTAAAAACTATTGGACTTATCCGGGGCGAACAACCGGAAACGTTAACACCGACTTTGTGTGACATGCGAAACTGGGGTATGGAACTGAAGTTTATATCCCGCTCCGACTATAGGCTCCTGCGGCAATACAAAGGCTGTCATGATTTGCCCGACTTAGAACCACAAGAATACTGGTTACCGGAAGGCGGGGCGCAGACGTTAGCATTGAAAGGTGTTGCGGAACTGGTTGGCGAAATAGATGTCGCATATAACATACTCTGTGCGCCCTGTGGAACGGGAGCAACGTTAGCGGGTATTATTGATGCTGTCCCTGAACATGTATACGTCATAGGTTATGCGGCATTAAAAAATGCAGGATTTTTATTAAATGATGTTGAATCATTATTACCTCGGCCTTGTACTAACTGGCAGATTAATCATAATTACCATTTCGGTGGATTTGCCAAAACCAGCACTGAACTCTTGGCATTTATTGCTGACTTTGAATTCAAAACCGGAATTCTTCTTGAACCCGTCTATACCGGAAAAATGATGTACGCACTCTACGATTTGATAACAAAACACTCTTTTAAACCGGGCCAGCGTATTATTGCCGTCCATACCGGTGGCTTGCAGGGAAAAAGAGGATTTAACTCATGAAACGTTTGTTAGAACTCGAGTTAATGGAAGATGAAAGTCAGGTAAGAGCCTATGCTGAAGCAGATTTTGAAACGCCGCATAATGAATTCATCCAACGATTGAAAGCGTTTGTTGCTGATCCCGGTTTGCGCGGTACCGCCCTGGATTTAGGTTGTGGTCCAGGCGATATCAGTTGTCGCTTTGCCAAAGCCTTCCCTTTCTTTAAAGTTCATGCGGTTGACGGATCAAAACCTATGCTAAATTATGCTAAATCAGCATTACCTTCTGACCTGACAGAGCGCATAAGCTTCATACCGGGCCTGTTGCCTGATGTCATATTACCGCAGCCCAGCTATGAGATAATTTTTAGCAATAGCCTCTTGCATCATTTGCCTGATCCAGAGATGCTTTGGCTGACCATAAAAAAATATTCCAGACCGGGTACACGTGTCATTATTATGGATTTATTACGTCCTGAAAGTATTGAGGATGCGCAAATAATGGTGAATAACTATGCCGCCAGCGAACCTGAAATTCTGCAACGGGATTTTTATCATTCTTTACTGGCG
The DNA here is from genome assembly GCA_964450225.1 of uncultured Crenothrix sp. Classification (GTDB taxonomy): domain Bacteria; phylum Pseudomonadota; class Gammaproteobacteria; order Methylococcales; family Methylomonadaceae; genus Methylobacter_C. The sequence goes on along the minus strand of CAYVFT010000018.1, from coordinate 36,934 downwards.
GCTTTTAGCATGGAAGAAATTACTGAACAATTAGCACACGCAGATTTACATCTGGATATCGAACAAATCAGTGATCGACATGTTTTTATCTCAGGCGTTATACCCGCTAGTTCAAGAAAAAAAATGGACCTACACGAAGCAGTCGAAACCATAAATCTTGAAAGTCCCGAGCTTTACATCAATCGCGATCTGAGTTTGCTTGAGTTCAACAAACGGGTGTTGGCGCAGGCAAAAAATGAAGCCGTCCCCTTGCTTGAACGGCTTAACTATCTGTGTATCTCCTGTTCAAATCTGGATGAGTTTTTTGAGGTCCGGGTTGCAAGCGTGCTGGAAATGGTCGCTATTGACCCTAAAGCCGTAGGGCCGGATGGTTTAACGCCCAAAGAACAATTGGAGCAGATTTGTATCCATGCTCATAAACTGGTCGACGAACAATACCAGGTTCTGAATGAAATTCTGATTCCAGAACTTGATGCTGAAAATATTCGTTTTATTCGCCGCACTGACTGGAGCGAAGCACAACATAAATGGCTGGCCAACTATTTTAATGATGAGTTATTACCCATTTTAACACCAGTAGGTTTGGATTCAGCACATCCTTTTCCGCGCATACTCAACAAGAGTTTAAACTTTATTATTTCACTCACCGGAAAGGATGCCTTCGGTAGAAATAGCGGCAGAGCTGTTTTACAGGCTCCCCGATCCTTGCCACGCGTCATTCAATTGCCCGTTGAGGAAACTGAAAGCGGGCCGGCCGATTTCGTTTTCTTATCATCGATTATTCATGCCTTTGTCAGTGAATTGTTCACCGGCATGACGGTAAAAGGCTGCTATCAATTCAGGGTAACCCGGAACAGTGATTTTTTCGTGGATGATGATGCCATTGACGATTTATTGCTGGCCGTTCAAGGTGAACTGGCGATGCGAAATTATGGCGATGAAGTACGCCTTGAGATTGATCGCCATTGTCCTGATGATACAGTGAATTTTTTACTGGACCGTTTCGAGTTGAGCCGGGATCGCTTGTATTTGGTGGATGGCCCAGTCAATTTGAACCGGATTCAGGAAATCAATAACCTCGTTGACCGGCCCGATCTTAAGTTCATCCCATTCAAACCCAGTACGCCGTCGCAACTGTCTCGCAATAAAGACATGTTTGCAGCGATCAGACGCCATGACATTTTGCTGCACCACCCTTTTGAATCCTTTTCGCCGGTTGTGGAGTTTTTACGTCAGGCAGCATCAGATCCGGAAGTACTGGCAATCAAACAAACGCTTTACCGAACCGGCGCCAATTCACCTATTGTTGCAGCCTTGATCAGGGCAGCACGAGCGGGCAAGGAAGTCACGGTTGTTATTGAGCTAAGGGCGCGATTTGATGAAGAGGCCAATATTGACTTAGCTTCCAAATTGCAGGAAGCCGCTGTCCATGTCGTGTATGGCGTAGTGGGGTATAAAACACACGCAAAAATGTGCCTGGTGTTACGGCGGGAAAGTAAGGAACTGCGCAATTATGTGCATTTGGGCACTGGCAATTATCATCCTAAAACTGCCCAGCTTTATACCGATTATGGCTTGTTTTCCTGTAACAAGGAATTGGGTGAAGATGTCAGGCGGGTATTTGCACAGCTGACCAGCTTGGGCAAGGTGACTCAATTAAACAAATTATTGCAATCTCCGTTTACCTTGCATAAAGGGATACTGGAAAAAATTGAAAGGGAAATAGCGCATGCCAAAAATGGCAAACCGGCAAAAATCATCATACAAGTCAATGCTATTGTTGAAGAACAATCCATACAAGCTCTTTATCGAGCGTCCCAGGCTGGAGTTGAAGTCAAATTAATCGTCCGGGGCATTTGCTGCCTCAGGCCTGGTATTCCCGGCGTCTCTGAAAATATTGAAGTTCGCGCCATTATCGGACGCTTTCTGGAACATGCGCGGATTTATGCGTTTGCCAATAATGGTAATCAGGAAGTTTATGCCTCCAGCGCGGATTTAATGAATCGCAACATGTTCCGGCGCGTGGAAATCTGTTTTCCGATTGAAAGTAAGCGTCTTTACAACCGTATATTGCATGACCTTGATTTGTATTTAAAAGACAACACGGAAGCTTGGCTGTTACAGCCGGATGGTTGCTATCTACAGCTATTACACGTTACCAATGAAGAAACCCTGCAAGCCCAAGCAGTGATTTTGAATGAATTGCAGGCTTCATAATGGCTAATATCAGTGAAATTGCTCAATTAGGCGCACAAGTTCTGCGGCTACAAGCCCAATCGGTAACTGATATACTGAGTGCAGAAATACAGCAGATCATCGAAACTATGCAAGACACCTTGGCAACAACTCAGGGCGTCGGCATTGCCGCTCCCCAGATTAGCGTATCGAAGCGAATTATCATTATTGCTTCGCGCCCTACCCTGCGTTATCCATCTGCCCCGCTGATGGAACCGACAGTGATGATTAATCCCGCTTTTCAAACCTTGTCAGATAGCAGAGAAAAAGACTGGGAGGGTTGTTTGAGCATTCCGGGCATACGTGCGTTAGTGCCCAGGTATAAAGAAATACTGATCAACTATTCCAATCAACAGGGCGTTTTAACGGAAGCCAGGCTGGAAGGGTTTGTTGCACGGGTCTTTCAACATGAATTTGATCATCTGGAAGGGAAAGTCTATCTGGACAGGGTTGAAGATAACAGGGATATTTTTGCTGAGAGTGAATATTTTAAAATTTGAAGCGCTTCGATTGGATAGGCTTTTTTGCTAAGCAGTTGAGGCGCATATTTCCAATTATCAATTTGCAAGCAGGCACCGTCATGGATTTAAAACAGCTGGGAAAAAATACCGTACAATTCATTCGTCAAAAACCGATTGATGTTTTGCTTATGCTCTTGTTTGTCATCGTGATCATAAAGCTTACCAGCTTATATTTCAGCGTTAATGTCAATGATGGTAATTGGGAACAGTTTAAGTCTGAGCATAACTGCAAATTGCTGACAACCGAAACAGGAACCCAGCGTTTAAGTTGGGAATGTGATGATAGCGAAATTTATTATCGTTGGCGGCAGCAGCGCTAGGCAAGGCACCGGGCAAGGCACCGGCATTAATTCCCGCCAATAACGGCTCTGCAATGGTTACAGGACACTTCTGGGAACGCCTCCCGCTTATCCTCTGATACCAGAACCCCAGGAGGTTTACTTTGAAAAAAAAGCTTTTGTCGCTAATCATTATAACCTTGCTCAACAAAATCTCGTTTGCAGCTGAATCAATGACTGAAGTAATCCCATTATTCAACCGGCCAGCATCTGAAATCCTACCGCTACTCAGTCCGCTGCTTGAAGATACTGATCGGGTTATTGCCAATGGTTCCAATTTAATAGTCAAATCAGCACCTGAACGGCTTGGAGAGCTTATAATGCTCATCGATAAACTTGATGCACCTCTGAATAATCTGGTAATCACCGTAATCCAAAGCAGACATGTCACCGCCAGGGAACTCAACGCGGCCGCCAGTGTAAATCTGAAGCCTTCACGTAATAACCGATTAAAACCCAGGGTGGGAATTACTGGACATTATTATCAAACCAACGACCAGAATTCTATTGAAAGTACCCAAACCATTAAAACCCTGGAAGGCAACACTGCCAATATTACAGTTGGAAAAACTTATCCAACACAGAACGTTCAAATTTACAATTTCGGTTATGGTTATGGTTATGGTTATGGTTACCCTGACATTTCTACAACAACCGACTATATCGATGCAACGACCGGTTTTGCAGTTACTCCAAGACTTATTGAACAAAATCCAAGCCTTGAAAAGCAACAAGTTATACTTGAAGTTTCACCCTGGTCAGAAAAAGTAAATACCAGGGGCCAGCTTGTAAACCAAAACGCGCAAGCAACGATAAAAATTAATCTGGGTGAGTGGGTAGAGCTGGGTGGAAGCGATGAAAGCAGTTACAGCGAAACAAACGGAAAACATGCAACTATCCGGCAAACCAATCAAAACAAACTGCATATTTTAGTCAAAGTCGATAAGGCTGATAAATGATCTACTCGTTATGTTGAATCAGAGCCTGACATGCAGTATTTGGTTGAAACAGTGAAAATAACCGGTATAGTTCAGTCCAATGAGACAACTACAAATAACAATTTGCCATCCTTGTGAACCAGCTATTCTCTAATTTCAAAGTGGTTCATTGGTAATCTGGATTCAATTTGGTATTCTGTCATTTTAAATAACTTTAATCGAGGATCGTACCATGAGAAACAAAGCTCATTTACTCATTTCATTGTTGATTGCATCTAGCCCGGTGCTGGCCGAACAAAACTTGCTTGGCAATGCAGGCAAAACATTACTGAAAGATACCGCCACTTCCGCGCTTCCAAAAGAAGCTGTTGAAGGAGCCGAAGCAACTAGCCAGAAGCTGAAATCCGCCAACAAATTGAAAGGCAGCGTGAAAAACGCTCCGGATGCACTTAAAGATCAAGCGCAAAATATGGCGACGGAAGCTGCCAAAAAAGAGATGAATAAAGCGGTTCCGAAAGAAGCAAAACAAGGCCTTAAAACTATAGAGAGTGGTGCAAAAACCGCGAAAAAAATGGAAGGCATGATCCCAAAATCTTCCGGTGAAGTCAGCGACGCCCTTAAAGACAAGGCGCAGGAAGAAGCCGCAAAGAAAGCATTCGAGATGATGAAGTAATATTCATCAGATCAATATAACTCTATGTGAAATAGATTAGTCATTGCTTCTTTAATTAAAGAAATCCAGCCTTACTAAGCATTTCTGCAAGGACACAGGCCGAACAGAAGTCGATGGCGAGGCATTCTTCTTCCTCGTAGAGCCGGTTTGTCCATCCCTGCGAGGAAATTCCCAACAAGAGCCGTGTACTAATTTTAGCGCTTTAAAGCCTTTGCGAGTTGCCGTTGTTGCCCGGAATCCAGCCATCTCTCACACCAGACATTGAGAGAAATAACGTTATCCTTCATCAATGTAAATTCATGCTTGGCTTCCCCAGGTTGCTCCTTGGGCCACCAGGTGTGTGTTTCCAGTTGTTGTTGCAAATAGTGACGCGCTGCTTCCAGTTCTGTTTCGGTAATTTTCATATCATGCTTTTTCATCTTGATCACCCCAAACGTTAACATTTGATTTTTAACAACCTAATCAATCTTTTCCACTTCAAACACCGTGCCCCGAACGGCAATAACTTTGACCCGGATATCAATATTGCAATCTTCGCCGCGCACTTTCCAGATAGAATCATCCACTTTTATTTTGCCCTGACCATTTTTTATTGGTTCATACAAACTGAAAACTCTACCGATGTATTGATCACCACGCTTGTTCAATAAGGGGTGGTCTGATTCTATGGGGTGCTTTTTGCCATAGAACTTCCAAACCATGATGGCGACAACAGACATGACGGAAAAAACTAAAACTTGCATGTTCATGCTGATTGCTGGTATCAACAAAACTATGGCACCCGTTATAAATCCGGATACCGCCATCCACAGAAAGAAAAAACCGGGCGCCAGTATTTCTACCACCAGAAGTACAAGCGCTATTACCCACCAATACCAAAAAACAAACATCAGTTCCGTCATAATCTAGCTCTTTTTGGTCATGGCTTCTTTTGCCAGTTCGGTAATGCCGCCCAGAGCACCAATAACACTGGATGCTTCCAGCGGCATAAAAATCAGCTTGCTGTTTTCTGCCGAAGCAATGCCTTTCAAGGCCTCAATGTATTTTTGTGCCACAAAATAATTAATGGCCTGCAAATCACCTTTGGCTATTGCTTCGGACACCATTAATGTTGCCCTGGCTTCGGCCTGTGCCAGGCGTTCGCGCGCATCAGCATCCCGGTAAGAGGCTTCTTTACGGCCTTCCGCCTCCAGAATCGCCGCCTGTTGCGCACCTTCTGCGCGTAAAATCTCGGATTGCCTTAAGCCCTCAGCTTCCAGAATCGATGCGCGTTTTAACCGCTCGGCTTTCATTTGTCTGCCCATCGCTTCAACCAGATCTTTCGGTGGAGCAATATCCTTGATTTCAATACGGGTTGCTTTTATGCCCCAAGGCGTTGTCGCATCGTCCACAACGGTAAGCAATCTGGCATTGATATCATCTCGACGGGACAATAATTCATCCAGATCCATCGATCCCATGACGGTACGAATATTGGTCATCACCAGATTCAAAATAGCCCAATCCAGCTTACTGACTTCATAAGCGGCTTTGGCGGCATCCATCACCTGATAAAAAACCACGCCATCTACCGTCACCATCGCGTTATCTTTGGTAATAACTTCCTGTGACGGCACATCCATTACCTGTTCCATCATAATCATTTTTCTGCCGATACGATCTATAACCGGCATTATTATGTTCAAGCCCGGCGTTAAGGTATTGGTATATTTACCAAAACGTTCGACTGTATATTCCATGCCCTGAGGCACGGACTTAACGCTCATAAACACCAACACAACAGCGAAAATAAATAGTACCAAGACAAATACACCAAAGCCGCCCATAGAGCCTCCTGAATTCTTATATTAAAAAAGCTCTCAAGAGAGCTTTCTTCGACACGGAATGTGCCACCACCTTAGAACATCTAACCGCAATAAACCACATTGTGCAAGTCACACGAAAAAAATCAACACAAACAACTCGGACTCTGAAAGTAAAACCGTTAAAATATACTGACATAGTGTTTTAAACCGTCACTCAGTTACAATCCATTCAAATAAAAGTTTAACAGGTAAATAAAATGATACCCGGCGCCATTGACTTAGGACTAATAACAATACTTTTTTTTATTCTCGGAATGATAAAGCCGAAATGGCCATTGTTCTTTATGGAGAATCCCAGCAGATTTATAATTGTTATTGTGACAACTATTTTATTCATGATCACTGTGACACTTTATGGCGAAGGCCTACGGCGAGAAAAAATGGAGAATGCAGCAAAGAAACCGATTACACAAAGTACTGTTCCAGTACCTGTACCCGTGCCAGAAGCGGGAAACCCGGTTACCAAGAAATGAAAATTCAATAGCTATTAACGGTTACCGTCCAAAGAAATTGCCAGATAACATGGAGAGGAATAAGTCCGGTTTAATTATATTGGCCTAAGGCTTTTCCACCAACCCCGCAAGCTCATTATTCTCCAGAACAGGCTGATCCAGCAAGCGGGCCAACCACGCTTCTGCCGCTATTTGATTGGTTTTAAGCACACTATTCGGAAAAAAACCAAACACTAATATTAGCAAAGCGGGGGCACACAACAGAGCCAGTTCACGCGGGCGTAAATCCTGCGCCTGATTAACAGCACTTTGCGTAACAGGGCCGAAAAACGCTCGTCGGGTAAAAGACAGCATATATGCTGCACTCAGTACTGCACCTGCCAGTGCTGTAATGCCCAGGCTGGGGTGAGCCGTTAATGTACCTATGATCAATAATAATTCAGCAGGAAAACCGTTAGTACCCGGCACACCTATGCTGGCCAGTGCGAACAAAAAATAAAAACTGGTTAAACGCGGCATGACTTTAGCCAAACCACCCAGATGTAAGGCTTCGGTACTGCCCAACCGATGTTGAATAAAGCCGGCAACCAGCATCAGGGAGCTGGCAACCAGCGTGAAATTGAACAATTGAAAAATCGCACCTTGAATACCCTGCATATTCAAGGATGCAATACCTATTATCACCAGACCAACATGACTGATACTGGCATAAGCCAGTAAACGGCGCAAATTGGTTTGTTGCAGTGCAATCAAAGCACCGTAAATAAGGGTAATAGCTCCTAAAATACCTAATACCCAGCTGTATTCAACGGCAGCAGAGGGTGCTAACGGCATCGTAAAGCGCAATAAGCCGTAAACACCGAGTTTCAGGCCGATCAATAATGCCGTCACTTGCGTTGGTCCCTCCATAGCGGCAGTAGGCAGCCAAGTATGAAAAGGTATCAACGGTGCTTTAACGGCAAATCCGAGCAGAAGCAATATGAAAACTATGGCTTGCAGGTTATCCGGCAACTGCGTGTCAAGGAGTACCGGCAAGCTGAAAGATAAATCCTGTGGAATAGCGCCGTCCATATCAGCAGCGTGATTAATGGCCAGGATGATAATGGCAAATAATAACGGTACACCGCCGAACAGCATAAAAAGGGTGTACTTCAGCGCCGCACTGCGCCGTTTGGGGCCAATTCCCCATAAGCCAATCAAAAAGAAGATAGGCGGCAAAGTCAGTTCCCAGAATAAAAAGAACAGCACCGTATCCAGTGCTGAAAATACGCCGATGGTGACGCCTTCCAGTGCCAGTAACAAGGCAAAATGAAACCGGTGCAAGTGTTGTACCGAATTCCACGAGGCAATAATTGCTATCAGGGTCAATACTGCTGACATCGGCAAAAATAATACCGAAATACCATCGATACCGACCAGAAACTCGACATTCAGGCCGGGTATCCAGGTATAGCGCTCGACCAGTTGAAAATTATGGCCATGAGTGGCATCAAACAGCAACGCCACCATCAGCGTCAGGATCATCTCAAGGCCGGCAATCGCCACTGCGATTTTTTTTGCCAGTTTTATGTTGCCGGAAACTCCGGTTGCAATGGCACCCAATAAAGGCAACAGAATAACAAGACTTAGCAGCGGGAAATTCATCGTTGCCAGGTTTCTTAGTACCTCATTCATGCAGATTGTCCTTTATACCGCTATTATCGGCAGGTTCAGTCATAGTGCCGGGCTGCTCTAAGCCGTGCATGGGATAATGCGCTCCTATATCGGTTGCTTCCTGGTCTATAAAATCCAGCCAGGGTGTTGTGTAAAAACCGGTAACAATCAGTAATGAGCAAATCACTACGGTAATAATGCGTTCTTGTCTGACGGGATGATGTGAGCTGCTGTAAGGTTGATGCGCACGCTTGGGAGTTGCGATAAATATCTGTTGAAAAGCACGCAGTAAGAAAGCCGCAGCAAGCACGTTGCCTATCAGTATAGCAATCGCTATCAGCCAACCGTCTTCCTCAATAACTCCCTCAATGAGCAGATGAGCAGCATCATATCCGGGCGTACCAGGCATGACCATAGTGCTCAGCGCCGAGATTAGAAACATCAATGCGATGGCCGAATTGGTATCAAACAACCCGCCCAGACGTGGAATAAAAGCAGTGCGGGTTCGCTCATAAATCAACCCGACACTGAATAACATGCCCGCTGCCGCAAGTCCGTAAGCAATTGAAAGTAACAAACTGCCTTCCAGGCCGTATTCAGTAAAGCTGAAAATACCGATGACCAGCATTCCCGTTTGGCTGACAACAGCAAAGGCCAGCAATCTGCGAATATTAATTTGCATCAGTGCCAGTAACGCACCGTAAAAAATACTGATCAGACTCAAAGTCAATACAAATCCGGCCCATTGTTCAGCGACGCCTGGAACCATCGGCAAAATAAAACGAATCACGGCATAAATGCCCAGTTTCAGACCCACCATAAAAATGGCGGCACTTGCCACAGTGCCTTGTTCCGCGATCAACGGCAGCCAGCCGTGAAACGGAAATAACGGCATACGAATGGCGAAACCAAAGAACAGGAGTATAAAAATCAGTACTTCGTCATGCAAATAGGCGTTATTCCGTTTTAGCGTCAGCCAGTCAAAGGTTAGCGGATGCTCTGAATCGATTAAGCCAAAGGCGAGAAACATAAAACCAGCCAAGGCCATCAGCAAACCACTGCCCCAATATTGCAGGAATAACGCGATGACCCAGCGTCTGTTTCGTCCGGTTCCGGCATGAATCGTTAACAAAACGACCGGGATGAGCTCCAACACACACCACAGCCAGAATTGCATCACATTCAGTGCCGCAAAAGCACCGATCAATATACCTTCATAACCCAGCAGGCAAGCAATGAACAGCCGATCCGTAACATGCCGGGTGATCAGGGTGTAAACCAAAGCCAGTAAAGTTAATACAGCGGTCAGCGGAATAAATAAAATATTCGCGCCATCTACACCAACGCTATAACTGAACCACGCGAAATGAACCTGTTCAACCAGATGAATGCCGGGATTACCGGAATCGAAAATAGCTAGCAGATAGGTGCTGAGCAACATCGTCAATAGCGATCCAGAAAAGCCAAAATACAGTGCAACACGAGAAGAATGTGAGCACAGGATACCTACCATGGCCGCAAGCGGAACAATTGTCAGTGTAGTTAGCAGCGGGAAGGCAGCAGATTCCGACCAGAGAGTAATATGGTTATTCATCATCGCCTCAAAATGCAACTAACAATGTTATAAACACAAACAGCACCAGATAGCGCGGTCTTAGTATTAACTGCTCGAATTTATTGGCGACGCGTCCAAGTTTTCGACCATAATTAACTACGTTTTTGCCTATACCACGTAAAACAAAGTGATCTTCAAACCAGTGCATGATGGCTGCAAACCATTCGGTGAATTTACCTGCCAGACCACTACCGAGAGCAAACTCATCAACTTCATTATCCAGCCGGGCTCCTATCATTTTTTCTTCCAGTTGAGCCAGTGATGATATTGTGCGAATGGCGGGTGCAGGCGCACCCATAATGCGATCAACAACGTGATCATCGAAATAAGCCAGATCATGCGCTAATCGCCGAATCGGCCTTACCAATGTCCAGTCCGCCATTTGATCCAGCCAGAATCGTTGCAGTGAAGCAATATAGGCCCAGCGCAGTCCTGCGATGGCTGGTGCAACAGGCTTTACCGGATTGTCATGTACATGATGGAGAAATGACGGTGCCGTTAAGAACAGATAGCCACGTACCACGGCATGAGCGCAAAGATGCCAGCTGGCCAGTTGCCAAAATCCGAGCCCACATTCCAGAAACATCAAACCCAGTTGACCGGATGTGGCAAAAACCAGCGAACTCTTTACGTCAGTCTGAGTCAGGCCGACAATAAAACTATAGATTGCCGTTGTGCATCCCACTATGGCGAGTACGGCCATGGCAAATGGTGCCCGTTCAAAAACGGGTTCTAACAGACAGACAAGATAAACACCTGCATGTATCATGACCGCGCCGTAAAATACAGCACTTGATGGTGTTGGTCCTTCCATCGCTCGCGCCAGCCAGGGTGTAAAAGGCAGTTGTGCTGATTTTGCAAACGCCGCCATAGCAAAGCACAGCGAAATTCCGGTGGCTTCACTCGTGGTAAGCTCTGTCGAGGCAGCAGTTAAACTATTCCAGTTAATGCTGCCGACCCAGGCGTAACTTAATCCTGTTCCCAGAATAAACCCGGCATCGCCGATACGGTTTGTCACAAACACCCGCGTTGCATTAGTTGTGGCAATCGGGCGATCGTATGCGAACGCTATCAATAGATAAGAGCAGAGCCCGGCAATCTCCCAGCCGAAAAAAGTACCGACCGCATTAGCCGACACCACCAGTAACAGCATGGCCGAAGCAAACAGGCTCAAAATAAAGTAAAAGCGATGGAAGCCCGGTTCTTTATGCATGTAATTAATCGAAAAATGCATAATGATAAATAACAGAATAGCAAACAGCGCAGCCAACTTGACGCTAAAACCCGTGGTGATAAAATTCGCTTGAATGTTCAAGGTATCACTGGTTAGCCATTCCCCTACATTAATTGAGCCGGTATTTTTTCCCAATAAATCCGCACCCAGCAAAGCCAGCGCAAGCAGACAGGACATGCTGATAGCCCAGCCAGCAATTATCGCTGTAGCGCTTTCCTTGGCTTCGCCGTTGAGTATTCCGGATAAATTACCGATGCCGATAATTGCTGCGGCAATAATTGGCAATAAAGGGATTAGAACGACTAGGGCATCCATAATTCTATAATCACAACAGTTCGGGCTGTTTAATCAACATTGGGGAGACGGGCGAGGTTTTATCCCGGTAACAATCCGTCGACTTGTCGCAGAGGGGTAAATCTTTTGCTTCTGCTTGCCAGGCAGCAAAACCTGTTCCACACTCGAAGATAAAAATATCGCCGCTGTCCGGGTCTTTCGTACTCAGATGCACCCAGCCGCCCGCGATCAGTTCACGTAAACTTTCCTGGCGAGCGTAAATTTGCTCCAGCACCGATGTTTTCGCCTCAACCAGAATCTGCAGCCGCATCGGTTCGTGAATTTCTACCATCTGCTTAGGCAAACCGGTGCGCAAATCGCTTGCAGTTCCTTCCATGACTCCGAATAGACCGGTCACATTATGCGGTATTTTTGTTCCGCAACCGAAACGTTCGTTGTCGATTGTGGAAAAATAATATTCCAGATTGATGCCGGCACCGACCGGGCCGGCAGTAAGCAAAATTGTTTCGAGGATCTTACCTTCGGGGTCTTGCGTAGGATCGTAGGAAATCAGGAATACACGCCGATCCAGAAATAAACCCTGTGTCAGGGCGCGACGGCCGATCACCGCCGCTGCATTGGTTGCATGACCGAACTCCGGACGAACTTGACTTAAATCATGCGCTCTCAGCGTCACATGCCGAAAAGACTGGCGGGGTGTGGCCGAGCGATCGGCTGAGAAAAACCGTCGGCAACGCTCATGCGCGGATAATTCCTGTGCCTGAGCAATATAGCCCCTGAAACGCTCGAAATCTTCACGTAGAGAAGACGGTATCGCGTCCAGATCGTACCAGGTCATGGCATCGCTACAGGTATCATGCTGCATGCCAACGAACCAGCAATCGTCAGGAATGACGATACCTTGCAGGGTTAGCCGCGCGCGGATTTCAGGGCGGTTGGCCATGGCCGCGAATACACGCGCATTGGGTCCGCCCTGCCGGCCGCCGCAGGCGCCGCAATCATGCGCGGCCTCATGCGGGTTGTTCTGGCTGGTCGAACCGTGACCTGCCAGAGCGACAATCCGCGCAAAACCGTCGGTTAGTCCTAACATACGTAGTAGTGTAGCTACGCGCTCGGCTTGTTCGCTGTCGGTAAAGCGCTGTTTTTGTTGTTTGGCCGGGTCAGTCGTTGCCGTATCGGTTGACGTAAACTCCAATTCGGTACTGACAGGCGGCACAACGGCTCGCCGTAAACAATCGGCAATAGTCTTATTAGTGCCGGGCAACAGGGTTTTACCAAAAAGTCCTGTCAAGGTAAACGGAGCTATCAGATCGATAGTGACGTATGACAGTAACAGGTTGCGGCGTAAAGTATGATATAGCAAATAACCGAAGCGCTGGTACATCCGGCGCCCTTTCCGGTGCGCAAGTAGCGTTTTTTCGTGGCCTTGTTTGGCGACCTCATCAACTTCATGTGCCGGTGTGATAACTACCGGACAAAGCGGCGTTACGTGCGTAGCATCGAGCCCTTTATAGTTCATCGGAATGCCGAAAAATCCGGCCACGCCCAGGGTTTCGATAGCCGGATTCAGCTCTTCTAGATGTCTGCGGAAACTTTCCTCGCGCTCATCCATGCACATGATGATTTGGGCTTCAGGCCGCTTAATCCGTTTAACCCAGCGGCCACGATTATGATTGGCACGTAGTGCCTGAAACAGTTCGTCGCGATAATGATGCTCGTAAGCAATAAGCCAGACTTTGCTCCGTTCGGTGATGTTAAAATCATCCATAAGAGTTAACATCGCCTGTAGATCGGTTTTTTGCAGTGCTTGCAGGTGTGTGGCATTAAGTTCCAAATGCTGACATAAACGGAACAGGCGCCAAGCGCTGTTTTGTATGTTGTGCTTTGTGTTGTTTTCAGCCATTGGGCTGAGCCGCCAGGTCCAGATCAGGTCAGCAAGCTGCTGCCAGCCGGGGCGGTCAGGCCGCTCGGAATCTGCCTGGATGGTTAATGATTCGGCCAGTTGAGTCAGATATTCCGGCAAGTCACCCTGATACAATTGCCTGCGCACGGTAAATTCTGAAAGGTTTTTACGGAAATAAGACCGGAGTGTGCTGAATTTCGCTTCACACTTCCAGATATCCCGGCAGACCTGATTTAGCCACAGCCTGTCCAAAGTCAGTCGAATCGCAAGATAATCGGACAATTGGGGTGCTGCATCGTTAGCCGTTTGGTATTGAGGATGATGTTGCCGCCAGTTAATAAAACCTGACCAGCCGGGTAATTCAAGTGCCAGTCTACGTAGATAGCCTTCCCATCGTATTTGCGGTATTTCCAGTTGAGTCAGTTGGAGGATGATGGTATCGACTGCATCCTCAGGTAATTCGGACATAATCTGTTGCCAGTCAGGCAACTCATGTAAAAATGGATTGGCATCATAGGCTACAGTTGCCCGCCAGGCAGCATAAAAACCTAACCGGCTGCGGTCAGGTAAGTGCCAGGATGTAACGCCTTCATCCAAAGCCGATGCACAGATGCGTATCAGTTGTGGGCGAACGGAATCGAGTATATCAACCCCGCTCAGAATGAGGATAAAGCCGCGTAAGGTAATGCTATCGCCCAATTGGGATAATAATTCATCGAGTGCCAAAGAGGCGTCTTGCTGCAATGTCTCTTTGTCCCGTTGCTGCATGACCTGATGAGCTGTCAGCCATTCTTCAGCCTGCTCCAGCGATAAATCAAGCAAGGCTTCGGGATGTAGCGCGGCCTGCTGCAAATCAAGTTTGGTTAAAATACTTACCCAAAGTTGTTTGATAACGTTGCCTTGATGGGCATCGTCTGTAAATAACTGGCTACGAATTGACTCCGGCACATCGGCTTGCATGGCATCCAAAGCCCTCAATTCTTCTATTTGCCAATTTAACTGGCTAACGGTAATGCCGTTCAAATCAAATAATAGCGCGATGCTATAAATATCTTTTCGCGTGATAACACGATCTTTTAAAGCACAAACGGCCCGCTCTGCCTGTAAGGTTGGACGCTTTGCCAGCGCAGCGGCCAGATCACGATCATTAATGCGCCCTTGCCGGTAAAAATCCCGGTTTAGCGCTTCAGGAAGATAACCGCAAATTCCGGTCAAGGCTTCGAATGCAGCCAGGGCCTCGTCAAACGGCAGATGCTGAAATCCATGCAAGGTATTGTGATGCACGAAATCAAGGAGAGGCCCTTGTCCGGGCAGTACATGATCCAGATGATTCAGTGCGGCTATGATTTGCTCGCGGCTATTATCGGAGTTTAAAAGCGATTCTTGCATGATTAATTTTATAATAACCGCTGACTAATCTGTTTGTTCATCTGTGCAAGAGTTGCAGCTGACAGCTCAATCAATGGCGCAGGCAGTAGGCCGAATAACACTATGCCTGCGGCCAATAGGCCTGCCGCTAAAATTTCAGGCGTTTTAAGGTCGGCAATCTGCTGCATTTGTGGCTTTACCGGGCCAGTAAATAAAAGTCCGATAGTGCGCATGGCATAAGCCGCACTAATCAGAATACCCATGCTGAAGAACACCATCAAGCCGCTCCATTGCTGAAAACCACCGATAAGCGTGTGCAGTTCGGCGATAAACCCGACTGAACCGGGCAACCCCATCGCCGCCAGTAATGTTAAGGTCATAAACAAGGCAAAACGCGGCATGACCTGAACCAGCGAGCTGTAATCCTGGATATTGCGAGTATGGGTGCGTTCATAAAGTAGCCCCACCAGCAGAAACATTGCCCCTGCAATCAAACCGTGAGCAGTCATTTGCAACACCGCGCCGGTAATCCCCGTTTCATTCAAGGTAGCAATACCTAATAAAACAATGCCCATGTGACTGACTGACGAATAAGCCACCATGGCTTTAAGATCGCTTTGCCGCCAGGCTAACAAGCCGCCGTAAAGCATCCCGAACAGTGCCAGAAAAACCAGCATAGGCTGTAAAATATGCGCGGCTTCCGGCAGCATGGCTACGGCTCTTATCAGGCCATAAGCGCCCATTTTCAGTAAAATTCCCGATAGCAGAATACTGATGGGACTGGGCGCTTCAACATGCGCTAGCGGTAGCCAGCCATGTAGTGGAAAAATCGGCATTTTAACGCCAAAGCCGATTAAGAAACCAAGTAACACTAAAATCTGCTCATAGCGTGGCATGTCTTGTGCCGCCTGATGCATGGTCGTCATTAAAGATCCACCGTGTTCCAGGTCATACTGACTAATCGCGAGTAAACTGATGAGCATAAAAATCGAGCCGCCCATCGTGTAGAGTACAAAATTTAGACTAGCAGCATGCCTGCGTTTGCCGCCCCAGCGGCCTATTAGAAAAAACAGGGGGATTAAAGTCACTTCCCAAAATATATAAAATAATGCCCAATCCTGTGCCAGAAAAACACCTAACATGCCAAATTCAAGCAACAGGATACAAATATGATAGCCCTTAACACTGCTGGAAATAGTAAAAGAAGCCAGCAAGGCAATCGATGTAAGCAAGGTTGCCAAAACCAGCATGGGCATGGATAACCCGTCAATACCCAGTGCGTAAGCACTACCAAGGTCAGGATTGAGAGGAAAATATTCACTGAACTGAAGAGCTGCGTCATGCTGGTCATACAAGCTGACTAACCAACAGCTTAGCAAAAAGGCGAGGGTAGTAAACAGATTCGCAATATAGCGAATTATCTGGGTGTGCTGGCCGGGAGTAAAAGCCAAGAGTAAGACTCCGACAGCCGGTGTCCAGAGTAGTAGACTGAGAATTCCCATGATTTAAGTGTTCCTTAAGTCTAACATTACTTGGTCGTTTACAAATGGCTGCAATTATACGTTCAAGCAACTAATTGGCAAGTTTTAGAAAAAATACAATAAAGTCAGTTAACTAATCTTTCGTGCAGTAACTGCTCATTAATGGAAAAGAAAAATGGACCGGATATAGTATTGAATCGATATTATTATCAGTTTATTTCACTATGAAGACAACGCTTTTTTTTACCCGCCGTTTAAAGTGCTGCTATTGTCTTATTTCGTTATTACCCCTATGTGCCAAAAAACAATGCTGGCTGGGGTAATTATTAGAGACACTCATATGTTCGTGTTGCAATGACTTGAATTGTTTAACCTATGTACTGCAGTCCTCGAAAGGCACAAAAAAGCTTTATCCTAAAAACGGCGAAGGGCCCACGAAAGATGCTAAAAAGTCAGTGTGATGTATTGCATAACCGTTCACACCTTGGGTAATGAGCTACAGATTGGTATTTCGATGACTATCTTTGTGGTTTTCGTGGATGTTGTTCGTGCTTAATTAGTTGCTTAATAATAACCAAGCTCTTTACTAAGGATTTAAACAGTACTAAAATAGTCTTAATTATTTGGAGCAGCTATGTTACGGTTAAGTAAACTAACGGATTATGCAACAGTCATTTTAAGCTTTATGGCCAGAGATAACACGCATGTGCATGCGGCCATGGAAATAGCATCAGAAACCGGTATTGCGTTGCCTACGGTGAGTAAAATCCTTAAGCTTCTGGTCAAAGCAAATGTACTGACTTCCACACGCGGCGCCAAGGGAGGGTATGCTTTAGCCGGAGCGCCGGAAAAAATTACCATAGCAGCCGTTATCAGCGCGCTGGAAGGACCGATTGCACTAACCGAATGTAGTATTTCGCAGCAGAGATGTGAACAGGCTTCAGGCTGCGGGATTCGTGGTAACTGGAGTTTAATTAATCAGACCATTCATAATGCCTTAGAGTCAGTGACGTTAGCAGATATGATTAGACCCGCTCGTTCCCAAGATCCGGCTTGGGGGCAAGAAATCCTGATCCCCGTGGCCAGTTTATATCGTTAGATTAGAGAGTTTTATATGTCAGCAAGTGCGAAAGAAATCAATAGCCTTATCAATAAGGAATACAAACAGGGCTTTGTTACTGAATTGGAAACCAACACGTTTCCGCCCGGCTTGGATGAATCGGTGATTCATAACTTGTCGAAGGTTAAGAATGAACCTGAATTTATGCTTGAATACCGCTTAAAAGCCTTTCGTCATTGGCAAACCATGAAATCCCCGGAATGGGCATTTGTTAAGTTCGATCCCATCGACTATCAAGCTATCAGTTACTATTCCGCGCCTAAGCGAAAGGAAGACGGTCCCAAAAGTCTGGATGAAATCGATCCGCAAGTTCTGGAAGCTTATAAAAAGCTGGGCATTCCGCTGGATGAGCAGGAGCGTTTAGCAGGTGTTGCGGTCGATGCAGTTTTTGATAGCGTATCGGTGGCAACGACTTTTAAAGGCAAGTTGAAAGATGCCGGGGTCATTTTTTGTCCCATTTCCGAAGCCATACGCGATTATCCTGAGTTGATTAAAAAATATTTGGGCTCAGTTGTGCCGCATACCGATAATTTTTTTGCATCTTTAAATTCAGCCGTATTTACTGATGGTTCATTTGTTTATATTCCCAAAGGTGTGCGCTGCCCGATGGAATTATCAACTTACTTTAGAATTAATGCGGCGAATACCGGACAGTTTGAGCGCACCTTGATTATTGCCGACGAAGGTAGTCATGTCAGCTATCTTGAAGGATGTACCGCTCCTATGCGTGATGAAAACCAGCTGCATGCAGCGGTGGTTGAATTAATAGCGCTGAAAAACGCAACCATCAAATATTCTACCGTGCAAAACTGGTATCCGGGCGATAAAGAAGGTAAAGGCGGTATTTACAATTTTGTCACCAAACGCGCCGATTGCCGGGGTGAAAACTCCAAAGTATCCTGGACTCAGGTAGAAACAGGCTCGGCAATTACCTGGAAATACCCTAGTTGTATTTTGACGGGCGATAATGCTATCGGAGAATTTTATTCAGTGGCATTGACCAATAATTATCAACAAGCCGATACCGGCACCAAGATGATCCACATCGGTAAAAACACCCGCAGCACGATTGTGTCCAAAGGCATCTCGGCAGGCAAAGGCCAGAACACCTATAGAGGCTTGGTGAAAATATTAAAAAGCGCCGAAAATGCGCGTAACTATACCCAGTGTGATTCGTTGCTAGTCGGTGATAAATGCGGCGCACATACATTTCCTTATATAGAAGTCAAGCAACCATCAGCTCAGGTAGAGCACGAAGCCACTACCTCTAAAATCAGTGAAGACCAGTTGTTCTTTTGCCAGCAACGCGGGTTGTCAGCAGAAGATGCTGTGTCGATGATCGTTAATGGTTTTTGTAAGGAAGTCTTCAAGGAATTGCCGATGGAGTTTGCGGTAGAGGCACAGGCGTTGTTGGGGTTGAGTTTGGAAGGTTCGGTTGGTTAAACTGACTGAAAGATTAAATACTAGCAAATAAAAGAGATACCATGACCACCCTAGTGCTAGATGATGACTTGATAAATAAAGTCGTACAAATTGG
>CAYVFT010000018.1:0-17607 GCA_964450225.1 uncultured Crenothrix sp. | reverse complement strand
CCATGACCACCCTAGTGCTAGATGATGACTTGATAAATAAAGTCGTACAAATTGGAAAATATCAGACTCCACAAGAGGCTGTTGTCGCGATTTTATCTGACTATATAAGAGCGCATGAGCCCAAAAATGCATTGTTTGATAAATCATATCTCGATGTTGATATGGCTGATGGCGAAATAGATAGTTTATTTGAGCGCGATAAAGATGTTGGGGGATATAGCAATGAACAGGACACAACTTTTAAATGACTTGGAGCAATTGCCTCCTGAAGCGTTGCGGCAAATAGAAAATTTTGTTGCGTTTATTAAAATGCGTTATCAGCCTGAAGATAATCAGCACCGACAAGAAACGATTCAAGATGATAGAAATATTGATTCTCCTCTTTAGACCCATAAAAACCCATTGGAACATTTATGCTCAGTATTAAAAACTTAACCGTCAACGTAAACGATAAACAAATTCTTAAAGGTATTAACCTTGAGATTAAAGCCGGTGAAATTCATGCCATCATGGGACCTAATGGTTCCGGTAAAAGCACGTTGGCGCATATTTTATCAGGTAAGGCCGGATATACAGTAACCGGCGGATCGATAACTTATCAAGGCAAGGATTTACTGGAGATGCCGCCTGAAATCAGGGCGCGTGAAGGTGTGTTTCTGGCCTTTCAATACCCGGTGGAAATTCCCGGTGTCAGCAATATTTATTTGTTAAAAGCCGCGCTTAATTCGATTCATAAACATCATGGGCAGCCTGAAGTAGACGCGATGGATTTTTTAACTCTGGTTAAAGGCAAGGTGCGTTTGCTGGAAATGGATGAGAAATTTCTTTACCGGGCGGTGAATGAAGGCTTCTCAGGCGGTGAAAAGAAACGCAATGAAATACTGCAAATGGCGATACTGGAACCCAAGCTTTGTATTCTGGATGAAACCGATTCCGGTCTGGATATAGACGCGTTAAAAGTGGTTGCGGAGGGCGTGAATTCCTTGCGTTCTCCTGATCGTTCCTTTGTGATGGTGACGCATTACCAACGCTTGCTGGACTACATTAAGCCGGATTTTGTGCATGTGTTGGCGCATGGTCAAATTGTTAAATCCGGGGGTGCGGAACTGGCTCTGGAGCTTGAAGAGAAAGGCTACAGTTGGGTTGAAGATAGCAAGGCGGCATAATGACTACGACATCAGCAAGCCAATATACGGCTGAATATCAATCCATAGCCCCCTTGTTGCCTGGACAAGCCTTGCCATGGCTACAGCGCTTAAGAAGCCAGGCACTGGAAAAGTTTTCGGCGCAGGGTTTTCCGTCATTGCGTGAAGAAGAGTGGCGTTACACCAATGTGTCGGCTATTGAGAAAAAACTGTTTTCACCTTCGATAAACCCGGTATCAAGCCATATTGATCCGGATTGGCTGAAGCAATATCAATTGGACGATGCATGGTCGGTAGTTTTGGTCGACGGCCATGTTTCAGCAGAACTTTCGGTTTTGGCAGGTCTCCCTGACTCCGTTTCTGTGCTGAACATGGCAGATGCCCTGGTTAAATATCCATCACTATTGGAAACACATCTGGGTCAAGCGGTTGACCATGCAGAGCATAGCTTTATCGCCTTTAATACCGCATGGTTTACCGACGGCTTGTTTGTTCATGTCCCCGCCAGACAGGTGTTGGCAAAACCGATACAAGTTTTGCATATCGCTACTCAAGCCGATGTCCTGGCAACGACGCGTACGATTATTATTGCTGATGAAATGGCGGAAGCTAAAATAATAGAAACCTTTGTTGGTTTGGATAACGCCTATTTATCAGCCGCGGTAACTGAAGTTTTTGTTGGCGCAAATGCCGATGTAACGCTGTATAAAATGCAGTGCGAGTCTGATAAAGCCTATCATTTTGGCGGTACTTACGTTAAACAGGCTCGTGATGCGCGGTTTAACCATCATAACTTTGCTTTTGGCGCTTTACTGGCACGGTCGGATATTCACGCTGATCTGGATTTGGCATCAGAGTGCGAACTAAACGGTTTGTATTTAGGTGTTAAGCGTCAGCATATCGATAATCATACTCGCATCAATCACTTAAAACCGCAGGCATTCAGCCGGGAGTTGTATAAGGGAGTGCTTGATGACAGAGCCAGAGGCGTGTTTCAGGGGCGTGTGATTGTGGATATTGATGCTCAAAAAACCGATTCGCAAATGAATAATCGCAATTTGCTGTTATCGGATGATGCTGAAGCCGATACCAAGCCCCAATTGGAAATTTATGCCGATGATGTCAAGTGCGGACATGGAGTTACCGTAGGGCAGTTGGATGAAAAATCCATTTTTTACCTGCAATCACGTTGTATTGATGAGGAAACTGCGCGAAATATGTTGACCTTTGCTTTTGCCAACGAAATGGTCGATAAAATCAAGATCAAAGGGTTACACGACATGGTTTTAGAGCAGGTTTTACTGCGCTTCCCTCAGGAAGGTGTTGAAAAAAGCTGGTTATAAATAAGGCACTAAACGGGTATCTTGCGTTACAGAATGTCATCAATACGGAATGTAATTTCAGGTAGTAGTGATAAAGTAAGAGTATCGCCCCCATGCAGCGTGGTTTTTTCTGCATACACCTCGCCGTTGGGTATGCGATACACTTCCAGACACACATCATTGAGGTTAAGCAGCCAGTATTCGGGAATACCGTGCAACGCATATAAATGCAGTTTCTGGTTTTGGTCAAACGCCAACGAGCTATCGGCGACTTCAACCAGCAACAATACATCGTTAGCATTGGGGTGACGGGATGAATAGAAATCAGCATGAGGTTTTAACAGCATGAAATCCGGTTCAGGCTCAGAAAGGTCGCCAAGTTGGAGTGGATTTTGGGCATTAACCAATGCTTTATTGCCAACTAATGGTGCAAAAAAATTAAGTAAACGAATCACATGACCCGCATGATTAGAACCTATGGGCGCCATTTCTAAAATTTCTCCATTGATAAGTTCAAGCCGGCTCTCAGGCGGAAAAATATTAGCTTCGCCCAATCTGCGCCATTCATCGAGATTGGTCAGGTGTTTCGTAGGATTAACAGTAGCCATAAGTGCAATCAAACCAAATTAGAATCAAAGACAAATATATTATGTCGCTAGTGAATAAGCAACACGTCAAAATCTGAACAGACAAAACTATGACAAACTTCCCTGTAGAAAAAATTCGCGGTGATTTTCCCATTCTGGCAGAAAAGATACGCAACAAACCGTTGGTTTATCTGGATAATGCCGCCACCTGTCAAAAACCACAAGCCGTTATCGACAGCATCGTACATTTATACAGCCATGATTACGCTAACGTGCATCGTGGTGTGCATACTCTGAGCGTGCGTTCTACCGATCTATTTGAAGGCGCGCGAACCAAGGTTAAAGACTTTATTAATGCGGCCAACGAAAAAGAAATCATATTTGTCAGGGGCGCTACCGAGGCTATTAATCTGGTTTCGCAAACTTACGGCAAAGCCAATATCAAGCCGGGCGATGAAATTATTATTAGCGCAATGGAACATCATTCCAATATCGTGCCCTGGCAAATGCTGTGCGAGCAAACCGGCGCGGTGTTGAAGGTTGCACCCATTAATCTGCAAGGCGAATTAATCTATGCTGAGTTTGAAAAAATGCTCAGCGATAAAACCCGGCTGGTTTCAATTGTGCACATGTCCAACGCCTTGGGCACGATTAACCCGGTTAAAAAGATTATCGCCGCCGCGCATGCGAAAGACATACCTGTGCTGCTGGACGGAGCGCAGGCCATTCCACATATGACCGTGGATGTGCAGGATCTGGATTGTGATTTTTATGTTTTTTCAGGGCATAAGCTTTATGCGCCTACAGGTACCGGCGTACTTTACGGAAAACAAGCCTTGCTGGAAGTCATGCCGCCTTATCAAGGCGGCGGCGACATGATCCGTAAAGTCACCTTTGCAGAAACTGAATATAATGTCCTCCCTTACAAGTTTGAAGCAGGCACGCCGGATATTGCCGGTGTCGTCGGTTTGGGAACTGCTATCGACTACCTGAATGCAAACGGTATGGGTAAAATCGCTGCTTACGAGGCTGAGCTGCTGGCTTACGCTACCGAAAAAGCCCGGCAAATTAAAGGCCTCCGGATTATCGGCGAGGCTGAGCATAAAGGTGCGATACTGTCTTTTGTGCTGGATAAAATACATCCGCACGATATTGGTACGATGCTCGATAGTTTAGGTATAGCAATAAGGGCCGGGCATCATTGTGCCATGCCGGTAATGGATTTTTATAAAGTGCCGGCGACGGCAAGAGCGTCTTTTGCAATGTATAACACTAAAGATGAAATTGATGTATTAATGAACGGTATAGAATCCTTGATTGAGGTATTTGGCTAATGTTTGATGATTTACGCGACCTCTATCAGGAGGTTATTTTTGACCATAACCGCAACCCTCGAAATTTTCGGGTAATGGAAAATGCTGACAGACAGGTGGAAGGATTTAATCCCTTGTGCGGTGATCGCTTGACTTTGTTTTTGAAAATGGATGGCGACGTAATTGCCGATGCCAGTTTTCAGGGTTCAGGTTGCGCTATTTCAACTGCGTCCGTTTCGTTAATGACCGAGATTGTTAAAGGCAAAACCGAACAGGAAGCCGAAGAGCTTTTTAAGCAGTTTCATGAAATGACGACCGGCAAGGATGAAAACTTTAATCTTGAAGCCATCGGCAAACTGGCAGTCTTGGCGGGCGTCCGTGAATATCCGGCACGTGTAAAATGTGCAACATTGGCTTGGCATACCCTGGATGCGGCGTTGAAAAACGAACAAAAATCAATATCTACGGAATAAGACTCTTCGCGAAAAATTCAGTGCAAAATTATACCGGAAAACTGGCGGTACTTTACCAAGGACAGGGTGATATTCAATCATTCGAGCAACTTGCGGAAAGATTGACTGTGCCGCTTAGGAATTCATCAGAAACCGGTTTTGATAGTCAAGAGCTGTTCTTTTTAACTTGG
This sequence comes from uncultured Crenothrix sp., assembly GCA_964450225.1. GTDB lineage: Bacteria > Pseudomonadota > Gammaproteobacteria > Methylococcales > Methylomonadaceae > Methylobacter_C. The sequence goes on along the minus strand of CAYVFT010000018.1, from coordinate 12,597 downwards.
CGCGATGGCTGTTTAAAACTGCTCGATAAAAAGTTGCTTAAAAAAGGGGGACTGGTTGTCGATATAGAGCCGCGTAATGGCGAGCAACGCTCATGGCCTGCGCCCAAACAAGGCGCTTTAGCAAAGGCGCTAGGGCGAAAAACCAGAACAGTCGTTGATGCCACTACAGGCTGGGGTCAGGATTGCTTGCATATCTTCCGCATGGGTTATGAGGTGATGTGCATCGAACGTTCGTCTGTGATGGCTGAATTGCTTTTCGACGGCTTTAATCGGTTGGCTGAACAGGACTGGATGCAGAAACTGAATCTTAAACCTCCCCGTTTACTCAATGGCAATGCCATTGATCTGTTAACGGCGCTGGAATCCCAGCCGGACTGCATTTATCTTGATCCCATGTTTCCGCCCAAACGTAAAAAATCCGCATTAGCCAAGAAATCAATGATAGTCTTACGTGACTTGTTGGGCGATGATCAGGATAAAGAGCAGCTTTTCGCAGCTGCTTTATCAGCAGCCGGAAAACGAGTCGTGGTAAAAAGCCCTGACTACGCAGAACCCCTGGGTGGCAATCCTCATGAAAGTTTTCAGGGAAAATTGCTTCGTTATGATGTTTATTTTAAAAATTAAGACTTAAAGCTTGGAGATTAAAGAATGTCTGAATGGATTGATGTGATAGATGATAAAACCTTGGCGGATGGTGAAAATATAGTAATTGATGTCGACGGCACAGATATCGCTGTATTTAAAATCGATGGCGCTTTTTATGCCATTGAAGATGTTTGTACACATGATGGAGCGGAAATTGCCAGCGGCGAATTGGAAGGTGATGAGATTATCTGCCCCCGTCATGGTGCGCGTTTTTGTGTTAAAACGGGCGAAGTTAAATCACCTCCAGCCTATGAAAATATCAACTGTTTTCCCGTACGAATTGAAAATGGAAAAGTACAAGTCAGGGATAATCGCTGGGACTAAAGTTATTTAACGTGAATTCAACTCCGGTATCGAGACAGTAATATGGTTATATTTATTAGAATCACCTTATACCCCTAAACCGATTTAACATCCTCACCATCTTGCATTTTTATGCAAGATTGACGTATTTTTGCTCTACCTGAACTGAAAAGCAGAAGATCAGCCAATGGAACTCAATATAATCAATTTCATTAAAGAAGATGTATGGCTGTTAAACGAGCAAACACTACCACCATTTAAAGCGGCAATTATCAAGTCACTAAAAATAGTTATCTTGTCTGTCCAGGGCTTCTCTCGTGATCTGTGTCCATTAAGGGCATCAGCTTTAACGCTATACAGCATACTGTCGATAGTACCTGTCATCGCCATGCTGTTTGGTATCGCCAAGGGGTTTGGTTTTGAAAATATACTGGAGGAACGATTAATCGAACATGTACCTGCTCAGGAAACTACAGTATTACAGCTAATCAGTTTTGCACAAAACCTGCTCGAAAGCACTAAGGGCGGAGTCGTCGCCGGTATTGGTATCGTTGTCCTGTTTTGGACCATTATCAACGTAATAAGTAATATTGAGGAATCTTTTAACTATATCTGGAAAATTGGCAAAGGGCGTTCGATTAGTCGTAAATTTAGCGATTATTTATCGCTCATGTTATTGGCTCCAGTCGTGTTAATAGCATCCAGCAGTATTACATTATTTCTGAAAACCAAAATAACCTGGTTAATAACTGTCATTCAACTGCCTGAGTTTGGTACCTGGCTGGTCATCAGAGCTCTTGGCTTGTCGCCTTTGGTGCTTATGACCGGATTATTTATCTTTACGTTTATTTTCATGCCAAATCATAAAATAAACTACAGGGTCGGCATAATTGCCGGTGTGGTCGCAGGTATTATGTATCACCTGTCACAGTGGGCTTATCTAAGCCTGCAGATTGGTGTTTCAAGCTACAACGCAATTTACGGTAGTTTTGCAGCGTTACCCCTATTTGTCATCTGGTTGCAAATAGGCTGGATGATTGTTCTGTTCGGTTGTGAGGTAGCTTTTTTTCTACAGAATTATGAAACTTATAGAAGTAACAACCGGTTTTCTGATTTGAGCTTCTCCCTGAAAAAAGTCGTTGCCCTGCAAATAACTCGTTTGATTATCAAGAATTTCATTCAATTGAATAACCCTTTAACTGCCTCCGAAATTGCGACAAAACTGGTTATGCCGATAGCCATTATTCAGCCTGTTTTGATAAAGTTAATGGCAAGTCATATTATTGTCGAATATAAAGGTCAGGATGAAGAAGATGAAGTTTACCAGCCCGCAGTTGATATCAATATACTCACTATTGCATATGTTATTAATGCCTTGGAACAGTGTGGACAAAATCATTTACCGGATGTCAATCAAGAACAACTGTTTATGGATGCAGTTAATAACTTCAGGAAATTGATGGAAGCTTCTGATCAAAATCGTTTGTTAAAAGATATTTAATATCCGAACGAAATGCCGGCTTTCAGACATAACAGAGGCTATGCTTATCGATGCGAAGCTGACGATCTCAAAGTGAAAGTTACCGGGCCATTATTGATAAGTGAAACCTGCATATCCGCGCCAAACTGACCGAATTGAACATTGGGATAGACTGTTATTGCGAGGTGTTGCAGATACTCAAACAGTTGCCGGCCTTTTTCAGGTGGCGCAGCTGAAATAAAACTGGGGCGATTACCTTTCTGAGTATCTGCAGCCAGTGTGAATTGCGGAACCAATAACAAACCGCCATTAATGTCTCTCAAACTAAGATTCATGCGGTCATTATCGTCGGCAAAAATTCGATAATTAAGAATGCGTTCCAACAAACGTTCGGCATCTTTTGGGGTATCTTCTTTTTCTACAGCAACCAGAGCCATAATACCTGTAGCAATCTTGCCTATGTCTCGATTGTTGACCGTGACTTTTGCGGTGGTTACACGTTGAATTATTGAGATCATGAGCATTAAACTAACATCGATTTTTCTATTTCCACGAAGCACTCTAAGCTAAAAAACTTGTTTCGTTTGCTTGCCAGGTATCTGACGATAAACGGCTGTTTTTTTTATGCATCAATACGCATCATAAGTTCCTGCCACAGTTCTTTGTAAGCATCCATGGAACGGCTTTTATGGATAAAGGCGCCCAATGGCATACGTTCCAGCCCCATGCGTTCAATATCACTGGCATAAGGAATAGCGGCATTTAAAATTCCGGGATGAGTCTTGACCAAATTTTCCATAATATCCAGGTGCATTTTTTTGCGCCGGTCAACCATCGAGAAAAACGGAATAATCTCCAGGTTGTGCAGATTATTATCTTCGATGAATTTTTCCAGCTGCTCAAGTGTTCTTAAAGACAACGTGGTAGGAATAATTGGGGACAATAAAATATCGGACGTTTCAAACACGGCTTCAGATAATAAGGAAATATTCGGGGGACAATCCAGAAAAATAAACTCGTATTCTTCCGCTAATGGTTTAAGGAGTTTTTTAAGTTGCTGGGTCGGCTTTTTCTTGGCATCCAGAATCAGATCCAGATTTCTGAATGAAAAATCTGACGGTAACAAATCCAGGTTTTCAAAATCAGTGCCTTTAATTAGCCCTTCCAATTCGCGTTTTCCGGCGATTAAATCCTTACTGCCACCTTTCACCTTGGGTTTGATGCGAAAATAATAGCTGCTGGCCCCTTGTGGATCCAAATCCCAGACCAACGTGCTGTACCCTTCGCAAGCAGAAATAAAAGCCAAATTGACCGCGCTGGAGGTTTTACCAACGCCACCTTTGATGCTGTACAAAGCCACAATTTTCATCGTTGTTCCTGTTTTAATGAACCTGTTTTCGCAATTTGACAAGCTACCACATGACATTTTATCAAAATCCATTCGCTCTAAATCAACAAATCCTGTCCAGTTTTCATCAAAATTAAGCTGTTTTATTTAGATTTGCAAAACTATTCATTCCTCTCCCTGACAAACACCGCAAAGCGCGGTATTCCCGCCTACGTAAAACCCTGATACCGGTAAGTCACCAGACTTCCATGCAACGGTGGATTTTTTCTTTGCTGTTGGGTAAAGCCGCTCCCTATATAAAATTCCTTGCCATTATTCATGCGGACTTTGATAGCGCCCATCAACCCGGCATTTTTGCCTTTGCCGGGTTTATAGCCGATCACAATGGCTTCAGCATCGTCAAAAGGCTTGAGTTTTAACAAATCATCACTACGGCCGCTATGATAAAGAGCGGTTTGCCGGTGTAGCATCAATCCTTCGCCACCCTGCCCGGCAATGTCATCCAGTTTCTGCATCAACGATTTATCAGTGTCCAGTCGAAATTCTCCCAGGTAACGCGTAGTTGCCTGTTTTCGCATGGCTTCAACACGTTCACTGAAAGAACCCTTATGACCAGGCAGGTCAAACACCATGAACTTGATACTTTTCCAACCATCGTGCGCTGATTGCAGGCGAACGACCGAAACCACGTCTTCGTAGCGGCCATGCCCCATCCATAATTCGCCATCCAATGGACTATCAGGAAAACCTTGGACAAACCACTCCGGCGCTGCAAAGATTCGACCGCCGCGTGAAATGAGCTGCTTGCCGTCCCATCTAGCCCGAACGCCATCGAGTTTTTCACTGATCCAGAACTGGGTAACATCTTCATGGTGAGAATAGACATTTGCCAGCATCACATCGGGGATTTCAGCCGCTGCAACGGATGTTGCCATTGACAACGTCAATAAGAATGCAATGAAGAAATACCTGATAGCGGGGATCATAATAGACCCTATCCCGTTTCTAAGATGGCTTTGATAATCAAGCATAATCAATCCCCACAAGATGTTTAACCGGTTAACTAGTCAGAGATTGAAAATAATAGGCTATTTCGTACATGCCACTTACGATTTAAATGGTCAAGCGCGCTAACACATCCAAGTCATTTTTGCGTTGCTCCACTCGGCGATGATAGCTGGCCATATTTTTGGTACAGATTAAGCTGTGTGGGCTGCCCTTACGTTCGGTAAAGCAAGTTAAATCGCATTGGTAACTCTTGATCGACTGTTCAATATGCTTCCGTCTGGCTTCAGCCGCTTTAAATGACCAAGTGGATTGGGCCGGACTGTTGAGAAAGCCGCGTAATTCGTTGCAATCCTTGCAAGTGCACTTGATTTTACTGTCCCTCCGCCAATCCGCAGGCGGTTCCAGCACTTCGGCAATCCGCGCCTGCAAGTGCCTCTTTACGGCATTGCGCAAACGCGCTACAACAGCTAAATCATGGCTGGCCGCAGTTTCAGTCAGTTGCAACGCAACCGGCACCAGGATTTTATCCATATCGTAGGTAGCAGGCCAAGCGAAAAGATAATCCAGGGCATTTTCAGCCAAAGCGGCATCGATGGCACTGAAGCCGGTCAAAACATCCACCACCAAATCGATACTGACACTTAATCTGGATCGTTCCCAGGGTTGAGGTTGAGGAAATCGCTCCGAGTCCCCCCGGCAGTGCAGTGAACAACGCGTAAGCGGCAGCACTGAGGTCTTTGGCTGAACCTGTTTCAGTGATACCAAGAAGGGCCAGCAACTTTGCGCAGGCTTCTTGGGCTCTGGCAGCGCTTGTACTTATGGACTGTTCTGTCCAGCTCACCACATCCGTCCATGGCAATAACCTTGCCGTTCGTGCCAAAGCGGCACTGTTTTCCTTGTGGTAGAAACCGTTTACAGCGACCATTGACCAAAAGCGCCCGAGGTGCTCACTGTCACGCAAGCGGACCATAGTGTCCAAAAATTCACGGACAGTATCGGTTTTGTATGCATTTTGGCTAAGATAATGCGGTAGCCAGTCGCGCAGCATGTAACCAGCCAAAGTATGCGCATCCTGCCATAAGCTTGTTTTCTGGTCGTTGTTTCCAGATTCCCACTGCTGACAAAAGTCCTGCAACACCGGTATCGTTGCACTGAGACCTGCCTGATTAATAATCACCAAGTACCTCGTTCGCGGCCAAATGATTAAAGCCGCACGGGAGTATGCACGCTCAAAAGATACGCCCTCATTACCTGTGGCTTCATGAAATTCGACGTCATCAGTCTCCATATCTAGCAAGGCTTCTGGAGGGCAAAATTCATGAGCACTAAATGGCAATGTCGGTAATAGTGACGGCTGACCATCAGGCCGCCGCCATTCGGAAACCGTTTCTACACGTTCAATGACTTCGCCGACTTCGAAATCGTCTTCATCCCAATAGCGTCCACTTCCTGCATATTCGGCAATGCTGTATTCTTCAACAGACACCAGGGCCAGATGGATGTCACAATCGACTAGACCGGCTGCTGCAACCAACACATCAGCGACTGCCTCATCGGCATTTTTCAAGGCATCAAAGCCCAATTCGGCCGGCGTGTACGCGTGTTCCAGCAGATAAATCAATTTTTCCGTTGTTTCTTCATGAGCATCATTATTGAGCTCGGTAGTCCAGTCGCGCAGCAAGTTTGCCACTTTATCTTGCTTCAGACTGTAATCCGGCGGTTTGGGCAACGGCATTTTTTTGTCCGTGCGCAAGAGGTTGTAGATCAAGGTTAGCCGGCAACCTTGGGTGATTGGCAATACTTCATGCACGCAGTCGGCATAAAAAGCCGCGAAAGCGATTTCGGAAGGATCATCGCAGCCAAGATCAAGTTTTATCTGCTCTTGCTGATGTGTTACAACCAACTCACCCCCGCTGTACTCTGAAGGTAACACAATGACCAGGGTAGCAAACATGCCCGCCGCCTTTTCGGTATCGCGATGGCTGATGAAAAAACTGCCTGCGTCGTATACCAGTAGTTTATAAAGCTCCGCTCTGACGTCTCCATTGATGCCTAACCCTGTCACGGCGCGGCTGACAATGGCATCAAGATCTTTCTGCCAATGCTTGCCACCAAGCGTGACCTGATTGGCGTCAATTTGCCAGGTCCGCCGCACCTGGGTATCAACAAGCGTTTCCTGGCCGCGGCCATAAGGCGCGTGCTCTGCCATTGCAACTAGCTGATCTGCCTGTAAAGGCAGCAATGGCAAAGCAATCCGGCCTACACCTGCTACTTCCACGTGAGGCGGGAAAACTTCGAGAGTACCCGTCGCATAGAAATTTCCGGGACGCTGGACATTTTGCAGGACATTGAACAATTGGTTGGTTATCGAAGACATAATGAAATTCTTTAAACAAATATTTCGGACAAAACGGCCAAGCTTGGAAAAGCATTAACCTGAAAGCTAATTTAGGTAACCCTATACAACACACCCGTTATTTCGGATGTTAATTTACTTGATTTGTGTCATCTCGGAAAACATCCAACCTTATGCGTAAAGAATCCAATAGTTATTCCAGCACAAGCACCGTAAAAAGTGACAAATGGCTACGATTGATGCCCTCGGACATGAACTACCTCCGCCAGCCGCCAGTGGTGGATGCATCACGAATCCACCCTACGCCAACCATTATCCGCCATACGGCCATAGGCGGTCAGATGGTTGCTTCTATGAATTAATGAGACGATTCGTTTTGTACTGTTCCGATTTCCTGTCACCGCCTCTGGCTTTGGGCTCGATGCGGCGGACGAGTTGTTCTTGGATGCGTTGTTTAAACCGCTCATTACCTAACACCCAGGCCTTATTGGTTGCCTCTCTAATTTCGGTGATGCTGTTTTCAGAAAGATGATGCTTGAATAACTCCCGATAGGCCGACTGGCGCGCTTCGCTCGACTTGCCCAAGTGCTGGTATTCGGGGTGCGGCACCACTAAATTATTAGTTTGCCCCAGTGCATTAAATTGAAAACTTGACCAGGGATAGTCTGACGGATCGATGACCATGCCAGCCCGCACCGGATTCAGCTCAATATAGCGCATACAGGTTAATAGATAAGTCTCTGAATCAATCAGGGTTGCTTTGTAGCGACCTTCCCAGAGTGTACCTGTACGCCGGTAGCAATTGTTGTAGTATTGCACATAGTAACGCCCTAGCATTTGCATGGCTTTGCCGAGGCTTTGTTCGAGGTGGGGGGTAATGAGCAGATGGACATGGTTGGTCATCAGCACATAGGCGTGAACAGAGCATCCGTGTTTGTCACAGGCTGATTTCAGCTTTTCAAGATAGAAGCTGTAATCGGCATCGGCGCAGAAGATTTCAGCACGATTATTGCCCCGAACAATCACATGTTGTGGTTGATCGGGGATAACAAACCTGGGTAAACGTGCCATTGCCGGCTCTTTGGTCAGAAAAACAGGTATTGTACTATGTTAAAAATCGCAAATCAATCGAGTCTGACCCCATTGATTTTCTGCTATTGATTTTGACCCTATTGATTTGACAGTGAAGCATCATGGAAGTAGTGTTTGAGTACGCGATTGATTTCCACAACTAGGATGCGACACTGGAAGTACTGATTTAACTGGTACCTCTGGTATTGGCATGGGATTCGGCCTTTGCGAGTCACCATTTATGGTTGGTAATGCGCCTATCGGATCTGTAATCAGACTTATCAATGAATAGATTTCGCTATATCCGGGCACAATCGTGCCCACTGCTTGGCTTACAGCGTCACCCGTAAATCCAATAATCCCACCCACAACGCCACCTATAATAGCGGCTGGAATTGCTCCGATCCCTGTGGTCACTAGTCCAAATTCGCCAGCGCCGATGGCACCAGCCACTACTCCCATTAATGTGGCATCTATTGCGGATTGGAAATCGTAACTAGGAGCTAGCCCAAGACTATCGACAAAATTCAAAGGATTATTTATCGTGTAGCCATAAAGATTGGAATCCCCACCCCCAAACAAAATCGGGTCCTTCGCCGTCCACCGCCCCGTTTCCGCGTCGTAATCCCGCGCCCCAAATCGCACCAGTTTGGTAACCGGATCGTACAAACCACCCGCATAAGCGAACGGTTGAAAACCAGGGCTGGTGTCCTTCAACACCCGCCCGAACTCGTCGTAGTCGAGCTGTTGTGCCACGGTGCCGGTGGTGACATTAACCACCAGACGCACGGAACCCAAGTGATCGGTGATGTACTTGTAGCGTAAGCCGCTGCGAACCATATAGTCAGGTACATGACTTTTCGAGCCGTAGATGAAGCGTGTGACCAGCTTTCCAGCCAAGGAAAGCTCTGCGGCGATTTGCAACTGCGATTGATACAAATAGCGTTTTTGTACCACACCATTGACCGAGCGGCTGATCCTCCGGTTGAGCCCGTCCACCTGATAGCCCACTTTGCCGCCGTCAGGCAACAGTACCTGTTTCAGGTTACCGGCTACATCGTAACTGAAAGCCGTTGTTTTTCCATCGGCGGTCGTGGTGACCGATTGCAACTCACCGTTGGCGGTATGCATGTAGGTTTTGCCGCCGTAGCTCAACAGCCGATCCTGATCGTCGTATAGTGCGCTAACTGACGCGCCTCCTTGTATGCCGCCGACACGGTTGGAGTTCTCGTCATAATCATAATGACTGTAAACAGCATTGTTGTGTTTTACGTCGGTGAGCCGTCCGGCACTGTCGTAGGTATAACCATAGCTATTATCTACACCTTGCACTTTCTCGATTTTGCTGACGATACGCCCCAAGTCATCACGCACCAGCGTTTCGGAAAAGACCGGGAAGGCGGATACGCTGGCTGCGTGATTGGCCAATTCGCCATAAGTGGCATCGTAACCGTAAGTTTCGCTCACGCCGCCTAGCGCTGTCTTGGTCAAAAATCCGGTCTCAGCCGCACGTGTTAAAGACATACTACCTGCTTTAACCAGTAAGCCGTCCAAATCGTAAGCGAAAGCTGCTGTGTTAGCGACGACGCCCGAGGCGTCGTTGATGGTTATATTGATGGGTCGAAAATCGTTATCGTAGGTCAGCGCAACCGAACCAAGTGACGTGCCCGTTTTACTCTGCACATTTTCACCATTCAACAGCTCGCCCGACCAGGTAAAATTGCTGCGTATACCGTTCGGAGCTACAGCACTATTTATTAGTCCGTTAGTAAAGCCATACATATATTTGCCTTCTGGCGTCGTAATCGACGCCAGAGTGGAACTGCCGGGCTGGTAGTTAAACACTATCGCTTGCCCATCCGGACGCAAAATTTTAGTGATCTGACGATCCTTGTTATAAGTGTAACGGGTGGCGACAGTCGTCACACCCGACAATAGCGGCGGCGTATAAGTATCCAGCAAATCAAAGCCGTTGGCCTTCAAGACATGTGCAGGACGCCCCGGCGGCGAGACTTCGGTGAGATTGCCGTTGGCATCGTAGCTGAAATCGACCACCCGTGAATCCGGCAAGGTCAGGCTGGTGACTCGCCCGGCTTTGTCGTGAGTCAACGTACGGACCTGATTAAAAGCATCGGCGATACTGCTGACCCAGCCAGCGGCATCATAGCTGATCGCAGTGGTACGGAGGCCCTGTTGTATATCAGTCAAACGGCCGCGTGTATCGTATCTGTATTGAAGAGGAGCCAGGCCAGCGGACTTGATTTGCTTAACAAGTGCGAAGGTATCGGTGACGATCTTGCCGCTACGGTTTTTAGGCGTGGTGATCGTTGTCTCGCCCGTGGTTCTGGTATAAACAGCATTGCTGATCTTGCCGTTAATGTCGACAGAGGTCGACAGCGACGTGTAATTGAATGGCGTGGGGGTCGCTGAGTTGTTCTGCACAGTGCGGTTGATGGTGCCCTGCGAATTATATCCGCCCTGGGAAAACGAGAATGTTTCTGCGACCGGCAGCGATATGCCGAAACGGGGATCGGGCCCGTAGTTTTCGGTATAGGATATGCCGCCGCTCGTATAACCGCCGCCGATCGTAAAACCGAAGTTTCGGCCCGGGATGTAATAAGTTGACGTTTCCACGCCCGCTTCGTCGGTCGCAGTGGAAGAAAATACTTGATCGTACCGTCCCGTATTAGGGTTAAAGCTTGAGTATGGATTTGACGTGCTTTCCAGCGTAGCTGAACGGCCTTGCGCCGTGGTGGTCTTGATTGAGCGGGTGAGCGAGGATTCATTCTGCAACGCCAACGATAGCGCACTACCTGCGGAGCTGCTGTCCTTAAGCAATCGCCCTTCAAGATCATAAGTAAAGGTGGAAATCTGCCCGCCCGGCTTGCGGAAGGTTTTTAGCAGGCCCTGGGCGTTCTTGTAGCTCAGGGTGAAGGCTTCCGCGTTCGGGTTGGTGATACGGCTGATCCAGCCGTCGGCGTTACGGGCGATGCCGGTGACCAGGCCGTCCGGGCTGCGGATGCCAGTCACTGCTCCCTGTGTATTACGAAGGATGCGCGTCTGATTATTGAAGCTGTCAGTAATCGCTGTGAGGTGACCGTTGGCGTTATAGGTGAACTTGTAAAGGAGCGCGTTGGTCAACCCGTTTCGTGTGTATAGGTGCCTGCCCTGGGCATCAAAAGTAAAGACGGCCGCGCCTGACTCGTCCACGACCCGCCAGGCTTCACCGGCAGCCCCGTTGCTGATGGCTTGCGGTGTTACTGTACGTTGGCTGCCGTCGCCGAGATAGAGTGTGGCGGGTAAATCTCCGATCAAACTCTTCATATAATGCAGCGGCGACAGCGACCAGCCGCCGAGTCCAAAGCGGCGGGCGTTGAAACTGCCTAACCAATGGGTTGTAGTTATGGGATGCCCTGGATTACAAAAGAGCGAATTGCAGTAATCATGTTCGAGCCTGACTGTGGCCTGGATAGGCCCCGGCACTTCCTGCCCCGCGCTATCAAGGCCGTTCCAAACGAAATCATAGGTGCCTTGAGCAGCCAACGACTTTTGCAACTGCTGATTCAGCCAATCAACTTGGAGTTTGACGGAGCTGGCGTCTGGACTGAAGAGCGGGACACGCAGGCGGTAATTACCCAAATTGCCTGGCACTCGCTCGCTGGAATAGTTCAAAGAAAACGGCGTACCGACAATGGGCACCGACTCACCTACGGACATTTGATCGACGTTGATGATTGAGCCCTTTTTGCTGGTGGAGCATTCATTAGGGGTAGTATTAGTGACGGTAAGTTCCTGTTGTTCCCAGTGGCTTCGAAAAGCTGCGCAAGAACGCCATTTCGCGCAATTACCGTTTTCTTCCATAATCTTACAGCTACAAGTTGGGTGGTTAATCCAATATTCAATGGCGATAAACCCAGAATCGCGCACTATCCTTTCCCCTTCATCCACACACGTTAAAGGAGCATTAAGGGGATTATTTTTATATTCTGCACAGGCTGTTTTTTGCTCTTGCAGTGCACGCTGTTCGTCTGACGTAAGAGAGAATGCAGAACTTTCTTGCGGCACAAACAATATGAAAGCAAAAAGCAAAAAGCTTAGTGTGATGCTGAGCTTTGTTAACGCTCGAAAAATATTTTTGTTTAACATGCTCAGTCTCCTTTCCTTAAAGCGGTCAGTAGGTTACGGCAGTATCATTAAGTCATTCGAATTATATATTTGTGCTAATAAAGAAAGGAAGGAAATTTGTTATCATCCAGGATAATCGTATAAAACCAGTCTCCACAAAAAATCAAAGTGGTCAGGGTCAGACTCATAGGTCAATGGGGTCAGACTCTGAGGTATCCCCACAAATTTACCCTCCCTCGAATGAGTCGAAGTAGTCTACTA